>CAYJLS010000083.1:8614-18726 GCA_964371065.1 uncultured Anaerolineaceae bacterium | reverse complement strand
CCTTGCGGACGGTTTCGGGCGAACAGGTCGCACAAGGTTTTTGCAGTGCAGTCATGAATATTGTACGGTAGCGAAAATTAAAACAAAAGACGGATGGGGTTCACCCATCCGTCAAACTTTTGACGGGGAAGGATTGGGATTGCAACCTTCCTATCGTTCGGAGAACGTCTGGTGCAGAAGCCGGGGCCTCTACCAGTTCAGGGCGTGCCAATCCTTCCCGTTTCGAAATTTTCAGGCGGATTCTCGATGGCTACCTCCTTTCTCTTGATTTCATCATATACCAAAACCTGGCCGGATACATTAAAACTACTTGATAGTTTTGTGGGTGGATGATTAGAGTTGGCGGGGTTACGGCATGTTTCGCGGGAATTTGCGCGATATAATCCAATTTGTCTGACAATTTTTCAGGAGAATCCCCCATGAGCAAAATTGATCTCACCATTGACAAAGTCCGCCGCGCCCGCGCCGTGCAACGTGCCCGCGAGCGCAATATCATCATCCCTACCTATGCCCAGATGAAAGACCCCTCGAAGATTCCTGCCAAAGTTAAAGAGGAATTGAAAGGTATCGGACTGTGGGACCTCCACCCGCGCAACCTCTTCCGCATCAACTGGCATAACCAACCCCTCGCTTCGGGCGGGACTTTTGGCGGGGTCAATTTTCTCGAGCTTCCCTCCACGCTGACGGGTGTCAAGGCGCGCATCGTTGCCATCGTTGGCAAGTGGTTCCCGACCGGCGCGCACAAAGTCGGCGCCGCGTTTTCCTGCCTGGTGCCGCGGCTGGTCACAGGTCAGTTCGACCCGACCACCCAGAAAGCGGTCTGGCCGTCCACAGGAAATTACTGCCGCGGCGGCGCGTACGATTCCGCTTTGCTGGCGTGCCAGTCCATTGCCATCCTGCCCGAAGGCATGTCGAAGGAACGTTTCGAGTGGCTCTCCAAAGTCGCGGGGGAGACGATCAAGACGCCCGGCTCCGAATCGAACGTGAAGGAGATTTTCGACAAGTGCTGGGAACTTCGCAAGTCGGGACAGGATTTGATGATCTTCAACCAGTTCGAGGAGTTTGGCAATTACCTGTGGCACTTCGAAGTGACCGGCCACGCGATGGAAGAGGTCTTGAAAAAGGTCATGGGACCGAATGACCGCTACCGCGGCATGGCCTCGGCCACCGGTTCGGCTGGGACGATTGCCAGCGGCGACTACATGAAGAAACTCTTCCCGGATAGCAAGATCGCCGCCAGTGAAGCCCTGCAATGCCCGACCCTGCTCGAAAACGGATTCGGCGCGCACCGCATCGAAGGCATCGGCGACAAGCACGTGCCGTGGATCCACAACACGAAGAATACAGATATGGTTGTGGCAATTGACGACAACGCCGTGGTCAACGTCTCGCGGCTCTTCAATGAGGAAGCGGGGCGCGCCTATCTCGTCGAGCGCGGCATCCCCGAAAAACTGGTGGGTCAACTCGACCTGCTGGGTTTCTCCGGCATCTCCAACGTGCTGACCGCCGTCAAGATGGCGAAATATTACGAGATGACCGAGAACGATATCCTCATCACCGTGCTGACCGACTCGATGGAACTCTATCATTCGCGCATCGGCGAGATGCGCCAGGAATTCGGCGAGTACACCGATGGCAACGCCGCCGCCGATTACGCCCGCTGGATTTTACAGCAGTCCACGGACAACATGCTCGAACTGCGCTATCCCGACCGACGCCGTATCCACAACCTGAAATATTACACCTGGGTCGAGCAACAAGGCCGCACCTACGAGGAAATCCAACAGCAATGGTACGAGCCGAATTATTGGACGGATGTCCAGAAACAGGCCGATGAGATTGACGAGCTGATCGTCGCGTTCAACAAGGATGTTGAAATAAGCTAGAAGAAGTGACGGTCACCTGCACTTGCAAGAAAAAACTTCGGAAGTCTGGCAGACTTCCGAAGTTTTTTACACCGGCTTTTCTTTTCTGTCAGATGTTTTAATGCGATGTTTTTATGACAGTGTAAATTTGGTCACTCGTGAACCATATTTGGGCAAAATAGTTCTCGTGGGTTCATTGGCTTCTCGCGTGATTTGGTAGTCGCAAGAGTTTGCCAATGAACCCCATTTTCCGCAAGGTTTATGCCCCTCCACGCTTTAGGGAGGTGCTACCAGAGATTGTCCATCAATTCTTTATAGAATAATTCGGGGATAATTTGCTTTTTCATGGCGCGTCTTAAAAGTGGGGTGAGTGCCAAAGTCAATGTCGGATAAACATTGGCGATTTATACAACTCATAAAGAATGGCTCATTGGGAATCAGCGTGGTGTACCGCCAGTTCTGGCGGCAGTTGCACTGCCGCCCGCCAGCAGTGCAACTGCTGGCGCAACTACCCCGGCAATTCCCAGAGAGCCTAAAGAATACCGTCAATCCTCTTTGGATACGTTTTTCATTTGCTCAATAAATCAAAAGGCCTCCCCTTTCGAGGAGGCCTGTGCGATGCGACTTGCTTATGGTGTGGTGAAGCTGAAGACGGTTGACCAGTTGCTGGGGCCGTTCGGGCCATTGGCTTTTACCCGCCAGTAGAGCGTGGTTCCCGCCGGGAGGTTGAACAGCGGCGTGTATGAGGATGTGGCGGAACCAACGGTAGCGTTGACCACCATGACTGTGAAAGTGCTACTGCGGGAGATTTGGATGGTGTACCCATTGGCTCCGAGCACATCGGCCCAGTCGAAAGTGGGCCTGAGGCTTCCTACAGCGATGCCGTTGGCGGGCATCACGAGGGCAGGCGGCGGGAGCGCTTCGCGGAAGGATTTCGCAGTCGACCAGGCGCTGTAATCACCAGCAGTGTTCCAGGCACGTACACGCCAGTAGTACCTTGTGTTTGGGTTGAGGAGGGTGGTTAAAGTCAGCGTATGGTTGCGGATCCCGGCTACATCCTGGTCAATAACCGGGCTGGAGAAGTCGGCATTATCATCCACCTGAACCTGATAGTGATCGAAGGTCGTGCCGACAGGGGTGGCGGATTGATTCCAATTGAGGGTGGGTGTAGTGTCAGAGAGCAGGGCATTGTTAGCCGGGGAGACCAGGACAGGAACGCCTGGCGGGGTGGGGGTGTGGAAGGCGCGGATTTCGGACCAGGGGCTATAAGAAGTTAATCCCAATCTTGCGCGTACCCGCCAATAGATGGTACGGTTGACGGGCGCCCGGCGGAGGGTGTATGAGGAAACAGGACCGGCAATCCTCGCTGTGAGGTAGGAAGTCTGGAGGGTGGGGGAGTAGGAAAGTTGGATTTGATAACCGGTCGCACCGGGATAATCGGCCCAGTCGAAGAAGATCAGGAGGCTGTGCAGTTCTTCATTTTGAAGCGGGATAATCAACTCCAGGCCGGTCACATCGGTAATGCGGATGGTGAAGGCTTTATCGAGGGTTCCTCCGTTGCCATCGTCGGTGCGGATGCAGATATCGTAGGCGGTCTTCGTCTCGAAGTCGAAGATGGCCGCGCTGTTCAGGGCGTTCCCGAGGATGGAGAAGGAGGCATCGTCTGCGCCGCCGCAGAAGGAATAGGTGAAGGCGTCGCCGGGGTTGACATCAACGGTGGATAAGTTTCCAACCAGCGTGCTGATGGGACGACTTTCGATCACGGTGTTGTTGGAGAGGGTAAGGTCAGTGGGGATGTCATTGGTGTCCGTGACCGTGATCGGGAACGTCTTGTCAGTGTGCAGGCCGCCGAGATCGGTGGAACGGACACAGACCGAGTAACTGGTCTTCGTCTCGTAATCGAACACCGCGTTGGTCTGGAGTTGGTCGCCACTGATCTGGAAGGAGGCATCATCCGCGCCGCTGCAGAACGAGTAGGCGAAGGTATCGCCCGCGTCCAGGTCGGTCGTGGATAGGTTTCCAACCAGCGTGCCAACTATCTGATTCTCGGCGACACTGCTGTTGGAGAGACCGATGTTCGTGGGCGCGTCGTTGGCGTTCGTGACCGTGATCGGGAAGGTCTTGTCCGTGGACAGTCCGCCAAAATCAGTCGAGCGGACGCAGACCGAGTAACTGGTCTTCACTTCGTAGTTGAAGACCGCGTTAGTTTGCAGGGAATCTCCAACGATAGAGAAGGAAGCATCGTCGGTATCGCCGCAGAACGAGTTGGCGAAGGTATCGCCCGCGTCCAGGTCGGTGCTGGACAGGTTGCCGACCAGCGTGCCGACCGGTTGATTCTCGGCGACACTGCTGTTCGAGAGGCTGATGGCGGTGGGGGGAGCGTTTGACGGCAAGTATTCGTACGAGCCGATATCGCAGGTGGCCGTTCCGTTGTTGTCGCCGTCAAGGGGGCGGGCAACACCGCGCTGGTCGAGGTTGTTGACCGGGGCCGCGGCGCAGACGGCATCGTCGCCCGCGTCAATTGCCGGACTGCCCGGTAGCAATGCCATCGTCTGCGTGGGCCCGCCGTTGTCCGCCAGCCCATCGAGATTCGGGTCGGCGGTCAAAGCCGGTGCGCCGCAATTGTTCGGTGCGGCGCTGTTGTTGGCGATCAGGTTGTGCGTGTTCGCGCCGAGCGTGCCACCGCCAGCCTCTTGGTTCTCGCAGTCGTAGTCAGAGTTACCCGCAAGAATCGTGTTCGACATATTCAACACCCCCCAGTTCGAGATGCCGCCGCTGCCGCCGTTGTTTGCAACGTTGTCGGAGAAGGTGCTGTTCGTCACCGTCAACGTGGAAGTGTAAGTGTTGACAATGCCGCCGCCAAGGCTATCTGTGGTGTTGCCGGAGAAGGTGCTATTCGTCACCGTGAGCGTGCCGGTTTGGTTTTCGATGCCGCCGCCGCCGTAGATGCCGTCGCCGTAGCCGGTTGCATTGTTACTGTCGAAGGCGCTGTTCGCCACATTCACTGTGCCGCTGTTGTTGAAGACGCCGCCGCCGCCCCTGCCTACGCTGTTTTCGTTGAAGGCGCTGTTCGTCACAGTTACTGTGCCGCCGTTGTTGTAGAGGCCGCCGCCGTCGCCGCTTGCGGTGTTGAGGGAGAAGGTGCTATTCGTCACCGTCAGCGTGCCGCCGTCGTTGTAGAGGCCGCCGCCGTCGCCGCTATCGGTAAAGGCATGCGCCACGGTGATGTTTTGCAGGTTGAAAGTGACGCCCGAATTAACGTAAAGCACGCGCACGGCGTTATTCCCGCTGAGGGTGACGCTGTGGCCCGCGCCGTCAATCGTCAGGTCCTTGTCAATCGTCAGCGTACTGGCAAGCGTGATGAAGTAACTGTCGTCGAAGGTGATCGTCCCGCCGGCGAGAACGTCCGCAATCGCCTGGCGCAGTGAGCCTGGGCCGCCGTCGTTCGCGTTCGTGACGATGACTGTCGCGGGAGCTGGCGAGCCGTTGCCCACGGCCCAGTCGCCAGATAGGGCTGTGATGCCGTTGCGGATGACCGCGCTGGCAGTGAACGAATCCCGCCCCCAATCCCAGTCTGGGTCGAGGTAAAGGGAGACGTAAGGTTCCGCCAGGTTCGCGTGCGGCAGGGTCAGGTTGACAGTGTAGCCGGCGCCGTCGGCGGTGATCGTCCAGTAACGCCCGGTGCGGGTCGGATCGGAGGCCTGGGGATGGTCCTGGTCGCGGCGTAAGACGGTCAGGCTCGAAAGGCCTCCCTGCGTCGTTACGTCAACCGAGAGACCAGCCAGGCCGAAGGCAAAAGGGCTGGCACCTCCTACGGTCTTGACTTCCTTCGTTCAGCCGTTGTTGGTCAACACGCCGGAGACGGTGACGTCCGAACTGGTCATCAGCGTGACGCCGTCACCGACGATGAGGTTGTTGAGGTTCGTATCGTGGGCAATGGTTTGCACGCCGCTGCCGACGAAGGCCACCATACTGCCGGTGACAGTGTGTCCCCCGGCTGTGCCGGGATCGAAATTACCCAGGATGTTGACCGCGCCGTTTGGCAATGTCTTCGGCTGGTTGTTGAAGGCCAGGTTGCCGTATTGCCCAGCCGCAACGTCCTGCCCGGGCGAGGCCATGGCGTAGGTGGTGGTGGGCAATAGCCCGGCCATACTCCCGCCGCCGTTGATGACCGGCCCATTCAGGATAAAGTTTTCGGCGTAGACGCCCAGCACACCGGCTTGCAGCGTGAGCGTGCCGTTCACGGTGGCGTCGGTCTTGAGTTTGACCGCCGGGCTGAGGCCGGAGGTATTGTTGATCGTCAGGTTGTTGAAGGTGGTCACGCCGGAGCCGCCGATGGTCTGCAATCCGCTCCCGTTGAAAATGACCGCGCCGGCGCCGGGGTCGAACACAGCCACGTTGGCGAAATCGCCGCTCAAAGACAAGGTGTAACTCGCGGCGTGGAAGGAGCCGGTCGCCAGGGTGAGACTGCCGTTAAGGGTGATGTCGCCCGCCAGCGAAAGTTCGGCGTGATTGTTCAGCGTCACGTTCTCGGTATACGTTCCCGCGTAGACCGTGACCGTGCCGCCCCTGGATACGGCGTCAATGCCGCCCTGCATCGAGGCGAAGTGATCCACGTTCCAGCCGGGGGTGGAGGCGTTGTAATCATCGTCCACGTAGATGGCTGTGACCGGTACCGTGGTTGAGTTGTTGACCAGGGTATAGGTCAGGGAGGGGGCCGCGCCGGCCGCGCTGGCCGTGACCAGGTATGGGCCGCCCGCCGTGCCGTTAGCCGTGGCCGGGAGGGAGACCGCGCCGGCGGAAATCGCCGCCAAAGCGCTGGGTGCAAAGGTCGTGCTTGCGCCGGAGGAGGGCGCGCTGAACGCGACTACGCCTTCGTCCACCGGTTCGCTGGCATCGTTCGCCGTCACCGTCAGGCCGAGCGGGGTTGCAAAGGCGGTATTCACGTCCGCGCTTTGCAGGTTGCCCGTGGGACTGCCGAGGACGAAGCCGCGCGACTCGAACGCGCCGATGTCGCAGTGTGCGCCTTGCGGACGCGCAACGCCGCGCTGGTCGGTCGCGGCGCAGGCCGCGTCGTTTCCAGCGTCAATGGCCGCCGAGCCGGGCAGCAGGGCAAAGGTCTGGGTGGAGCCGCCGTAGTTCCCAAACGCGGCCAGGCGCGGATTGGCGCCGATGCCGGGGCAACCGCTGGAATTCCAGGCAAGGTTGCCGCCGCCATCGGTGAGGGTTCCACCGCCACCGGCACTGCAGCCTGCGCCGGGCGCGCTGTTTGCCACGATCGTGTTGCTCAGCGTGGTTGCGCCGCCCTCACTGTGGATCACGCCGCCGTCGGTGTCGCCGCTGTTGTTGTAAAACGTGCTGTTGTTGATGGTCAACGTGCCATAATAGTTAAGGATACCGCCGACCGCGTAGCGGGCGGTGTTGCCCGAGAAGGTACTGTCGGTCACGGTAAGCGTGCCGGAACTATAGATGGCGCCCCCATTCCCATTCGTCGAGCGATTGTCCGCGAAGACGCTGCCTGTGATGCTGACCTGGGTGTTGACTTCGTTCAAGAGCGCGCCGCCTATGTCGCCCGAGGTGTTGCCCGAGAAGGTGGAGTTGGCAACGGTGAGAGCTGCGCCTTCCTGCGTGTAAATCGCCCCGCCGACCAACCTGGCCTGATTATTCGAGAAGAGGCTGTCCGTAATGTTGACCGCCCCGGCATTATAGAGGCCGCCGCCGTTATCGCCGGTATTGCCGGTATAGCCTTTGGTCACCGTCACATGGTTCAGGTTGAGCGTGATACCGGCGCTCACGTTGAAGACGCGCACATCGCCGGAGCCGTCGCCGTTCGTGTCGCCGCTGATCGTCACGTTATGTCCCGCGCCGTCAATCGTCACGCCCCAGGCGGGCGAGAGCGAACTGGCCAGGCGGATGGTGTAATCGCCGCCAAAGGTGACGACGCCGAGGGGACAGACATCGGCCAGCGCCTGGCGCAGGGAACCCGCGCCGCTGTCGTTGACGTTGCTGACCGTGACCGCGTCGCTGCATAATTTCAGTTTGGATTCGGTGATGGAGACGGAACCATTGAATTGCCCGCTCGAGTACACGCCGCGCGCCCGGTAGATGCACGCACTCGGCGGGAGCGCGCCGATCCAGTTCCAGCCGCCGGAGACGCGATTGCCCGCGCCCAGCAGGGTGTAGTTGACGCCGTCAGCCGTCCACTCGAAGGTGACGTAGGCCACTTCGGGAGCAGAGCCGCTGCGCGCCCAGGTTAGGCCGCTGCCGCCGCCGCTGATGGACAGCGTTTGAGCCGCGGCGTCAGTATTATTCAGCCGCCCAAGATAGGGCCGTTCGTGACCGCCCAACAGGTTGAAGTAGCCGCCTGCCAGGAGTTTGCCATCGGCTTGCAAAGCCAGGCCAGCGACGGGGTCATTCGCATCCGCGGTGCCTCCTGCAAAATCTCCGTCTGAGGGCCAAACCGCCGCAAGGTTGTCTATCGAATTTGCGCCACCCCCATCAGACACCGTATCGAAATTGCCGCCCAGGAAGATCAGGCCGTTTGCGCTCACTTCCAGGGAGGAGACTTCCGCAGCCCCACCAGTATGAGAAACCTCCAGGATGAAGGTTGCATCGAGCGAGCCATCCGGGTTCAAGCGGCCGAGGCCCAAGTGGGAACTGCCGCCCAGGGTTTGGAATCCACCGCCCACCAGGATCTTGCCGTCTGCCTGCAGGACGATGGTAAGAACAGAGCCACTCGCACCGGGGTTGAAGGCCGCGTCGAGCGAGCCGTCGGCGTTCAGCCGCGCGATATGGTTACGAGTCTGCCCGGCTATCGTGGTAAAGAGGCCGCCCACCAGGATCTTGCCATCCGGCTGGAGCGCCAGGGCATAGACCTCGTCACCGGCGTCCGGGTTGATGAAGGAGGCGTCAAGCGTGCCGTCGGCGTTCAGACGCCCGATATAATTTCGGCTCTGCCCATTCAGGGTGGTAAAGATGCCGCCCACCAGGATCTTACCGTCCGGTTGCAGGGCCAGGGCATTGACTCTTCTGTCTGCCGGATTAAGGTCATTAACAAGGGCGGCGTTGAAGGCCGCGTCGAGCGTGCCGTCGGCGTTCAGCCGGCCGATGGCGCTACGGGTCTGCCCGCCCAACGCATTGAAAAAGCCGCCGGCCACGATCTTGCCGTCCGGTTGCACTGCGAGTGCAGAGACAGTTCCATTGGCGCCGGGGTTGAAGGCTGCGTCGAGCGTGCCGTCCGGGTTCAGACGCGCGATGTAGTTGCGCGCCCCCCGGCTATCGCGGTGAATTCGCCGCCCACTACGATCTTGCCGTCCGGCTGTACTGCCAGGGCATAGACGAAGCGGCTTGGGGCGGGGTTGAAATCGTCCGCATAGTTAATTGCCGCCTGGGCGGGGATAGCCGACGCAAGCGCCGCGATCAGCAGGATAAACACTGCCGTGAGTCGCAGTCCGAGAGGAAAGAATTTGGTTTTCATTTTTACTCCTTTTGGTGGTTGGGTAGTTAGGTGGTTGTGACCAGCGGATAGGAAGCGGATTAGCGGATGAGGTGGTCGGGTGGTCAAATGGTCAGATGGTCTATCGGTCACTATTCACTGCTCACTGTTCACTGTTCACTGATAACTGCTCACTAGCTTGTGGCAGGGATTCGATCATTTGGACCAGTTGGTCGGTGGTCAATGTGCGGGACTGCTGGCCGGAGAACAGGAGCAATTTGTCCCCGGCGGCATCCAGGCCGATCAACATCAATTCAGGTTGTTCGCGAAGCAGGGAATGGGGGAATTCGGGCGGGACGGTGGCAATGTCGAAGATCACAACCGAGGCGCGCAAGTCGCGCAGGTTGTGGGTCTCCGCCACGGATGAAATATTCACGACGATCACTTCGAGGGATGGATACGCTTGGAGGCTCGTGCCGATGCCTGCCAGCACGAGCGAATTTCCGCACAGAATTACTTTTTGGCGTTCTTCCATTGCATTCCTTTCGGATGGTTGGGAGTGCGTCGCACCATTTTTAACGGGAATGCTCCAAGCGAAAGCCAATCTCGTTTAAACGGTTTCGACCGAAAAGTAAGGTGCGACGCACGGCCAGGCAATTGATTCCCGGCGCGTACAGGATAGCAAGGTTGGGGCGTTTCGGTAATGTCCATCGGGACAAAAAAAGGACAGTCTCCCGAAAATGGGAGACTGTCCTTTGGGACAGTGCGTGACCAGCGGATAGGTAGCGGATAAGCGGATGGGTGACCAGCGG
>CAYJLS010000083.1:0-8514 GCA_964371065.1 uncultured Anaerolineaceae bacterium | reverse complement strand
AGCGGATAAGCGGATGGGTGACCAGCGGATGGGGAGCGGATAAGCGGATGGAGGGCGCAATATCCGCTTATCCGTTTAGAATCCGCTGGTCACACTGCGGGTCACTTCTGTTCAGGCGGCCTCCAAAGAAATTTCCGGATGTGTGTTTTCCAGTCCGTCAATTTCTTGGGAGGGAGGATTCGCCGATATTCCAATCGCTTGGGTCCGAAGTTGAGCAACAATCCCACGGGGGACTGCGTGGCCGCCAGGTAGCCGATCGTCTGGGAAACTTCCAGATTGGTCAACAGGTGGGAAAGGGCTTTGTCTTCGACGACAATTTTCCTTTCGACCCAGTGGTCAAGATACAACTTTCCCAACCAGGTGTCGCCGTCGTAGATGTCCATGGCGAATTCTTCATCAACCGACATGCCGTCTTCCCGCATTTCCGCCGTCAACGCGTGTTGATAATGCGCCTCTTTCAATCCCGGTCCCAGGCGGTTATGCACGCGCATCGCCGCGCCGATGATGCGATAGGTGAGTTCGGCATAAGGAATGTTTGTGTCGAGTGGCATGGCAATCCTTTCATGGGTGAGTGGTGACCAGCGGATGGGGAGCGGATAAGCGGATGGGGAGCGGATAAGCGGATGGAGGGCGCAGTATCCGCTTATCCGTTTAAAATCCGCTGGTCACTGCCGGTCTCCCAACTTCATCCGCGCCGCGTAGGCCAGCGCCTGGGCGCGGTTTTCGAGATGCAAATGCTGAATGATCTCGCGGATGTGATATTTGACGGTGCGCGCGCTCAGGCCCAGCTTTGCGCCGACTTCCTTGTACGATAACCCCTGCGCCACGAGCGCCAGGACCTCGCGCTGGCGCGCCGTTAAACCAACCTCGGACTTCGCTTCGGGCGCGTCCGTTTTCTCGCGACCCGCAGCCTGCCGCGCGAACTCGGACAGGATCTTCGCCGCCAGGCCGGGCGAGAACGGCGGGAAGCCCTCGTCCAGCCCGCGCAAGGCTTCGATGAAGTCGTCGCCGTTCACGCTTTTGAGCAGGTATCCGCACGCGCCGCTCTTGACCGACTCGAACAGGTCCTGGTCTTCGGCGGAAGTGGTGAGCATGACGATGCGGGTCTCGGGCAGTTCAGCCTTGATGAGGCGCGTGGCGCGCAAACCGTCACAGCGCGGCATCCGCAGGTCCATCAGGATCAGGTCGGGATGGAGGGCGCGCGCCAGCGTCACTGCCTCCAGTCCGTCGCTCGCCGCGCCGACCACCTCGATGTGGTGCGCGGCCAGCAGGTTGGTCAGCCCTTCCAGCAACAGGCGGTTATCGTCGGCCAACAATACTCTCATGGAATGACTCCCGTTTTTCTGTAACACAAGTCTGTAGACTTGTGTTACTTCAGTGGAACCTCGACGATCACGCGCGTCCCCGCGCCGGGTTCGGATTGGATCCGCAGGCAACCGCCCAACAGTTCGACGCGTTCGCGCATGAAATCCAAGCCGACGCCGCGCCTCACCGTGGACTGTCCCGCATCGAAGCCGCGGCCGTCGTCCTGGACCGTGACGCGCGCCCGATGGTCCTCACACTCGAACGCCACCTGCACCGATCTCGCCCCCGAGTGTTTGCGCGCGTTGGACAGCGCCTCCTGGATGATGCGGAAGATGTGCAGGCGGGCGTCCAGCTCGAAGTCCCGCTCGTCCAGCCCATCGCCAATAGTCAGCCCGGTCTGGATGGCGTATTGCATCGAAAAATTTTCGAGGTATTGCCGCAGGGCGGGGAAGAAGGGTTGTTGCGGCGACGGGCCCAGGCGCAGGTTAAGGATGAACTCGCGCACATCGGCCTGGGCATCCCGGGTGATGGCGGAGAGACGCGCCAACTGCTCGGCGGCGGCCGCGGCCTGTCCGTCGTTCATCAGTTTGCGGGCGGCTTCCGCCTGGAAACCCGCGTATCCCAGCACCTGGCCGAGGCCGTCGTGCAGGTCCCGCGCCAGGCGCTGGCGTTCCTCCAGGGCCGCGATGGCGCGTCCCTGCTCCAGCAGTTTCGCCTGCGCCCGCTTTTCCTCGGTCACATCGCGGAACAGGAACAAGTATCCGAGCGTCTGGCCGTTCCGATCTTTTAGCGGCGAAGGATGGAGGGTGTAAGAGTGGACGGCTGCGCCGATCCCAAGACTTATTTCAAATCGTCCTGTTTCTCCGCCACCCGACCTTGTGCTCATCTCAGCGTACGCGGGCAGGACTTCGGCCACATTCCGCCCTCGGACGCGGGAGGCGGGGAGTCCCAAAAGTTTTTCCGCCGCCGGGTTCAGGTCAACGATCTTTTGCGTCGTGTCCAGCACCAGCATGCCTTCCTGCATCTGCTCGATGACCGTCTTGCGGGCGATTGGGATGGGATCGAACATGCGGAAGTAAAACAGGGCGAAGGCCCACAGCCCGGAGGTAAAAGCGACTGTGAGGACGGTCGGATCCATCGGAGCAAATGGGTTCCGATTAACCACGCCGAGCAAAAAAGCGGTTGCGGTCGCGAGGCGACAGAGCAGCATCAGCGCAACCGGCCAGCGGTGCAGCGGTGAACGTACGAAAAGCCAGAGCAGAGTGATTATGTTAAGCAGGACGAGAAGGTAGCCATAACCTATCAGCGCCAAGCTTCCAATACCGTACACTGGTTGGATATACTCAGCCAACGGGAAACTGGCCCAGATCCAGTGATGGGCATCGTTCGTGAGAACCAGCAAGAGCTGAATCAGAATGGGAATTGCCAGAAGCGTCAGGGTGCGGCGGGTCAGCCAGCGGCCCAGGTTGGCGTATTCCAGCGCAAAGCATAACACGGCGGTCGTACCAAAGAGCGACCAGGGGGCTTGAAACTTGACCCAAAATACTTGTTAGCGCGCCAAAGTGCTGGGATAACCGCTGGGGTTAGGCGGCAGTTGAACTGCCGCCCCATCGGTTTGGCGCGCTAACAAATACTTTGGACGGTACATCCACTGCTGCCAGTTGCAGAGCGGCGCTAACTGCCCACGGCACTACGGATAGCATCGCAATGGCAAACGGAAGCGCACCGGCAACAAAGCGGCGGCGCCAAGCATAGATAGCCAGCATCACCGAAAATGTGGCGGAGGCCAGCATCGGCCAGATGTAGGGAGTGTATAGATAGCGCCAGGTCATCGGCCAGTCCTTGCAATCAGGATGCGGGGAAATTAACCTGTAAACTCCGCTTCGATCACCGCCTGTGTGTCTCGATTCCCCACCCCAAAAACCAGTAAATGTTTTCCAATCGTATTGCCAGCCATTTTACTTTCACATGGGTGGGGGGTCAATGAGATTGACGAGCTGATCGTCGCGTTCAACAAGGATGTTGGGTTGGTGTAAAACAATTAGGTCGCGCCTTCCCTTTCGGAGACTTCGCCTGGTCAACTCGTTTTTACTCGTACCTCAATACTTCCACTACCCTCACCTGCGCGGCCTGCCTGGCCGGGATGGCGCTCCCGAGAATGGAGACCAGCAATGCGCCCGGGACCAGCAATGCCAGCCACCACCAGGGCGGGATTACGCCCAGTTGCATCCCCATGCCCATTTGCCGCCCAATGTAGTCGAACAACAACCTGGTGACGATCAGCCCCAGCGGAATGCCAACCAACACCGCCAGCAGCATCAGCAGACTCATCCCCGTCATCACGCTGACCACAATCTGCCGCGGCGTCAGTCCGACCGTCTTCAGGATGCCGAAATCTCGCCGTCGCTCCCGCACCCCCAACAGGGTGGTATTGAACAGATTGATCAGGCCAATGGATAACAGCACGATGTTCAGGCCAAGCAACACAACCCGCACCTGGCCGATTTCCTCCGGTGGGTCTTTGCTCACCACGTCTATATTGAACTGGTCGCTCGATTCACGCAGCAGGGCCGCCTCGAGCGCCTGCGCGTCGGCGCCGGGGGTTAACTTCAGGGCATAGGCATCTGGCTCGGCCTGGGGGTCAACTTGCTGAAGGTGCGTCTCCATGCTATACATCGCCATCCGGCCCAGGTTGTTCATCTCGATGTAACGGCCCACGATGCGCAGGTCGAGCGGCTTCCCGTTCATGGTCAGGCGTAACTCGTCGCCCACCTTCAGGCCGAGCCAGTCCAGCAGCCCCTGGCCGACAAGCGCTTCCCCTGGCGCGGCAAACATGCGTCCCTCGGGGATGATGATGCGGAACCGGTCATACGCGCCGCCCAGGGCACGCGTGTTGATCGACTCGGTTTGTCCAGCCACCTGAGCATACCCCCACTTGACGCTGTAGTAGGCGCTCACCTCGGGGCGCCCCTCCAAAATCCGGCGCGCCTCGGCGTCAGGGAGATACCCACGGGTTACACTCATATCATAAGGGATACCGCGCAGCGCCGGGTCGCGGCTGAACACCTGGATGCTGGTCTCCATGCCCAGGGTGAACGTCACGGTCAGCACGGTCAGCGCCAGCCCTCCAATGGTCAGCAGGGCGCGCAGCGGGCGGGCGAAGGCGTCTTTTATGCCGATCACCATGACCGGCGGCAAACGCCACCTGGCGGCCAGGCGCGCCAGGCGGGAGGCTTTCGAGCGCACGTGGGCAAAGCCAACGGTAATGGCCTGAACCGTCCCGATGCGCCCGCCTTGCCGGGCCGGCCATATTGTAAACAGGGCTACGACGGCCTCCACCCCTACCAGGATAGCCAGGTACAGCGCCGGGTCGTAGGCTGGCATGGCTGGAGCGTTGAGCAGCTCGGCGGTGGGGCGCAGGAAAAGCGGGGCGATGGCCGTCCCTAAAAACAGGCCAGCCACCCCAGCCACCAGTCCCAACCCCAGGCGCTCGACCAGAAACAGCAGCGTCACCTGCCCCGGCGTGAAGCCCACTGCCTTGAGCAGGCCAATCTCGCGGTACTGGGATAGAACGACTCCTCCGATGGCATTGGCGACGATAAAGCCAACCGCCAACAGCGCGAAGACGCTAAACACCCCCAGGAAAAGCACACTGATCTTGATGGTGAAATTCGTAAATTCCCGAATGTCATGCCAGTCCAGGCTCTCGTCAATGGCGCCCTGCGGGAACAGGGCATAAGCCCGCTCCTGAAATTCCTGGCTGGCCTCCGGGTCGAACAATCGCACCCACAACGCCGAGCGCCAGTGATCGGTGTCCGTTTCCAGCCGGGCCAGGGTGGATTGCAGGACATAAACCAGGGCCGGTTGGAAGTTCGGGTATAGCCCCCATCCTGAATTCACGGCCAGCCCGACCACGCTGAGGGTCGTTTTCCCCTGCTGGCTGAGGATCTCCACCTGATCGCCGACTTTCAGACTCAAGTGGCGGGCGAAACTGCGATCCAGCACGATTTCGTCTTCCCCCCCTGCCGCCAGCCAGCGGCCCTCCGTGACCAGCGGGCGGCCCACCGCAGGCAATTCCGAGGGCATCCCATACAAGAGCAGGTTATATTTTTCATGGTCTTTTACCAGGGAGGGCCCCCAAACAACGGGGAATGGCCCGGCGGCGGCAGACACACCCTCCAGGCGGCTGATCGGGGTGAGGTCTGCTTCGGCGGTGGCAGAGAAAAACGAGAGGTGAGCGCCGTTGCTCTCAGCGAAGGCGCGCTCCCAGGGATTGTTCATGCTGCGCTGGATGGTGGCCGCCAGGACGAGAGTGGCGGTTGCGGCAGTGAGAATCAGGAGAATAAGCGCGGTTTGCAGACGATGAGAGCGCAGGTCGGCCAGGGCTTTGCGGAAAAGGGCGCGGTTCATTTTAGACCTCCAACTGCACGATGCGGGCCAGGACCGCCTGTGGATCGCGCCCTTTCTCTATGCGGATCTCATCCTGGATTTGGCCATCGCGCATGTAGATCACACGGTTGGCGGCGCTGGCGACACGGGCGTTGTGCGTCACCAGCAGGATGGTCTGCCCCTGGGCGTTCATGCGCTGCAGCAGCGCCAACACCTCAGCGCTGCTCTGGCTATCCAGGTTGCCGGTGGGTTCGTCGGCCAGGAGGACGGCCGGTTGGTTGATCAACGCCCGGGCGAGGGCCACACGCTGCTGCTGCCCGCCGGAGAGCTGGGAGGGGACGATATCGGCCTTGTCGGTAATGCTCAAATCGGCGAGTAATGCCGCGCGGCGGTGGCGGGCCTCATTGGACGAGACGCCCGCCAGCAGCGCGGGAAGCTCTACGTTATCGGCCACTGTCAGGTTTCCAATCAGGTTGAAGAATTGAAAGACAAAACCAACCTGCCTGCGGCGCAGTACCGCCCAGCCGGCTTCGCTCAACGTATCCACCCGCGCGCCGTTCAGGTACACCTCCCCCGAGGTGGGGCGGTCGAGGCCTCCTGACAGGTGCAGCAGGGTGGACTTGCCGCAGCCGCTGGGACCCATCACGGTCACGAACTCACCCGGCGCAAGGGCCAGGTCCACCTCGCGCAGCGCGCGCACGGCCGCGCCGTTGGGATGATACGTTTTGGAAAGGGATTTGGTTATCAGAATGGGATTCATAGAGCCTCCATTGGCAATTGGCGATCAGCGACCAGCGACCAGCCTCTCCTCGCAGAGATCGAGCCATTTGAGATCGGCCTGCAAGTGCAGGATGACACCCTCGATGAACAGGGCGGCGGCAGGGTCGCCATCGGGGGGGAGGCTGGCCGCCAGGTTATCGAGGTCGCGCAGGGATTGCAGGTATTCACGGCGCTGACGCTCGATCAGGGCCGGGGGTTCGGCCACACCCGAGAGGCGAGCCAGGATGACTTTCATGAAGAATTCGTCTTTCAGGCGGGGCCCCGTTGTGGATTCTGCCACCCAAAACTGCAAAGCCTGCCGCCCCTGCGGGGTCAGTTCATAAACTCGCTTGCCGGGACGGCCTGCTTGAGGCACGTCATGACTCTGGACCAGGCCATCCCGTTCCAGGCGGGCGAGGGTGGTGTAAATCTGCCCGGCGTTGAGAGGCGGCCAAAGCGGTCCGAAGGCATTTTCGAGGGCCTGTTTCAACTCGTAACCGTGGGCAGGCTGTCTGGCAAGTAGGGCAAGGAAGGCATAGCGCATAGATACTCGATGTACATATCAAGTATATATATAATAGGGAAAATGTCAAGTTCTGTTGGGCTAACGGCGTCGGTCGGCTTCTTGCCAGACCGTCTATTTCGGTCTATACTTCCAGTCATCGGTATCCATTTATTTATAAGGAGGCTGTATGATCACGGTTCGAGAAATGATCCGCAAGAAGGGTGATGAAGTCTGGTCGGTGGCGTCTGATGCGAAAGTGTTCGAGGCGCTCAAACTCATGGCCGATAAAAATGCCGGCGCGGTGCTGGTGATCAACAGCGGAAAAGTGGTGGGCATTTTGTCCGAGCGCGATTGCGTCCGCAGACTGGACTTGCAGGGACGCGCCTCCCGCGCGACGAAGGTGGAAGACATTATGACCACCAAAGTCCTCTACGCGGAGGCCGGACAGTCGCTATCCGAGTGCGTTGCCATTATGATTGACAAAAACATCCGCCACCTGCCGGTCTACGAGGAAGGCAAACTCATCGGCATCATCTCCGTCCGCGACGCGCTCAAGGAAATGGTGGACTACCAGAAATTCATGATCTCGCAACTCGAGCATTACATCACGGGCGGCGGGCGGTAATGCAGGAATACACCATTACCGAACTCCAGCAGAAAATGAACTCAGGCGAGTTGACCGCGCGTCGACTCGCCGAGTTGTATTTGGAGCGGATCGATTCGATTGACCGAAACGGGCCGCGCCTGAACGCCATCCTCGAGACGAATCCCGACGCGCTGGCCCTCGCCTCCTCCCTCGACGTGGAGCGGGCCGCCGGTTCGACGCGCGGCCCGCTGCACGGGATTCCCGTCATCATCAAAGACAACATTGACACCGCCGACAAAATGCAGACCACCGCCGGTTCGCTCGCATTGGAGGGACATCATGCCGCGCAGGACGCGGGCCTCGTGGAAAAACTGCGCGCCGCGGGCGCGGTCATTTTGGCGAAGACGAACCTCAGCGAGTGGGCCAATTTTCGCGGCAAAAATTCCACCAGCGGATGGTCATCGCGCGGCGGGTTGACGCGTAACCCGTACGCGCTGGATCGTTCGGCTTGCGGCTCCTCGTCCGGGTCGGGCGCGGGGGTGGCCGCCAATCTTGCGGCGGCCGCGGTCGGCACCGAGACGGACGGCTCGATCATCTGTCCCGCGCAGACGAACGGCGTGGTGGGCATCAAACCCACGCTGGGACTCGTCAGCCGCGCGGGCATCATCCCGATCGCACACAGCCAGGACACGGCCGGCCCGATGGCGCGCACGGTGGCGGACGCGGCGATCCTGCTTGGGGCGCTGGCGGGGCCCGATAAACGAGATCCAGCCACAAGGTCCAGTGCGAAGCGAGGGCTGGTGGATTACACTCCGTTCCTCGACGCGAACGGACTCAAGGGCGCGCGCATCGGCGTCGCACGGAAGTTGTTCGGCTCGGATAAACGCGTCGCAAAAATCATGGAGTCCAGCCTCGACGCGATGAAGCAGGCGGGCGCGATCCTGATTGACGTGGAGTTGAAATCCAGCGA
>CAYJLS010000082.1:0-19163 GCA_964371065.1 uncultured Anaerolineaceae bacterium | reverse complement strand
TCGTGATGCCGCGCGCTTTTTCCTCCGGGGCGTTGTCAATGCTGTCGTAGGCGCGATATTGCGCCTTGCCCAAAAACTGCGACACTTTCGTGATCGCCGCCGTCAGCGTCGTCTTCCCGTGGTCTATGTGTCCCATTGTCCCCACGTTCAGGTGCGGTTTGTTCCGCTCATATTTCTGCTTCGCCATGATGACTCTCCTTTTGCAAAAGAAAACAGACCGTTGTTATTTTATGATTTCTTTCGCCACGGTCTCAGAGACCGGGGCATAATGATCAAATTCCATCGAAAAAACGCCGCGCCCCTGCGATCCCGAGCGCAGGACGGTCGCATACCCGAACATTTCGCCCAATGGCACCATAGACTTCACGGCCTGCGCGTTGCCGGGGCGAATTTCCATGCCCTGGATCATCCCGCGGCGGCTGTTCAACTGGCCGATCACATCGCCAAGATATTCTTCAGGGATGACCACTTCCACTTTCATGATCGGTTCCAGCAAAACGGGGCCGCCCTTGTGAATGCCTTCCTTGAAGGCCATTGAAGAGGCCGTTTTGAAGGCCATTTCGTTCGAGTCCACTTCGTGGAAAGAACCGTCAATGAGGGAAATCTTCAAATCCACCACGGGATAGCCCGCGATGACGCCGCTTTCGGCGGTTTCCTTCACGCCTTTCTCAATCGCAGGGATGTACTCGCGCGGAATCGCGCCGCCGACAATCTTATTTTCAAAGACGATGCCACTGCCTCGCTCGCCCGGCTCCATCGAGAAGATAACGTGGCCGTACTGGCCCCGGCCCCCGGACTGTTTCGCGTATTTCATCTCAGCCTTCGCGACCTTGCGCGTGATCGACTCGCGATAAGCCACACGCGGGTTGCCGATATTTGCCTGGACGCGGAACTCCCGAAGCATTCGGTCCACCAGGACATCGAGGTGGAGCTCGCCCATCCCGGCGATGATCGTCTGCCCGGTCGTTTCGTCACTGCGGACGCGGAAGGTGGGATCTTCTTCTGAGAGTTTCTTCAGCGCCTCGCCCATCTTTTCCTGGTCGGAACTGGACTTCGGCTCGATCGCGACCGAAATGACGGGTTCGGGGAAGGTAATGTTCTCGAGCAAAACCTTCTTATTTTCGCAGAGCGTGTCGCCCGTGAAGGTTTCCTTGAAACCAAGTGCGGCGGCGATATCGCCCGAGCGCACCTCGGTGATATCCTCGCGCCGGTCCGCGTACATGCGGATCAGGCGTCCAACGCGCTCGCGCTTATCCTTCGTCGAATTCGTCACCATCGAGCCCTGGCTCAAGGTCCCGGAATAAACGCGGAAATAAGCCAGTCGTCCCACATAGGGATCGGTAACAATCTTAAAGACCAGTGCGCTTAGGGGAGCGTTATCTTCCGCCGGCAGTTCAATGATCTCTTCTGGATCGTCGGGATTCGTGCCGTGCACAGGGGGAATATCTGCGGGAGATGGAAGGTAATCAATCACCGCATCCAGCAGAACCTGAATACCCTTATTACGCATGGCTGACCCGCAGAAAGCGGGCGTTGCGCGATTTGTCAAAACCGCCTTGCGCAAAGCATCCTTCAATTCCTGCACGCTAATCTCACCGCCTTCAAGATACTTGACGGTGAGCGCATCATCCAACTCGGCAATCTTTTCAACCATATGATGGCGGGCTTCTTCGGCCTGCGCCTGCATATCATCGGGAATGTCGGCCACTGTAACCTCGCGGCCCATTTCGTCTTCCCAATACATGGCCTGCATGGTAAGCAAGTCAATCACACCGCGGAAGGTGGACTCAAAACCGATCGGTACCTGCATCGGAATCGCATCCGTGCCGAGGCGGTCCTTGATGGTTTGAATGGTGCGTTCATAAGAAGCGCCGACTCGGTCCATCTTGTTGACAAAGCAAATGCGCGGCACGGCATAGCGGTCCGCCTGACGCCAGACCGTCTCGGACTGCGGCTCCACACCCTGCACCGCATCGAAGAGCACCACGCCGCCATCCAGCACGCGCAAGGAACGCTGAACCTCGGCGGTGAAGTCAATGTGTCCGGGCGTGTCAATCAGGTTGACCTGATAGCCCTTCCACTCCGCGGAAACAGCCGCAGAGACGATGGTGATGCCGCGCTCGCGTTCCTGTTCCATCCAGTCGGTGACGGTCGTGCCGTCATCCACCGAGCCAATGCGGTGGGTCTTGCCGGTGTAAAACAGGATACGTTCCGTCGTGGTCGTTTTACCAGCGTCAATGTGCGCGATAATGCCAATATTTCTATATCGTTCCAGCGGATGCTCGCGTGCCATGATACAAACTGCCTGTGCCTTCCAAGATACTCTAAAAACTAAACTCGATAATGGGAGAAGGCGCGGTTGGCCTCCGCCATTTTGTGGGTTTCATCGCGCTTGCGGATTGCATTGCCCGTCTCATTGGCCGCGTCGATCAACTCGCCCGCCAGTTTTTCGGGGAAGGATTTACCGGAGCGTTCACGCGCCGAATCCAGGATCCAGCGCAGCGCCAGGGTCGTGCGGCGGTCGGACGCAACTTCCATCGGGACCTGATAGGTGGCGCCGCCCACGCGCCGCGGACGAACTTCCATGGCCGGGCCTACATTCTTCAGGGCGGCGTCGAAGATCTCAACCGGGTTCTTCTGCGTCTTTTCCTGGATCAGGTCGAGGGTCTGATAGACGAGACGTGTCGCAAGGCTCTTCTTGCCTCGCGACATAATATGAAGAATCATCGTCTGCAGGTTGACATTGTTGTAGCGCAGGTCGGGTGGGACGATGCGCTGTTCAGGGGATCCACGTCGCATAATTTCTTTTCCTTAACTGATTACTTCGGACGCTTCGCGCCGTACTTGGAGCGGCTCTGCTTACGATTGGCTACGCCAGTCGTATCCAACGAACCGCGCACAATGTGATATCGCACACCCGGCAGGTCTTTAACACGCCCGCCGCGTACCAGCACAACCGAGTGTTCCTGTAACTGATGGCCCTCGCCCGGGATGTAGGCGGTGACTTCGATGCCGTTGGTCAGGCGCACACGCGCGATCTTCCGCAGGGCCGAGTTCGGCTTCTTGGGTGTCATCGTACGCACCACGGTGCACACGCCGCGTTTCTGCGGGGCGCCGCCGGCCTGTCGGACGCGGCGTTGCTTGTTCGAGTTTAGTGTGTAAAGCAAAGCCGGCGCCTTGCTTTTTACTTTCTTGGTCTTGCGACCTTTTCGAATCATTTGGTTGATAGTAGGCACTTTGCCTCCGGGCAAATATCGTGACTGTGTTTTTCCAGAAAACGAGGCCATCACAACTAGCCTGATGGCCTCACTATTTAGATGCCACGCGCAGACGGGATAAGGGCCGCCTTATAATTGGCAACGGCGCGGTATTCTATCATGCGCTTAAGTGTCCGTCAAGAACCAGTTTTCTTGCGACCGAAATTTTCACCGAGTCCAAGCAAACCGGTATCCATGCGCGGCGGATGAGTCTTCTCCTCATCCTTGCCAAACCTGACCATGTCGCCGCCTTCACCCACCGCTTCCACCGCCAACCCCAGGCTTTGGAGTTCCTTGACGAGCACGCGGAACGAAGCAGGGATGCTCGGCTCTTCGATCGGCTCGCCTTTAACGATGGCTTCGTAGGTATTGACGCGTCCCTGAACATCGTCGGACTTGACCGTCAGCATTTCCTGTAAAGTATAGGCCGCGCCGTAGGCTTCCAGCGCCCACACTTCCATTTCACCGAAACGCTGTCCGCCAAACTGGGCTTTACCGCCCAGAGGTTGCTGGGTGACGAGGCTGTACGGACCCGTCGAACGCGCGTGAACCTTATCCTCCACCAAATGGTGCAACTTCAGGATGGTCATCACGCCCACGGTAACAGGCTGGTCATACGGCAGGCCGGTCTTTCCATCCCGTAAAGTCTGCTTGCCAAGAATAGGCATCGGGGAGCCATTCTCGCGCATGACTTCCTGGGCGACATTAAGCACTTTCTCGTCCGACACCTTTTTGGCATAACCAAGCGCTTCCATCCACAGGCGCAGGCAGGTGCGGACCGTGTAATCGTCGCGATCGGGATGGCGGCGATGCACAGGTTCCTCGTCCAGAACAAAAATCTGGTCGGGGTCGTACCCATGATCGCGCAACCATTCGCGCGCCGCAGACTGGCGGGCGTAATTCACTTCGTTAAGACGGCGGGGCTTATAGCCGCGGGCGCCCAGCCATCCTTCCAGATAGAGGTTGCGGACTTCATCGTCATCCTGGATGGAGTCTTCATCGTACTCCTGCTCTTTGAGCCATTTCCACGCCGCCGCCGCGGATTCCTTCCAAGCCTCATCCACCATCCAGGCGCGGGCAAGCTCGGCTTCGATCTCGGATTCGGACGCGCCATCGAAAACGGGCGTCACCGCGCGAAATCCGAGGCGCTTGGCCGCCCACCCAAGATGGACTTCCAGCACCTGGCCGATATTCATACGTCCGGGTACGCCCAACGGGTTCAAGATAAGATCAACCGGCGTACCATCTTCCAGGAACGGCATATCTTCCACGGGAACAACCTTGGAGACAACGCCCTTGTTTCCATGACGGCCTGCCATCTTGTCACCGGCAGTGATCTTGCGGCGCTGGGCGACCGAAACGCGCACCATCATGTCCACGCCCGCCGAAAGGTCGGAATTTTCCTCGCGGGTGAATACTTTCACGTCCACCACTTTACCGCGCTCGCCGTGCGGCATGCGCAGGGAGGTATCCTTTACATCGCGGGATTTCTCGCCGAAGATGGCGCGCAGGAGACGCTCTTCGGGCGTCAGTTCCTTTTCACCCTTCGGCGTGATCTTGCCGACCAGGATGTCATTCGGGCCGACTTCCGCGCCGATGCGGATGATGCCGTTTTCATCCAAATCTTTGATCGCATCTTCCCCGACGTTGGGGATGTCGCGCGTGATCTCTTCGGGACCCAGCTTGGTGTCCCGCGCTTCGACCTCGTACTTCTCGATATGCACGGAAGTGAAGCGATCTTCCTGAACAAGACGCTCGGAGAGCAGGATGGCATCTTCGAAGTTGCCGCCTTCCCACGAAAGGAACGCCACAACCACGTTCTGGCCGAGCGCCAGTTCGCCGCTTTCGGTCGAAGACGAATCGGCGATGATGTCACCGCGCTTGACGACCTGTCCCTTCACGACCGCGGGACGCTGGTCAATGCAGGTGGACTGATTGGAGCGCTGGTATTTTCGCAGTTGATAAACACGCGTAGGGTGGCCCTTCTCCTTAACCGAGATCGTGCTGCCGGTAACGGAAACCACCTCCCCGTCCTCGATTGCAACGATGACCTGTCCCGAATCCAGGGCGGCGTTATATTCCATCCCAGTGGAGACCATCGGGATTTCAGGGCGGACCAGAGGCACGGCTTGCGCCATCATGTTCGACCCCATCAACGCGCGGTTGGCGTCATCGTGTTCCAGGAACGGGATCAGCGCGGCGCTGATGCCGACGACCTGGTGCGGGGCCACATCCATATAATCCACGACTTCAGGATTCTGGAAAACGAAGCCGGAGTGATAACGACAAGAGATGCGCTCACGGACAAATTCGTGTTCGTCTGTCAAGGGCGCGTTGGCCTGCGCGATCACATATTTATCCTCCGCATCCGCGGACAGATAATCCACTTGTTCGGAGACGAAGGGGACGACAGGAATATCACTGCCCACTTTGGCGAGGGATTTCAGCATTTTGGCTGTAATGCGCTCGCCATCCTTGACAATGGCATTGCCCGATTTCGGATCAGCCACGTTCCCGCGAATTGCGCGGCCTTCCAAATTGGAATCATCACAAGGTAAAACCTTGACGACTTTGCGATACGGCGTCTCGATGAATCCATATTCGTTCACGCGGGCAAAGGAGGCCAGGCGGCCAATCAGACCGATGTTCGGGCCTTCGGGCGTCTCAATCGGGCAGATGCGTCCGTAATGCGAGTGGTGCACGTCGCGGACATCGAAGCCGGCGCGCTCGCGCCGCAGGCCGCCAGGACCGAGAGCCGAGAGCGTGCGCTTGTGGCGCAACTCCGCCAGCGGGTTGGTCTGATCCATGAATTGGCTCAACTGGCTGGAGCCGAAGAATTCGCGCAGGGCCGCGACCACCGGGCGGATGTTGACCAGCGTCACCGGGGAAAGTTGCTCCTGGTCGCGGATGGACATGCGCTCTTTAATGACGCGCTCCATGCGGCGCAAGCCGATGCGTAGTTTGTTCTGGATCAGTTCGCCGACCGTCTTGACACGGCGGTTGCCGAGGTGATCAATATCGTCGGCATGTTCAACGCCGTTATTGATGAGGATCATGCGCCGGATAAGGCGGATAATATCGCTCTTGGTCACGTTACGGTGCGGGATCGGGATGGACAGGTCCAGTTTCTGGTTCAGTTTGTAACGGCCGACGCGCTCCAAATCGTAGTGGCGCTGGTCGAAAAGTTGTTCCTCGAGGAAGCCCTTGGCGTTTTCCAGGGTGGCCGGATCGCCGGGGCGCATCTTTTTGAAAAATTCAATCAGGGCGGCTTCGGCAATGGTTTTGCCTCCGCTCAAATCCCACTCCGGCTCCTGGTGCAAAGTGGAGGCCATGAACAGGCGGTCGGGGTTGTTGTCCACATCCTGGAAGAGGGACATGATCTCCTCGTCCGTGCCATTCCTGAGAGGGGATTCAGATAACCCATCCTCCACCGCGGAGAGGGCGCGCAGGAAGACCGTGATCGGCACGGTGCGCTTGCGGTTGAACTTCAGGATGATGTAATCAGATTTGCGGGTCTCGAACTCCATCCACGCGCCGCGGTCGGGGATGAGTTTCGCCATGGCGAGCGGGCGGCCCGTCGCGCGGTCCGTGGGCGCTTCGAAGTAGACGCCCGGGGAGCGGATCAACTGCGAGACGACGACGCGCTCCGTCCCGTTGATGATGAACGTTCCCTTGTCGGTCATCTCCGGAAAATCGCCCAGGAAGATATCCTGCTTGATCGGTTCAGGTACATCCGGGCCTGCCAGCAAAACCGAGACGTACAGCGGGCTGGCGTAGGTCAGGTCGCGTTCGACACATTCCTCGATGGAATGTTTCGGATCCCCAAACCAGTATTTCAACCCCCACTGTTTGGACTCGGGGCCGCGGCTGGGGAAATAAAGTTTCATTCCCTTGTTATAGGATTCGATGGGTGAAATTTCGTGGAACAGATCCCCAAGGCCTTCCCGCTTGAGTCGTTCAAATGAGTCAAGTTGTACTTCAATCAGATTGGGAAGACCGAGATTAACCGGGATACGCGCGTAATTTTTTTGGGGCAAAGAGGATGCCATTCGTCTCTCCTGACCTTGGGGACTGACGCTTAAAATGATTCAACCTGTCCTGGGACACTCATCAGGACAGCGACAGAACATTATATAGGGATGGTATTGATTGGTCAAGCAATTTAGACCCCTAATTTCCAATTGGCTTCATCAAAAATTTGACCAAATAAACAGATTTGTGGAACCCAAACACCAATCGGGACATTTTTATTGTATCATAAGAGGAATTCTCAAAGGGACGCGGAACTCTTGCCATCCAGCAGGGTTTTCAATCCTGAATTCCAATTCAAACAAACAAACGGAGGCATTTCATGGAGAACGCATCTGCCACCCCCATGGTCAATGATAAGCGGGAAATATTT
The DNA here is from genome assembly GCA_964371065.1 of uncultured Anaerolineaceae bacterium. Taxonomy (GTDB): domain Bacteria; phylum Chloroflexota; class Anaerolineae; order Anaerolineales; family Villigracilaceae; genus Denitrolinea. Next base: position 11,504 of record CAYJLS010000082.1, on the reverse strand, counting down.
GGTTGGGCAATGTACGACTGGGCCAATTCGGCCTTCAGCACCACGGTGGGAACAGTTTTCCTGGCTCCCTATGTCGCGTCCCTGGCACGCGCCGCCGCGGAAAAAGCAGGCACAAGTACGATCCCATTTTTCGGGATTCCCGTCGCGCCTGATTCGTTCCTGCCTTACTGCATTTCCTTTTCTGTCGGAATGCAGGTGCTCTTCCTCCCCATTCTCGGCGCGATCACAGACTATTCCCACCGCCGCAAACAGATGATGCAATTGTTCGCCACGATCGGCGCGATCTGTACCATCCTGATGTTCGCCGTCAGCGGCGACCTGTGGTGGCTGGGCGGCGTCCTCTTCATCCTCGCCAACCTGACATTTGGGGCGGCCCTGGTGTTCTACAACTCCTACCTGCCCGATATCGCCAGCGAAGACCAGCGTGACCGCGTCTCCTCCTACGGTTGGGCGATGGGGTATCTCGGCGGCGGACTACTGCTCGTACTGAACCTCGGGCTCTACATGTTTAGCGACAAAATCGACATTCCCGGCGACCTGGCTGTGCGGATCAACCTCGCCTCGGCAGGCATCTGGTGGTTGGGTTTCTCGTTCATCACCTGGGCGCGCGTCCGGCCCCGCCACGCTGTCCACGTTCTGCCAAAAGGGGAAACCTACGTCAGCGTTGGATTCAAACAATTGGGAAGCACCCTGCGCGAGATCAAGCACTTCCCCGAAACGCTCAAATATCTACTGGCGTACTTCCTTTATAACGACGGCATCCAGACGGTGATCGCGGTCGCGTCCACTTTTGCGGCCGCGCCGCTAATTCAGGGCGGCCTCGAACTGGGACAAACCACCCTCACCGAAGTTATCCTCATGATCCAATTTATGGCCTTCTTTGGCGCGCTCTTCTGGGGCAAACTCGCCAAATGGATTGGCGCAAAACAGTCGGTCATGGTCAGCCTCGTGATCTGGTTGGGTGTGGTCGTCTTCGCGTACGGTGGAATGTATGGCGATAGCCGCGTCGCACAGTTCTTCATCCTCGGCGCGTTCATCGCCCTCGTCATGGGCGGCTCGCAGGCCATCAGCCGCAGTCTCTTCGCGCAAATGATCCCCACCGGCAAGGAAGCCGAGTTCTACTCCTTCTATGAAGTCAGCGAGCGCGGCACCTCGTGGACAGGCCCGCTGATCTTCGGCCTCGTCAACCAGTGGTTCGGCAGTTTGCGCTTCGGCATCCTGGCGCTCATCTTCTACTTCATCGCGGGACTGATCGTCCTGCCCTTTGTCAACGTGAAAAAAGCAATGGATGACGTCAAGAATTACGATGCCGCAAAAAATAACGGCTAACAAAATCAGAAACCCGTTTTCTCGCCTTCGGCGGAAAACGGGTTTCTGATTCGTTTTACAGGCGGATAAAAAACCTGTGGATTTTTTCCATCGCCCGCTCGATGACTTCCATCGAGGTGGCATAACATAGACGGACATATCCGTCTCCCGCGGGACCGAAGTCTGTTCCCGCCAAAACGGCGACTCCCTGCTCGTCGAGCAATCGCCGTTGAATCTCCTTCGACGAGATCCCAAACGCTTTGACATTCGGAAAGACGTAGAACGCGCCCTGCGGCTTCTGCGCGTGGACGCGCGGGATCGCGTTCACCAGTTCCACCATGCGGTCGCGGCGCTTCTGGTATTCGGCCACCATCTCGCGGACAAAGTCCTGCGGCCCGGTAATTGCCTCCATCCCGGCGTACTGCGTGAACATGGCCGTGCATCCCGTGGAATGTGTCACCAGCAATTCGAGCCGCTCCGCCAGCGCGGTCGGCGCGACCATATAGCCAAGCCGCCAACCAGTCATCGAGTAGGCTTTCGAGAAGCCGTCGGCGATGACCGTGCGTTCCAGCATCCCATCCAGTGACGCGATGCTCGGCGCGGACTCCATCCCATCGTAGACCAGGCGCGAGTAGATTTCATCCGCCAGAATCCAGGCGTTGAATTTCTGCGCCTGCGCGGCGATGTGCTTCAAATCCTCGAGCGGAATCACCCCGCCGGTCGGGTTGGCGGGCGAGTTCAGGACGATGAGTTTCGTCTTGTCGGATATTTTCGAGTCGAAGACATCCAGATCAAACGAGAACTGGTTCTCCTCGCGCAACGTCACCGGGACGGGCACTCCGCCAGCCACATTGATCATTGCGTGGTAGGTGGGAAAACCGGGATCGGGGTAGATCACTTCGTCGCCCGGCGCGACCAGGGCCAGGGTCGGGAAGAAGAGACCGGGCTTGGAGCCGGGAGCGACCACCACCATGTCGGGGGTTATCGTCACACCGCGGCGCGCGCCAGCGTCCGCCGCGATCAGTTCGCGAAATTTCATCAGTCCCGCGGGAGGTGTGTAGCGCGTGAGGCCTTCCTCAATGGCGGCAATCCCCGCCTGCGAGACGTGTTCGGGCGTGCGGAAATCTGGCTGGCCGAGTTCGAGGTGCAAAATCTCGCGGCCCTCTCGTTCCATTTCGAGCGCGCGGGCGAGGACGGCATACGCGCCTTCGGCTTCCAGGTGGGTGACACGGTTTGTGAACATTAGCGACTCCGAAAAAGGGATGAGACCACTCCCCCGCCCAGGTTGGCGCGCAGGAGCGCCACACTGACGGCAGGCAGGCTGGCGGCGGAGGGATAGATTAAATAACGCGGCGACCAGGTTGGGTGGAATTTTTCCTTGAAAGAATGCAAGCCGCGGAAGTTGTAGAAGCGGCTGACGTTGCGGTAAATGTAATTGAGGGCGCGCTCGATGGCGGGATCCTGTGAATGCTCGCCCACACCGGAAAGGGCGCTCAGGCCGAGGTTGAAGGCGGCAAGTCCCTGCTCACGCGCCCATTGAAAGAGGGAGACAAATAAAAAGTCCATCAAGCCGGATTCGGTGATGTGGCGATAACGCATCAAGTCAACCGCGACTTCGTCCGCTTGAAACTCTGTCACGATATTGGCAAAGGCTTCGATAAATCCTTCGCGGTCGCGCACCAGGAGGAGCGGACAGGTCTGGAGATAAGCCTCGTCGAACCATCCCAGCGAAAATCGCAATTCGGATGCGCCGCGGCCGGTGAGCCATTCGTCGCTGATGGAGGCCAGTTCGCGCAACATGCGCGGGGAAAACGGAGGCTGAACCACGTCGTAGTGATAGCCAAAATGAACCATCTTGTTGTAACTATTCCGCAGGGTCTTGTTTTCCGAACCCTCCAGCGTGAACGCGGACAAATCCACGATGGCCTCCTGTCCCAGAGCGAGCGCGTCGAATTGCGCGGCCCTGTAGACATCGAGATGGGTCGGCAAGACCTGGTAGAACGCGGGAAGCCAGTCGTTCGGCGCGCAAAAGGACTTGAAGGCGGCAATCGCATCGGGAACATCCTCGGGCGGGCCGATCGGGTCGCCCAGCGCGAGAGCGACGCGGTTTTCGACAACGAAAGAGATGAGCGATCCATTTGGGCTGAAGAAGAATTGTTTGTCGTCCAGCAACGCGTATCGAGCGAGGGAGGAACGCCCAAAGGCGCGCACAACCGTCCACGCGCGCGCCCGCTCCTCGTCGGGAACGACGCGGCGAATCAGCACGGGACGCAGGAGCATGACCAGCGCGTAGCCCATCGTCGCCGCGCCGACTACGTAGATCGAGTCCGCAAAGAAACGGCCAAAGCCGGTAATGGATTGGAGACCGGGATCATAGAACTGGGTGAACATGATCACGGTTTGTCGAAGGGCGGACCAAAAACCAAAATGGGCGTTGAAATGCCGATCCAGCAGGAAGAATCCCAAAACGCCATAAGCCAGGGTAAACCCCAAAGCGGCAAGGACAGCCAGAAGTCCGGCTCGAATCGAAGGAGCGTCGGAACGCGCGTGAAAATAACTTCGGGTGAAAAACAGGAGAACGAGCAACACGGCGGCAAATGAGGCTTCCTCGTAATCCAATCCTTTGAGGAGGTGGGTTGGGATCGAGATGACAAGAATGGCAACGGTAAGCAGCCAGCCGATGCGCTTGCGCCGCCATAGGCTGACCGCCAGCAACAACAATGCAAAGCCTGCCAAGGCCGAGGTTAAATGTCCGCCCGTGCTGATGGCAAATGGGGAATATTGTTCGAGCAGACGCAGGCGGTCGTGCAAAGACGGTGTGACCGCCGAGAGAACGTTAATTACACCCATCGCCGCGGTTAGCAGGGCGGCGAAGTGAACCAGATTTTGTTCGGAAAGGGCAAGGCGGGATTTCACGATTTACTCTGCATTATCATGAGATAGTATTTCGCGCTACAACTTCGACAACACAATGGATTTCTGATCTGGCTTGAAAAGATTCATGGGAATGTTTCAATCCACCTTGAACAACCCGTCCATGTTTGCGCCGACAAACGCGGATTTCAAAATCCGCTCGTCGGCGGGGGCAAGGAGGGAGAGCATTTCGTCCGTGACAACACGGTGGATCTTGTAGCGGCCCATATCGTCGCCGATGAAGTCGAGGTTCGCGTCGCTGGTCATCCAATCGAGTTTGTCGTAGACAGAAAAATTGATCGGCGTGCGGTAGCCGAGCATGGTCATTTCACCCGTGGCGTTGAAATAATATGAGAAGTACGACATGACCAGTTCACGCAGGCTACGGTAAACCGGGTCGCGGTAACGCAGGTTGGCAAAATTGGATTGCGCCACGGCGCCCCAATGTCCGCGGAATTTAAAGACCGCCAGCAGGTGATCGTCATCGTGTGCGTTGGGGATGATCTCAAGGATGAGCGGCGGGTATCCAATGCAACACAGAGCGGCGGCAGCAAAGAGCGCGCCGTCGAAGCAGTGGCCGATCCGTTCGTGCAGTACGCGCAATGGACAGCGGTAGAAATGATCGAGGCTGTAAGAGACCGTGTTGAGAAAAGCCTGGATTTTAATGGGACTATCCAGACCGTTGAGCAGGTCAAGTTCTGCGGGGGCGAGTTGGGATTCGAAAAGTTTCAGGGCGTTTTTCATAGTTTTGGCAACGCGATGGATTTTTGATTCTGATACTTGCCCTTCTTATCGGCATAGGAGATTTCACATTCATCGTCGGCTTCAAAGAACAGGACTTGCGCCAGCCCCTCGTTGGCATAGATCTTCGCAGGGAGCGGCGTGGTGTTGCTGATTTCCAATGTGACAAAGCCGCGCCACTCCGGCTCGAAGGGAGTCACGTTAACTATGATTCCGCATCTTGCATAAGAACTTTTTCCCAAACAAACCGTGAGCACTTTGCGCGGGATGCGGAAGTATTCCACCGAGCGCGCCAGCGCAAATGAGTTGGGTGGGACTACACAAACCTCGCCTTTGAAATCCACCATGGATTTGGGATCGAAATTCTTTGGATCCACAATGGCAGAATAAACGTTTGTGAAAATCTTAAATTCATCGGCGACTCGTAAATCGTAGCCGTAGGACGAAACGCCGTAGGAGATCACGCCATCGCGCACCTGCCTGTCCACAAAAGGTTCGATCATTTTGTGCTCCAGCGACATTTTGCGAATCCAGTGGTCGGGTTTGAGTCCCATCGCTTCTCCTTTGTGAATTGACAGTCAATTCAGTAAACCACGAATTTGATTCCAGTCATTTGCCTCCGTCATTGCGAGCGTCCTTCGCGAAGCAATCCCGTGTTCCAAGAGGAGATTGCTTCGAGCGGAAGAACGCCGCTCTCGCAATGACGGTGAAATCTGTGATTGACTGGCTTTAGCTCATGGTACAACGATCACGACTTGCGTCAATTTGCCCGATTGTACTTCAACCCAGCGTTCATAAACCCGCCCGCCATATAACAGCGCGATGCGATAGCGCCCCGGCTTCAATCCGCCCAGCGCGGCGTTCTCATCCGTGGACAAAAATCCGGCTTCGTAAGTTTTGATGAAATACGTTCCGCCATCGAATTGGATCGTGATGTCTGCCCGCCGATATTTTCCCTGCGCGTTGACCACCGATATCGCAAGCACGCCCTCGTCTGCTTTGGGAGCAAGCCACAATTCGGGATTGATCGCAGAAAAATAATCCTCCACGTCTCCGCGGCGCACTTCAAAATGCAGGTGACTGCCAATCGCCCCGCCCGTCTTGCCAACCTCGCCAATTTTTTTGCCGGCTTTGACCTCCTGTCCCGCGAGCGCGTCAATGACAGACAGGTGCGCGTACAACGTGAACAAGTTATCCGCGTGACGGATGACAACGACATTCCCGTAGAAGTTTCGCCACGGACTGTAAACCGCTTCCTCGTCCGGCCCGGTGAAGATGACCTCCCCATCCGCCGCGGCGTAGACGGGTGTGCCCGTCCCGTTGATGAACTCGACGCCGTGATGCGGTTCGCGCGTCCCCCCGGCTGTGGACGCGTACGGATAGGTCCTCTCGACTGAATCGTTGGCTGGCGGCAGGATCGGTCGCTGGAAAACGAAATGCCCGTCCACGATGCAGAAATCGGCCGCGAGCGGATCGCACGGGATGGGCGTCGCCGTTGGCAAAAACGTGGCCGTGGACGGGATGGTTGTCGCGGACGACGCGGGCAGGGTCGCGGACGGCGCGCCGTCCGCGGTCGGAATCGAAATCGAATCGGGCGCACAGGCAGTGACGAGAAGTGTAAAAACAACAATAATCTTCTTCATATTCTTTCCGTGTTCCACGTAGTGGCGACTTCCCTGGCACCGCCCGCCAGGGCAGGTGTAGTCGCTTGCCAGATAACGACTAAAGTCGTTACTACGTAGGTCCGCCCAGTCAAAATTAAATCCCGCCGCGCTCTTTCATGATCTTGCGGATTTCTTTTTCGAGCTGATCGGCTTTCTTTTCCAACTCGGCCAGTTCCTTCAACATCTTCTCCCCCGCGGACTTGTCTTCCAGCGAGTTGACGTTGATGCGAACGTTGTAGCCCGCCGCCGTGAGAGAGGCGCGTGCCATAGCAAAGCCGGACATCGAATCGCTGATGGCGTTGAGGTTGCCATCCTTCACGCACTTCAACGCGAGTTCCATCACCTTGATTGCGTCTTCGGAAACGTTCAGCGGGATATGCGCGGCGTTCAGGGTCGCTTTGGTAATGGCGGCGGTACGCGCTTCTTTTTGCTCGCCGGTTTCCTTGGGAAGTTTGAAGGTCGCCATCAAAACTTCAAAAGAGGCGGCGTCGTCGTCCACAGACTGGGTCAGTTCCTTGCGAAGACTCTCCGCCATGACGCGGATGGCCTGCATCTCGGCTTCGACTTCGGCGTATTTCTTTTTGCCGATGGTCAGTCCCGCGACCATGGCGACGAGCGCCGCGCCCATCGCGCCCGCGTAGGCCCCCGCGGAACCGCCGCCGGGAGTCGGTGTCGGGGCGGCTAACTCGTCTATAAAGGAGGCAGGCGGAGGGGAGTCTGATTCGTCTGCGGAGGTCGCGAAGAGTCTATACTCGAGGATCTGCGCCCGGGAGAATTGATCCAGTTGCGTGTACCAGACCGCAGTGTCCACCAAAGCCTCCTGCGGGATCAGCCCGACGAGTTCGGTGTGATGGATGCCGACACCGTAACGCTGGGCCTCGCGGCGGACAAACTCGACCACGCGGGCAACGGGAGTTTCGTGGAAATTGGTGAGGTTCATCGAGACCTGGGCGCGGCCGTCCACGAGCAGGCCCAACCCCTTGACGTAACGCAGTCCGCCCGACGACTGGCGCACGGCCTTGGCGATCTTTTTGGCGATGTCAACATCGTCGCTGGTAAGATAGACGTTGAAGGCGATGAGCGGATTGCGCGCGCCGATGACGGTTGCGCCCGCCGGGCCGACCCGCTTCGGACCGAAATCGGGATCGCGTTCGGGGTTGACGCCCATCTCCACTTTGAGCGCTTCGTATTGTCCCTTGCGGATGTTTTCGAGATTAGCGCGCTCGGGACGGGTGGCCGCCGCTTCATATAAGTAGACGGGGAGGCTGAGTTCGTTACCGACGCGTTGACCCAGCCTTTTGGCGATGGCGACGCAATCCTCCATCGTCACGCCGCTGATCGGGACGAAGGGGCAGACGTCCGTTGCGCCGATGCGCGGATGCGCGCCGGTGTGCTGGTTGAGGTCAATCAGTTCGGCGGCGGTCTGGATGGCGCGGAAGGCGGCCTCTTCCACGCCCGCGGGTGTGCCTGCAAAGGTGAGCACGGTGCGGTTGTGGTCGAGGTCGGAGGAACGGTCGAGCAGTTTCACGTCGCTGACCGATTGGATGGCGGCGGCGATTTGGTCAATTACTTCGGGTCGCCGCGCTTCGGAGAAATTGGGGATACATTCGATTAATGTAGTCATGTGGTCTCGTAGTCTGATAGTCTGGTGGTCTGGTGGTCGAGTAGCCCCGAATGGTATTAGAGGGCGTACCGAGACCCGATTGGTGAAGGCAATTATAACCACAGTTCGCTGACAAAATTTTAGTTGTCAGGTCTTGCCTTCAACCACTAAACGAGTACAATCAAGCCATGAAGAAAAATATTGTTGATTCCAATTATTCAGAAAAAAGCCAGTGCTTTTTGGGAGATATAGATTGCCTTGTTGGAATAAGAGAGCTTCCAAACGAGTCCGTTGACCTAATCATTACATCTCCCCCGTATTTTATGGGAAAGAAGTATGATTCGTCTAACGACATAGATGATTTTATCAATCTACATATGGCCTTGCTACCTGAGCTTATTAGAGTAACCAAAAAGGGAGGCAGCATTTGCTGGCAAGTCGGATACCATGCGAAAAATGGAGTAATAACACCCCTAGATTTCATCATCTATGATATTTTCAAAAATTCGTCCGATCTATTCTTGAGAAACAGAATAATATGGACGTTTGAGCATGGACTTCACGGCCAAAAAAGGTTCAGTGGTAGACATGAGATGATACTTTGGTTTTCTAAAGGAAATGAATATTACTTCGATTTGGATAATGTAAGAGTTCCGCAAAAATACCCTGGCAAAAAATATTACAAGGGAGCAAAAAAAGGTGAGTATAGCGGAAATCCTTTAGGAAAAAACCCAAGTGATGTATGGACTATCCCAAACGTAAAAGCCCTACATATCGAAAAAACGGAACATCCATGCCAGTTTCCAGTAGCTCTTGCTCAAAGACTTATTCGAGCTTTATGTCCTCCTAAAGGAAGAGTATTAGACCCATTCATGGGCGCTGGCTCATCAGGTGTAGCAACGCTCATTGAAAAAAGAAAATTTGTTGGCTTTGAATTAGAAACAGAATATTATAAAATAGCAAAAAAAAGATGCAATCAAGCATTGATAGGGAAAGCAGTATATAGACCTTTAGAAAAACCCATATTGGAGCCAGATCCTAAGACTTCAGTAGCTCAAAAGCCCGCAAACTTCAAATAGATTCTAGGAACACCTATGACAAAAACATCTAAAGCTAAAAACCTGAAATTCCCGTGTTTGTTAGTTCGGCAAGGGAAGTATGAAATTGTCTGTTTTGTTGCGAAAGCTCGCGAAATATGGAAATTTACTAAAGTTAATCGTAGAGAAACTGATAAGGATATTGGCTATCAACGCACGCTATCTCCTTCGCGCGTTGAATCTGTCAAAAACTATATTGAGAATGGCAATGCAATTCCTAACAGCATATTAATTTCTTTAGATAAAAACGCCAAAGTCTCGCCGAATGGTGATTATATTCTTATTCCTGATCAGGAAGATGCAGGATGGGTTATAGATGGCCAACACCGCCTTGCTGGAGCACATGAATCTAAAAAGGAAATAGAAGTCGTAGTTGTAGCCTTCATTGGGCTCCCTGAGGAAGAGCAGATCAATCAGTTCGTTACAATAAACCGAGAAGCAAAGGGTGTACCAACAAGTCTATATTACGATCTACTTAAGCATTTGCCACCTAATAAAACGGATTCGGATATGGCAAAGGAAAGAGCCGTTGACATTGCACACTATTTAAGGAAAAGCGATGTATCACCTTTTTATCAAAAAATAGTGATGGATTCACCCAAAAAAGGGCAAATCTCCCTAACGAATTTTGTAAGGAAGGTTTCTCCACTTTTAATTGATAAAAAAGGAAAATTTCACACGTACACCTTGCCTGAGCAACAAAGTATCATCGACAATTACTTCCACGCTCTTGAACATGCATTCCCCAAAGTTTTTTCCGAAAAAGAAGCAATCTTCTTTAAGACACTAGGCTTTGGCGCCATAATTAATGCATTGCCTACTGTGTTTGATCTAAGCCTTCGGGAATATCAAGGCTTCAGAATAGAAGATGCAGTAAAGATATTAAAAAGGGTGGATTTTTTCGACTTCTCCGAATGGGAAAAACTGGGAACAGGAACCGCGGCCGAACTGCTGGCAGGCGAGGATTTCAGACGAGAATTACTGAATAGTTTTAGTGAAAATCCGGATGCTGGGACACTAAGACTGTCATAATATTATGCCCGATCTATTTCAAAATCATTTGAATAGAATATTCCCTAGTAGAGAGTGGTCTGACATATCTGGCTACTGGCTAAGATATATCGATGCAATTACTCCTCCAGGTTCACAACCATCTTCTGTTATAGAGGAATTTATTGGTTTTGAAACTGTCGCGCGTACTTTACACGGCACATCTCGCCGTCAAAGACAAGATGTAGCTGGCTTTCGACAACTAATATTTCATGAAGCAATTTATCTGTTACATAAAGCCTCGCACGTAATTGGATGTTCAGAAACTGATGCGTCTCTCGGCGCACATACTTGGGCATTGTCACAGGCATATCAAGGCTCCTTTTTTGCAGCAAAATCAATTTGCTACTTGCTGGGAGGTGTACTAGCAGATTATGATCGAAAAACAATAATAATTGATTTATGGCCTGGTGTTAGTGCCAGTACTGGTGGAGCAGGGCTTCTAACTGACACGACAATTGAATTTTTCAAAAATGAGAAATGGGTAGGTCATAAAGAATTATGGCAGTTGTTCCAGCACTTGCTTAGAACAACAAAAGTCAATAGATGGCCTACAAATTATGTAGATGCAATTGTTGCTCTCGCACCGAACGATTTTGCGAAACAAAGAAACATTATTCATTATGAAGGCGGAAAATGGGTTTTTGATGACTTGTTTGAATTTACTCCAAACAATAATTATGGATTAGTAAAAGGAAGGCTTTCAAGTGGATTTGTATATGACGAGAAAAGTGACTTTACTTTTGTGTTAGCACAAGTAATATTTAGAATGGCCTTACTTTTACTAAGCGAGATAATAACATTAACTAACAAGCTGGAAGCCGAGATAAGTATTTTCAATAAAAGACTAGACCCAAAATTTCACCCTTATTACATTACAGAATTTCCGACGTTATAAAAGTTAACAAAAATCTCCTGTCATGGACAGGAGATTTTTGTTTGTGGGATTGGTTGAAAAACCTGACATGTGTCCGCGAAAGGCTTGCGGTCGGAGTCCCGCGTCCACGCGAGGGTCACGGTCAACGGCGGTACGGGTGAGACACCTTCGGCAGGTTTCTGACCTTGCGCGATATAATCCCCAAAAAGGAGAATCCAGCCATGACCGCAATCAGGGAATTTTTCCGAATC
>CAYJLS010000081.1:0-19306 GCA_964371065.1 uncultured Anaerolineaceae bacterium | reverse complement strand
CTACTATACCACTGCCCGCGAGAAACCAAATGCCAAAAAATGATGCTTCTCTTGATTCGGTCAGCCAGCTATTAGAGCTCGCACAAAGTTTCGAACAAAAAGGGAATATACAGAGTGCTTTGGAGACCTATAGACATGCAATGTCCCAACTTGATAACAAAAGCCCTTTGAAAAAAGAAATTGAAATAATAGTTAGTAATTTGGAGAACCGTTCTGCACATACACATGCACCAAGGCGCCGCCATCCTGGAGAGCTTGCCCAATGGTGGAAACTTGGTTTAGCCTTCTTGGCTGGCCTACTGTTGATGGTGATAATCGTTATTGCTTTCAAATCACTCAGCCCACTCCCTTCGACCGCAAGCATAGGCCAAACAAATACCCCACTTTTCGTAGGGTCACAAAATACAGAGAGCGCTCTTGAAGTAGTCCCCGTTTCCCAAACATCATCTCCTACCACGACCACATATTTTCTAACAATCAAAGTTTCTAGTGTATACCTTCGGGCGGGCCCATATCTGACCGATCCGGAAATTTCAATGGAATATCCCAAAGGAACTCAAATGAAGATCTTGGGTATCTACAATGATTGGTTTTATGTCAAAGCCCCCGATCGTAAAGAAGGGTGGCTGTATCAAGATTGGGTCACCTTTGATCGGGGCTTGTTTACCGGGATACCGATAATGACACCGGTTCCTACTGCGACATTTCCTACTGCGCCAGTCCTTACTGCGACATCAAAGCCAAAGCGCACCTATCCTTAATATCATTTTGTACAGTGAACTATAATCCTATGGTAACCTTTATATCAATTATTAGAAATGCCAGAGGATTTGACCTTTTGGGGGTACTCTCTTCCTATTTTGCTTTTGCCCATAAGAATGCTTCTTAATTCAATAGGTAGGCTACCGCTGCTTGTCGAATTCTTCGCTCTCTATTCAATATGCGGTTCCTTTATCCTTGTCTTAGTGTCGATTAATTTTCCCGCGGCTACGATCAGCCAAAGGTTGATTTTGTCCAGTTCTGTGGGTTTAGCATTCCCCCCCATACTCCTTTATTCTTTGGGCCTATTTGATATTAATCTGACACGCAGAGTGATCATAGGTGCATTGTTATGCGTTGCAGGGTTAATTCTTCTTGTTCGTATAACTCGATCAATGTTGCGCGTAAAAAACACAAATCTTAAGAACTACTTCCAAAGAAACGATAATCTAACAAAACAATTCCAAAAAATTACTCTGGATCAATATGATATTATATTTCTTGTTTTATTTATTCTGGCAGTGATTACCCGTCTTTTACAAGTAGAGAACCTCTTCGTCCCAAACTGGACAGATGGCCTGGCTCATCAGAATGCCCTAAATGTTTTATTCGCCAACGGCGTTGTCCCAATCAACCAAATTTATCACATCGGATTTTACCTTAACGCTTTTTTTGCGCAATCCCTTTTAGGACTAGATTCCCCCGAAGCAACGCTCATATTTGGACAATGGCTGAGTGTAGCATCTGGGATGACCTTCTACCTACTTGCTCAAAAATTCTTTGGCGCTAAACTCGTTCCCCTAATATGTCTGGCCTTTTATTGGTTCCTATCGCCCTTCCCAGCATACTTGATCTCGTGGGGAAGATATCCAATTTTGTTAGGCATGACTTTATTACCGGCGGCAATTACATTTAGCATAGAGTGGATTGAAACCAAGAAGATACACAGCTTTTTTCTAGCAAGTCTCTTTGCTGTTTCACTCCTATTGACGCACTATAGTATATTCGTAATATGGGGTATTTCTATTTTTTCTTATTTGATATTCCAAAAGATTGAAAACAGAAGTAGGGATTCAAACGATAAGCCATATGGTCTTTCAACTTACAAATTAACTGCACAAATCGGCTTGTTACTTCTTTTGCTAGGCCTGTTTTTTTATCCCAAGATCAAGACTATATTGAGTTTCTCTGAGATTTGTGATAATACATTTCCATATTTAGATGTGTGTATAAGGCAAATTGCCAATTCATCCCACATTTTCGGTATCCCTACAACAAATCTCAATGGGCCATTATTGAGTACTTATGGAAATCTAATAAATTTTATTAATCAGGCAAAGAGAGTAATTACAGATGCCGACACCAAATACATGTTCTATCTAACCTTAAAACAGGGAGGAAAAATTATATGGATATGTGGAATACTAGGGTTGGTAATTATTTTTCAAAAAAACCGCAAATTATTTTATGGGGTTGTTGGCTGGCTAATGTTTTTAATTCTTTTTAGCGTTATACAAACCCTATTATTGGCTGTAGCAGTACCCAACGTCACAAATATAATAATTTTCTTCTCCATTCCGCTTACTCTTCTTTGTGGAGTTGCCTTGCAGTATTTCCTTGAGACAAAGGAATATACTGCGCGCCTACGAAATATTATTCTGGGTGCATTAACTGGATTAATATTATTGGGCGCCTATGAGTCAATTGAAACTGTGAATCCAGCAACGATTCTTTTCAACAGGGAAGATCAAGAGGCGGTAGCATGGATTAATCAAAATACAAATGTAAATGCTACTATTTTAATTAATTCTTTTTATTGGGGAAGCTGGTACGTGCCATCTGACGGAGGCGGCTGGGTTAGCACACTCACTAGGCGGAATACTGTGTTTCCTTCGTCTCAACAAGAATTTGCGGATATTCAGGGGGTAATTGATATCAATAAAGTTAGTTATGTTTATTTGGTAGATGGCTACGGCGAATTGCAAGCATCAATATTTGAAAAAAGTAATTTTAAGATAGTTTATCAGAAAGATGGTGTAAGTATATACAAGGTGCTCTCAAGTTCAAGCCAGTAGACGGAATTTCGAAAATACACTTCTTCCACTTCGATAACTAATCTCGTCTCCTGCCCGACCTCATCTCTCTATTACGCTTGAAATTCACCATCAGATTTGCCTTAGATGGGGCAGTTTTATAGAATTATTTGTAATATTCAACCGTAATACCGGTGACGTTTATTGCAGGATCAAGTGAATTGACAGTAGTAGCAGATGTATCATCAATTTTGATTTGAGATAATACACTGTCTTGGCAAGACTGGGGCAAATCAAAAGCAACCATGTCAATATGGCCCATAATATTTTGATTTCCACTACCAGAAAACTCCCCGATCCAGACTTGGGAACTGTTAGGATATGAAACTGTGGTAACAAGGAGCTCGTTAATGATTTGCCACTCACGTATCTCTCTGCCTAATACAAGGTTAGAGACCAAAATCGGAGCATTAATCGGAGCATTGTTACAGTTTACCCATAACTGACCAATGGTTTTTCCTTCGAATTCCTTGAAGCCATTTCCTGCATCTAGCAAAAGATATAAACGATGAGCCCGGGGAATTTGTACTGCAATAATAAGACTGGTGAAATTAATATCGTAAGGGGAAGTAGCTGCTTGGCTTTTGAAAATCTGATTTGATAAACTAAATGGTATCCCATCAAAAGTTACGTTGCCCAAAGGCGGTGATGTGAAATTGGAAGGCGCATTAGCCTCGTTATCGATCGAAACGGTTCTATACGCGAGCTCCATTGTAGGTGTTATCGTTAAAAGCGGGGATTCTGGCAGGAAGGTAGAAGAAGTAAAGGCAGAAGTAGGAATATCGAGCATTGTAGCGGTCGCTGGCAGTTCCGTTGCGGTTGGTGAATTGTCTGTTGTGCTTGGGAGTGATAGCCATATTGCCACGCCAATTAGTGCAAGGCCAGCGACGGATAGAATAATTCTAATAGAAGGTGCTACAGATGGGATTACAATTTCCTTTGCCTTTACGCCACCTCCTAGGACTCCAATGAGAAACGTTACTACGCCTGCAATCGCTAAAACAATAGGAACGGTCATTTCAAATTTCTCCTTGTATGAGTGTCGTGGCGTAACCCCACAACGAATTAAGGATTGATGCAGCGGGCATAAGAAATTCAAAACAGTGGTAGTTTGTGCCACCATATCTGTTCGAGTTGAACTAAATCGCACGCATAAAAACCTAGATGGTCTTTTGGAAATTAGAAATTAGAACTCAGACTCTTTGTTGGGACGCCCGGCTTAATCGTGTTTTTATGAACAATCAAGACAATTGTACATGCAAAAAGGATTCTTTGGCAAATAAAACAGAGGCAGAATTCGTAAACGTCAGGTCAATGGTTCGGCAGAGGAATTTCCTCCGCCGATTTTTTATTCGATCCCGTCAAAAATGTGATCCAGCGCGTCCTTGCTTACATCGAACACGGAATTGTTTTCGGGGATGGCTTCCTCTGTCATCCACTTCGGGATGCGGTCATCTTCCTTTGTGAAGCCTGCGCGGCGATTGAACTCGCGCTCCAGTTTGATGGTCTGTTTGCCGAGTTCCTGCAAAATATTATCGGGCAGGTCGTCCCAACCGTAGCGCGCCGCGAGCAGGCGCTTCACCACGCCGTCGGGAGTCGCGGCGTAACCAAAGCCCGCGAAGATGCACGCGCCGAGCGTATCGTAACCAGCCATGTTGAACTGCGCGTTCCGCGAGACTTCGATCTGCGCGTTCGGGTCGAGGTGATTGATCTGGGCGCGGATGGTGAGTCCGCAAGTGTGGTCTGCGCCTTGCGGAGTCGTGGCATAGGTCACACCCGTGCCTTTGATGGAACGCGGCTCGTAGGCAGACATGGCCTGTCCCTTCACGGCGGGCACGCGCTGGATGCCGAGTTTCTTGCCCGTCGCGACCGCGCCGTTACCGAGGGTCAGCCCCAGTTCCGTGCCGCGTCGAATCTCGTCAACCAATTCGAGGGCGCGGACGCCGTCGCCCCAGTTCATCAGACCCGCTTCCGCCGCGACGCCGAGTGCCGCGCCCACTTCGATGGAATCCAGGCCGAGGTCGTTGACCTGCCAGTTCAGGCGGCCAATCGCGTCGAGAGAGTCGATTCCAAGATTGGAGCCCATCAGGCCGATGGTCTCGTATTCGAGCGGCGAGACAATGACCTTGCCATCCTCCCCACCGAAGATGTTCGAGCATTTGATGACACAGCCCGACATGCAGGCATGGGACGGGTCGGACGGCGCGCCGCGTGCCAACATGAATTCGCGCAGAGACTCGCCGCCGATCTTTTCCACTTCATCGAAGGTGCCGCGCGAGAAATTGCGGACGGGCAGGGCGGCAAAGCGCTGTGTCAATTGCGTCATGGCGGCTGTGCCGTAATCGCGATAGGAGACCGACTGCGGAATATCCATGACGACTTTTGTGTAATCTTTCTGCGCGGCTTTGAACGCTTCGGGCTGGACGATGGGCGGTCTCTGCCCACCGGCGTTATCGAACACGATAGCCTTGATCCGCTTCGACCCCATCACCGCGCCGAGTCCGCCCCGAGCCGCGATGCGCGACGGGACGCGATCCTTGTCGAGGTTCTGGATGCCCGCGGACTTCATCTGCCTCTCGCCGCCGGGACCGATCAACGCGATGGCGACCTTGTCGCCGTATCTTTCAATCAGTTTTTCCGCCGTCGCGTAGACTCCAACTCCGACAAGTTCATCGGCGCTTTCCCATTTCGCGCCTTTCATTGACAGATGCAAAACCCACCAGCCATCCTCTTCCGACTTATCCTCGATGACGAGTGCGTGGATGCCCATCGTTGCCATGTGGAGTCCCGTGCGCCCACCGGCGTTAGCCTCCTTGATGCCGCCCGTCAGCGGGGACTTGCCACCCACCGAAATCCTATCCGTGGACGAGAGCATGTGTCCCACCAGCAGGCCGGGCGCGAAGATGAGTTTGTTGCCTGCGCCGAGCGGATCGCACGCCGCATCCACTTCATCTACCAGGATGCGCGCGATCAGTCCGCGCCCGCCGAGGCGTTGCCAGGTCGGCGGGACGGGTTCGGTCTTGACTTCATGCGTGCGTGTGTTGACGCGCCAGACATTCATAGTGATTCCTCCAAACCTTCAACGTTAAACGTTGAACGTTTTACTCGCTCAGTGATTGTACCGCTTCTCGAAAAACTTTCGTATGATAATCCACATCTGTTTCGGTGGTTTCAGGAGAAATCAACGCCATATTGTGGAAGGGAGTCATCAGGATGCCGCGGTTGAGCGAGAACAGGTGCATGTAGCGATCCAGTTCGTGGTCAATGGCCGCGGCGGCTTCGCCACCGTTTTTGGGCGGGGTCGGGCGGAACCAATACTCCGAGCGGTTGCCGAGGCGTTTGACGATCCATGGCAAGCTGAATTCTTTGATAACCGACTCAACACCTGCGGTGAAACGCTCCTGCAACTTGAAGGCTTTGGCATAGAACTCGTCGGTGAGAACGTTTTGCAGGGTAGCCTTCATGGCCGCAATGGACAGGGCGTTGCCCGCCAGGGTCCCGCCGATGCCGCCCACGTCGGAATCTTCGAGAACCAGGCGCGCGGAGAACTCGTCCGCTACTTGCTGGGTGAAGCCATAAACCGCGGCGGGGACGCCTCCAGCCAGGGGTTTGCCCACGGTCAGGAAATCAGGCCGAAGTCCGCGCGAGGCGGTGTATCCGCCGGGACCCGCGCAGATGGTGTGAGTCTCGTCAATGATGAGATAAGTCCCGTACTTGCGCGTCAGTTCGCGCAACGCATCGTGGTAGCCATCGTCGGGGTGGATGATGCCGATGTTGGTCATGACAGGTTCGGCGAGGACAGCCGCGACGTCGCGGGAGGAGAGGGCGGTCTCCAGCGCAGCGATATCGTTGAACTCGATAACCTTCGTCGTCAACAGCGGGTCCACCTGCGGACCCATGTTGTTGGGGCGGGACATCGGCGTGCCTTCTTCATCCAGCGTGATGAAGGTTTCGTCCACAGAGCCGTGATAGCAATAGTTGAAGACGAGGATTTTGGGACGCCCGGTGATCATGCGCGCCATGCGGAGTGCGAAGCGGTTGGCGTCGGTGGCGGTGAGGGTGAACTGCCAGAACGGGAGGCCGAAGCGGCGCTGAAGTTCCTCGCCGACCCAGATGACATCCTCGTATGGAAGCATGAGCGTGATGCCTTTTTGGATCTGTTCCTGGATGGCCGCGACTGTGGCTTCGGGCGCGTGGCCTGTCATTGCGCCGGTGTCGCCGAGGCAGAAGTCAATGTAGGAGTTGCCGTCCACGTCGGTGAAACGCGCGCCTTTGGCTTCCTTCACAAAGACGGGGAACGATCCTGCCCAGCGAACCATCCACAGCATCGGCACGCCGCCGTGCAGGGATTTTTTTGCGCGCTGGTAGAGTTCGTAGGATTTGGGATGGGTTTTGTGGAAGAGGGCTTCTTCGGATTGGAGGAGGAATGCGAGTCTGGTTCGGTCGAGAGTTGGAGACATGATGTTATTCACCTATGCTATGGCAAATCCAATTCCGCCATTATTTTTTCCACTTCATCGAGGAATTCCGAAAGGTTGATAAACCTTCGACCTTCCACGCTAAAGTCGTGTTCTTCGGGTGCGGCAGGAATATGCCTATGCCAGCGGCCACCCACCTCATCCCGCGCAAACAATCTGTTTCCATTGTAGATCAACGCAAAGTTTGTAGTCTTGAAACGATCGTTTCGATATACCTGCACAAAGAGGTCAGACGAAATAACTAGGTGCGCCTTTATGACGCTTCGAGTTTGTTCCAAAATTTCCAGGTCTACGAAATACTTGCGTCTTTGCGCTTCCCTCAGCAAGTCAGACGCCAACTCTGAAACATTCATGCTTTCCTGCTCAACGGCTTGAGTTTCTTGATCTCGGCCTGCATATCTTCGATGGCAGTCACAGCCAATTCCCAATCAAAGTAATCCTGCTCAGACCTGGAATCCAATTTTGCCGCCAGCATTTTCTTGCGGAACGCGTCAAACGACACGGCATATTTTTCCTGAAATTGCCGCACCATACTTTGGTATTTTATGAGATTCTTCTGCGCCTTTTCAAGCAACAATTCCGCCATCGCTTGCTCAGGCTTGCGGTTGGGGAATAAGCGTTTGGCGCTGGATTCAAGAGTATGGAGTGTCATAGGTTCCTCATTGATACGCGACGATACGCGACCTTCAAATCCGCGACAGTGTATTCGGACGGCTCATCTTCCATATCGCGCATGGCATACGTAAGCGACATGTTTGACCACTCTTTATCCTGTTCCCGTTCCGCTTTGGCAAGCAGGTATGCCAGAAAATCAACCACCTCCTCCTGGTACGAGGGCGGTAGTTTTTCTATGTAGTTTTGGATTCTCTGATCCATCACCATGCGACACAACCTTTCCTGCTCAACGGCTTGAGTTTCTTGATTTCGGTTTGCATGTCTTCGATGGCGGTCACACGCGGGAGGGCGGCTAATTTTATGCAAGCGAAAGTTCCGCGCGCTTTCCCGTCGCTTCGTTGACGAAAATCAACCCGCCTGCGTCCTCCCGTCCCACCTGTTCGTTGGCATTGAGCAATTCGATTCCATAAATTGTGCCGTCGGGAGCGATATCAACAACCAATTCGTCGCTGAGGCGAATCGCTTCCACTTCCAAGCCTTTTTCCTGAAAACGGATGTAGGCGATGTTGTAACGGGGATCGTAAGTAAATTTCATGGCAAGTCTCCTAGAAATAACGGGTAATCACGGTAATGACCAGCCAATCCTGCGGGGTTTATTCGACAGCAAAAACTTCAACCTGTTTGGTTGAAAAAGAGCGGCCGCGCCACTGACGGTCAAACGGAAAATTTCTGCGAAAACCAGCACGCCCAAATTTTGCTGGGAACTTCTCGCCCAGCTCGACCGTAGCGCGGACTTCTTCCTGTGTTGCGCCGCGCTCTTCAAGTCGTTCGATAGCGTGAGGGTGAAAGCGAATATTCATCGTTGATGGCATTATACATCACCCAGACATGTGTCTTCCGTTTTTTACTTCACCGTAGCCTTCAAAGCGAACTCAAACGCCTGCAAGCCATCATTGATCTGACCGCTCGTCACATTCAACGGCGGGATCCAGCGGATGGTGTTGTCGTAGGTGCCGCAGGAGAGCAGGAGCAGGTCGCGTTCTTCAGCCGCGTGGACAATCTGCTTGACCAGTGACTTGGCTTTTTCGGGGCGACCATCCACGATAAATTCGGTGCCGATCATCAACCCTTTGCCGCGCACATCGCCAATCTGCGAATATTCTTCCTGTAGTTTGCGGAGTCCCGTAACCAGTTGTTCGCCACGGACGGTGGCATTCTCCAGCATCTTTTCTTCCTTCATCACGCGGATGGTCGCAACCGCGGACGCGCAGGCGACCGCGTTTCCGCCGTAGGTGCCGCCGTGCGAACCGACCTCCCATTTTTTCATCAGGTCGAGACGGCTGAACACGCCCGAAAGCGGCATGCCGGAGGCCAGTCCCTTGGCGGCGGTGATGATGTCTGGCACGACGCGGAAGTGTTCGAGCGCGAACCACTTTCCCGTGCGGCCAAATCCCGATTGGACTTCATCGAAGATGAGCAGAATGCCGTGCTTGTCGCAAATCTCGCGCAGGCCTTTCATAAACGAAGTCGGCGGGACGATGTAGCCGCCCTCACCCATGACCGACTCGATCAGGATCGCGGCGGTTTCCTTCGGCGCGGTCTGCGAGGCGAGCAGGAATTCGAGTTGCTCCAAAGCGTAGGCGGAAGCCTGCTCCTCGCTCATGCCGAGACGGAAGGCATACGGGAAGGGCGAGACAAAAACTCCCGACGGCAGGGGACCGAATCCCGCGCGGTAGATGGTCTTCGAGGTGGTCAGCGCCATCGTGCCCGCCGTCCGTCCGTGGAAGGAACCGGAGAAGACGATAATGTTTTGCCTGCCCGTGGCAGCGCGCGCCAGTTTGACCGCGCCCTCCAGCGCCTCCGCGCCGGAGTTGGAGAAGAAGAATCCGTCAATCGAGGGCGGCGCGATCTGGCGAAGTTCCTCGATGAGTTGCAACATCGGCTTGTGGATGACGATGTTCGCCTGCGCGTGCAGGAAGAGTCCCGCCTGCTCGCGGATTGCCTCGACCACTTTTGGATGGCAGTGACCGGTGTTGGTCACGCCGATGCCGCAGGTGAAATCGAGCAGTTTGCGGCCATCGTCCGTGTAGATGTAGGAGCCTTCGGCACGCTCGGCTACAAAATTGAAGATGCGTCCCCAGACGGGAGACATGTGAGGGAAGTTGTCTTGATAGAGTTGGGAGGTCATGGTGTTCCTTTTTTTATTTACCGCAAAGCCCGCGAAAAGCACAAAGGAAAATCTTTAAACACGAAGGACGCGAGGATTCACAAAGGGAATTTTTACCGTCATTGCGAGGAGGGCGCTCGCCCCGACGAAGCAATCTCCTTCACCATGCAAGGGATTGCTTCGTCGCTCACTCCGTTCGCTCCTCGCAATGACGAATCACGACACGGATTTTTCCTTCGTTGACTTCGTGTCCTTTGTGCCCTTTGTGGTTAGGCTCGAGGAGATTGCTTCGAGCTGAAGAACACCGCTCTCGCAATGACGGAAGGCTAGGCGGGCAGATAATCCGCGGCCCACTCGATGTCGAGTTTTTTGAGTCCGGCGCGGGTGGGGGCGCCGTTAACGGTGAGGCCTGCCAACTTGTAGTAATGGTCAATAGCGGTATCAACTTCCTCGTGAGTCAGAACGAAGCCCGCCGTCGGGCCGGTCCCCGCCAGTTGCTTGAAGAATTTCTTCGGCAGTTTGTCATCCTTGCGCCCAAATCCTTCGCGGGCGTTGAAGGTGCGGAACAGGTTCAAGCGGCGGCGGCCCACTTCCATCAATTCGTCGAGCGTCAAATCCCAGCCGGTGACGGCCTTCATCATTTCGACCGTGTCCTTGCCGTCGTAGAGCGTCCAGGTGGGGCCGTAGACGAATTGGCAGAGTTCGGCGGAGTCTGTCATTGAATAGAAGACCTCGGTCTCGTAGGCGAAGCGGACTTTTTCTTCGGCGAGGCTGTAGGCGGGTTGCGGCGAGCCGAGGCCGATCTGCTTGAGGCGGTTAACGTTGAACTCGCCGACGCCCTCCTCGTAATACGGATCATGCTCGCTGGACTGGTGATCCGCGCCGAAGGGATTGACCGCGTAGATGAGCGCCAGACTGCGCTTGGCCTGCGGCATGTGCGCGGGCGACTCGGCGCCTTTGACGGTGACGAGGCACTCGTCCGCGCCCTTGCCCCAAATCTTCGCGGCGCGTTCGGACCCCTGGCTGAGTACCGTTCCGAGCGAGCCTTCATTGCGGACGATCTGGTTCAGCGCCTTGAGCATGGCGTCGGCGTCGCCAAATTTGAGTTCGAGACCGTCCGTCTCTTTTTTGGTGATGATGCCCTTCTCGAAACACTCCATCGCGAAGGCAATCGTCGCGCCGCAGGCGATGGTGTCCACCGCGTACTCGTTGCAGATCTGGTTGGCGAGCGAGACCGCCGCCAGGTCGCTGATGCCGCAATAGGAGCCGAAGGTGCCGAGGGTTTCGTATTCGGGGCCGCCGTAGCGCGGACTCACTTTATATGGGCCTTTTTTGATCTCCACCACACGCTTGCAACGGACGACGCAGGCGTAGCAGGTATCGCGTTCCTTGAGGATGGTCCCGGCCATCTTCTCGCCGCTGAGGGGTTCGCAACTTTCGAATTGGCCTTCGTTATAGTTACGGGTCGGAAGCGTGCCGATGGTATTGTTGAACAGCACCACCACCGCCGTGCCGAACTTGGCGAGGCCGTCCATATCGCCGTTTTCAGGGATGGCTTTCGGCCCGATGCGATTCAAGGCGGTCAGGGCTTTCGCGTCCGCCAGTCCCACTTTTTTCGCGCCGCGCACCACCACCGCCTTGAGATTCTTGGAAGCCATCACCAGTCCCATGCCTGTGCGCCCGTTGTGGCGGTTGGACATGGAAACCAGCGTCGAGAACAGCACGCCCTTCTCGGCGGCCGGCCCGTGTTGCAAAATCTCGGCTTTCGGGTCCACTTCCTTGTGAAGGATGTCATCCACCACTCCCGTAATTTTTCCCATCAAATGCGCGGCGTCACGCAGTTCGGGTTTGCCGTTCACAATGGCGAGATAGACAGGCTTGGGCGACTTGCCTTTAATGACAATCCCATCGAAGCCCGCGAATTTCAACTCAGCGGGAAAGAATCCGCCGCTCTGCGAGTCGCCGATGCCGCCGCTGATGGGCGACTTGGCGTTGGCGTTCAAGCGGCTTTGCCCGGAGATGGGCGCGCCTGTGGTCACGCCCGCCATCAGGGTGAGCACGTTGTCGGGGCCGAGCGGGTCGGCGCCCTTGGGCATTTCGCGCAGGATGTAATACATCCCCATGGCGGAACCGCCGAGGTACTTGCGGTAAAAGGCCTCCGAAGGCTCCTCCACTTCCAACTTCCCCTTTGTCAAATCCACGTGCAGGATCTTGCCGTTATATCCGTTTGGCATGGCGTCCTCCTTGAGAGTTTCCCCAATTATACGGACTCTCGGCAAGGAAAGCAATTCGGATTTGCCGAAAGCGACGGGGAGTAAGTCGAGATACTATCTCGACCTACGCGCCCGCTTCACGCGGGACTTGCGGTTGATCCCGTTTCGAGAAGCGGAATCCACGCCCGCCTCGCCTGGAAGGAATCCCGTTTCGAGAGGCGTTTCCGCGCCTGGCGACCCGCCCCGACGTCAAACGTTGGGGCTATTTGTACGAAGCCCTGCGGGCTGGGGCTGGCGGCCTACATCTCCTTCATCCCGTACGGGAAGCCGTAATCGGCCATCTTCTCCATGAACACAACCGGCTCAAAGGCTTCGGGACCGAGCACACCCGCACCCTGCCATTGACCATGCTCCAGCAAGTCCATGGCGATGACGGCGCTGAAGGCGGTCTGTGCGACGACGGCCTGACATCCCCACTTCGTCATGCACTCGGCGTTATCCGCCACCTGGTAGAGGTAGACCTCTTTCTTCTTGCCGTCTTTCGTCCCTTTGACCCACGTCCCCGCGCAGGTCTTGCCAGACATCTGCCCGCCGAGGTGTGCGGGATCGGGCAGGCAGGCGGCCACCACATCGCGCGGCGCGACCTGCACGCCCTTAACGTTGATCTTTTCCTTGTTGTCGAGTCCGAGCATGTGCAAGGTTTTGAGCACGCCGATGAACTGGTCGCCGAGTCCATATTTGAAGGTGGCGCGCTTCGTCTTCACCCAGCGCGGCACGAGCAAAACTTCCTCATGCTCCACGTTGACCACTTCCACGGGGCCGATCTCGGGGAAGTCGAACGTCTCCGGCTCGGAGAACGGCGCGGTCGTGAACCATTTGCCGTTTTCCCAAATGACGGGCGGGTTGAGGCACTCCTCGATGGTTGTCCAAATCGAGAAGTTGGGCGCGAACTCGTAGCCTTCGATGGTGATGTTGGCGCCGTCGCGGATGCCCACTTCATCAATCTCATCGAAGAGATGATCCTGCGCGTAGCGCGCGAATACGTCCGCCATGCCGGGTTCCACGCCGCAACCGACGAGCGCAAGCAGTCCCTTCTCTTCCCACTCTTTTGCTTTGGCAAACTGGTAATCGCCCAGTTTGACGCCCGGCTTGTGGAACGGGTCCGCGGGATGCGGCTTCGAGAGCGTCATGGCCATGTCCATGTATTTCACACCTACATTGAATGCGGCGTCGAAGATCTTTTCATTGA
Source organism: uncultured Anaerolineaceae bacterium (assembly GCA_964371065.1). Lineage (GTDB taxonomy): Bacteria > Chloroflexota > Anaerolineae > Anaerolineales > Villigracilaceae > Denitrolinea. The sequence continues at coordinate 5,732 of CAYJLS010000081.1, read as the reverse complement.
AGACCGGGTCAACCGAATTCATGATCAAGTCCACTTTGTATTTTCTGGCCAGGTCTTCGATCATCTCCTGGTTGCCGGCGTCAATGAACTCCACCGGGAAGCGTTTCGCCTCTCCCATCTTCTTCTGGACTTCCTCGGCGCGCGCCTTGTTGTAATCGGCCAGAATGATCTGCTCCACCCATTTACGCGGTTTGGCAATCGCGGCGATTGCCTCGCCCACCCCTCCAACACCGACGAGCAATACTTTCATGATCCTTTCTCTCCATTAGTTTTATAACCCGCAGGCGCGAGTTAGTTTAGTAGCCGTGTAAAAATAACTTCCCGATTTCAAAGTTCGCGAGCAGTTGCACCCCTGGCACTGCCCGCCAGGGCAAGTGTGCGAGCCGTCAGCAGTCCAACTGCTGACGGAAACACGGAACTTATTTTTACACGAGTTCTAAGCATAACCTTCCAACTTGTCCAGCGAGAATCCGAAAATTCCCTGGCCTGACCGCCAGGGCAGGCTACTTTCGGAAACCAAACAGAGATATTCCTGAAGCGGAACTTCAGGATTCCAATCATCAGCCGACTGCGAACGCGGTCGGCTGATGATTGGAACGGTGCAGATTCCAAAGTCAGAAACTTTGGAGTCCGCCTTTGTGTTACTGGCCGCCTTTGATCTCGGTCCAGATTTGATCGTAGAGCGGGGTGGCGTCGCCCACATCGTCAACGCGGTGGGCCTTTTGGATCGCATCAGCAGGAGGGTTGGTGATGTTCGAGTCCATGAAAGGATTGTACAAGTCGGGGAAATTCGCCTTGGCAAACTCGAGGGCGGCCATATCGGGATTGAGGTACGGGAAGTCGCGCAACATCAGGTAGAACAAGTTGCCCTGCATGGTGTAGTTGATCCAGGCATAGGCGGCATCCAGGTGCGGCGCGTCGGCGGGAATAGCCCAGTTATCCTGCCAGATCACGGCCCCTTCCGTCGGGTAGACGAAGGCAAAGTCGGGATTTTCCTGGTTGGCCGTATAGGCTTCGCCCGTCCATACAATGCCCAGGTCCACATCACCGGCGATCAGGGCAGTTTTGGGGCTGTCGCTATCGAACAACTTGACGTTCGGGATCAGTTCCGCCAGTTTGGTCTTTGCTTCCTCGAGTTGGGCGGGGTCCTTGGTGTTGACATCGTAGCCCAACGTCAGCAGGGTCATGCCGATGACAACGCGCGAGTCGTCCAGCAGGACGATACGCCCCGCATATTCCGGGTTCCACAAGTCGGCATAGGATTTCGGCGCGGTGGTCACGGCGTCGGCATTGTAAACGATGGCGTCCAGCCCGCCTTCGTAGGGGATGGTGTACTCGTTGCCGGGGTCGAAGGGCTGATTCATGTAGGCGGAGTCCAGGTTGTTCAGGATGGACAATTTGCTTTTGTCCAGCTTCTGGAGCATCCCATTGCGGATCATCAAACTGACGATGTAATCGGTCGGCTGTATGAGATCGTAGGCCGAGCCGCCCGCCGAAAGTTTGGCATACATATCTTCATTGGAGGAGTATTCATCGTGGTTGATCTTGACCCCATACGCCAATTCGAAGCACTCCTTCCATTCGGTGGGAATGTACTCGGTCCAGACGTAGAGGTTCAGTTCCTTGGATGTGACCTTCATCTGGTTCTCAGGCTCCGGGCAGGCGAAGCCGGACGATGTAACCATGCCCGACTTGCCGCCACAGGCCGCCAGCAACATGCTTGCCATGGCCAGTACTGCAAAAACTTTGAACATTTTGTTTCTCATGTCTTCCTCCTTTAGGAATGAATGGGATTTAATACGCGGGACAGACCGCCTGCCCTGCGGTTTACACGAGATTAAGTGGCTCGTTGGGAATCGGCGTGGTGTACCGCCAGTTCTGGCGGCAGTTGCACTGCCGCCCGCCAGCAGTGCAACTGCTGGCGCAACTACCCCGGCAATTCCCAGAAAACCGATTAAGTTTGTCGGTTCTGCACGCGCTGTAATATTAGCACGACCGTGAAAACGACCAGCACCCAAATGGTGGACAGGGCGTTCACCTGCGGCGTGATAATACGCCGCAACAGACCATAAACGTAGATGGGCAGGGTCGTCGCGCCGGGGCCGGTGGTGAAGAAGGTAATCACAAAGTCGTCCAGCGAGAGGGTGAAGGCCAGCAACGCCCCCGAAAGCACGCCGGGCAGGATCATCGGCAGGGTGACGCGCCAGAAGGTGACCAGTTCGTTGGCGCCCAGATCCATGGCGGCTTCCTCGAAGGATTTGTCGAAGCCCTGCAGGCGCGCCTGCACCACCAGCGCCACAAAGGGAACGCTGAACGCAATGTGGGAAACGATGACGGTCGGCAGTCCCATCGTCAGGCGGGCGCCGCTCGGAAGTCCCAGCGCATTATTCAGGAATGTGAACACCTGGCTGAACAACACCAGGATGCCGATGCCCATGACGATTTCCGGGATAACAATGGGGATGTAAAGCGAGAGTTGCGAGAAGGATTTCAGGCGAAAATCGTAGCGTTGCATGGCCAGCGCCGCCAGCGTCCCGATGATCGTGGCTGAGATGGTGGAGATGAACGCGATGGTCAACGTATTTTGGGTGGCGTTCCTCACTTCTGCGTTCTTGCTCAACTCGCAAAACCAGTGGAACGGGCCGCAGGGACTCTGCACCACCGTGCTGCCGTTCATTTGAAGCGGGCCAAAGTACGTGATGAAGCCGCCGAAGAAGATATTCGTGCGTGACGAGTTGAACGAAAAGAGGATCAGCCCGATGATCGGCGCATACAGGAAAAAATACACCAGGACGGTGGCAATCCGAATGAAGAGGGAACGGCGATAAGGATTCATGCGACAACAATCTCCTCGCCAAACCCAAACTTGCGCGTGTAGAAATACATCACCACCAGGGTCATGGCCATCAGGATTAGCGAAGCGGCGGAACCAAAGGTCGGGTCGCGCGCGTCGAGGAATTGGCGCTGGATCAGGTTCCCGATCAGGATCACCTGCTTGCCGCCCAACAGGTCCGAGACGACGAACGTCCCCATGACGGGGATGAAGACCAGCACGGTCCCCGCCACCACGCCCGGCATCGAAAGGGGGAGAGTCACCCGCAGGAAGGTCCGGAATGGATTCGCTCCCAGATCCGCCGCGGCCTCATACAGGGAATTTTCAATCTTTTCGAGGGAGGTATAAATGGGCAGGATCATGAACGGCAGGAATTCGTAGACCATGCCCACCAGCACCGCGCCGGGGGTGTACAACATTTCCAGCGGCACAAAATGGATGCCTGCCACCCCGGCCAGCCAGCCCAGCACACTGTTGATGAGTCCCTGCGTCCGCAAGAGCATCATCCAGGCATAGACGCGGATGACGAAGTTGGTCCACAGCGGCACGAGCACCAGGAACAGGAAGGTGTTGCGGCGGCTGGGATGGGAGCGGGCGATAAAGTACGCCAGCGGATACGCCAGCAGGATGACCAAGACGGTGGAGTTGAACGCCAGGGTCAGCGAACGCCAGAGAATTTGAGCGTACAACGGATCGAAGCAAGTGGTCCGTCCGTCGGCGCAATCATGGCTAATCCCAATGATGCGCTCATAGTTGTGCCAGCCGAAGGTATAAATGACATTGCCGTCCGCAGAACGTTCCCCGAAACTGATGATCAGGGTGAGGATCAGAGGGATGATCAACAGGCCGACCATAAAAATCAACGTCGGCGTGATCAACAACGTCCCCTGGGCGGATTTGTTCTCGCGAAGCCGCTTCAACATGGCAACACCTTATTCATTGGCCATCACCAGCGTGTTTTCGGGAAACAGGGTCACCCACACCTGTTGGCCGACCGTGTAATGGGCTTTGGGATCTAGACTGGAAATCTTATTTTGTTCCCAGATTTTCATCCGCAACCCGTTCACTTCCACAATAAGATGGGTATCCGAGCCAATGTATACGGAATTAACAATCCTGCCCTCGAAACAATTTTGACTTAGAACCGCCTTCTCTGCCAGGCGGATTTTTTCCGGACGAATCGAAACCACCGCGTCCCCTCCCACCGAAACCGCGCCGGAAACCAAGCCCTTCACCTCGGCATTCAAAGCCGGCACATAGACATCCGCCTTGTCCCCCTGCAGGGCCTTGACTTTTCCATCGAGAAAATTGGAAGTTCCAATGAAATCTGCCACGAACTTGCAGTTGGGGCGCTCGTAAATTTCCACCGGCGCACCGATCTGGAGCACCCTGCCCCTGCTCATGACCGCGATCCGGTCGGACATGGTCAGCGCTTCCTCCTGGTCGTGCGTGACGTAAATGAAGGTGATACCCACCTTTTGCTGGATGGCCTTGAGTTCCAACTGCATTTCCTTGCGGAGTTTCAAATCCAGCGCGCCGAGCGGCTCGTCGAGCAGGAGCACATTGGGAAGTTTCACCAGTGCGCGCGCCAGCGCGACGCGTTGCTGCTGTCCGCCGGAAAGTTGTTTCGGAAAGCGGCGCTCCATCCCGGCCAACTGAACCATCTCGAGGGCGCGTCCGACGCGGTTCTTGATCTCGTTGACGGGAGCCTTTTCCATCTCGAGGCCGAAAGCCACATTCTGAAAGACAGTCATGTGCTGGAAAAGCGCATAACTCTGAAACACCGTATTGACCGGCCGCTGGAACGGAGGCAAGTGTCCCTGCGCCTTGCTCTCGATATAAACCTCGCCCTCGGTCGGCCACTCAAAGCCCGCCACCATTCGCAAGGAGGTGGTCTTGCCGCATCCCGACGACCCCAGCATCGAGAAGAATTCCCCATGTTTAATTTGCATGTTCACGTGGTCCACCGCGTTGAGGAACGTTCCCTCCGGGGTCTTAAATGTTTTGACCACGTCGCGCAGTTCCACGGCAAATTCGCTCAACTGATTCATGGACTACACACTCCTGCGGATGGATTTTAGTGTATCTTCGAGACGGTCCAGCAGACTATCAATTTGCTCATACGAGACGATCAACGGCGGCTCGATGCGGACGGTCTGCGCGCTGGTCAGCGTACCGGCCACCAGTACGCCGCGCTTGAAAAGTCCCGCCGCCACCTCGTAACCGATCTCCGGCGATTTAAAGTGCATGCCAATCAATAAACCTTTGCCGGTAATTTTCTCATAGATTTGCGGATACTGAGTCGCCAGTTGTTCCAGTTTCGGGATCAGGAAATTACCTTTCTCGGCGGCCTGTTCCCACAGCCTTTCGCGCAACGTCACATGGATGGAGGCAATGGCCGCCGAGCACGCCAATGCGCCGCCGCCCGTGGTGGTGGTGTGCATGAACGGGTTCGGGTACATCATCGGCTGGAAAATCTCCTCGGTGGTGCACACCGCGCTGACCGGCATCACGCCTCCGCCCAGGGACTTGGCAACGGACAGAATGTCCGGGACCACGTTCCAGTGATCCACGCCCCACAGCCTCCCCGTTCGGCCCAGACCCGTCTGCACTTCGTCCGCGATCAACAGCGCACCATATTTCTTCGTCGCGGCGCGGATGCGCGGCCAAAAGTCATCCGGCGGGACAATGGCGCCCGCCTCCCCCTGGATCGGCTCGAACAGCACACCCGCCACGCCGATGCCCACCTTTTCGCAAATCTCCAGTTGTTTCTCCACCGCTTCCGCGTCGCCAAACGGGACGTGGTAGACAGGCCCCGCGTACATCGGTCCCATCGGCGCGCGGTAATCGGATTTGCCCATCATCGAGAGCGAACCCATCGTCTTGCCGTGGAAGGCCT
>CAYJLS010000080.1:13951-19338 GCA_964371065.1 uncultured Anaerolineaceae bacterium | reverse complement strand
TTACCACAGTTGGCAGAGCTTATGTTCATCGCTTATACTTGTGGGCATTCACCAGCCTCACCTGCTTGACACAGAGCATCAAGAAATGTACAATTTATACAAATTGTACGTTTTGTACATGGAAAGGATCGAAAGATGCCTAATACAATTGTCAAAAGCGGAGAAGCGCGGACCAAATTCCGCGACTTGCTGGATCAAGTACTGGCTGGTAAAGGGGACGTTATCATCGAGCGCAATGGCAAGAACGTGGCTGTGATGATTCCTGCCGCAGACTACGAACAGATCCGCGGCAAACTGGAGAACATCCGCGCTGTCCGTGAGACCGCGGCGGCGTATAAGACGCTGAAAACAGGTCCGGCAACCATCAACACCGAGGAGGGGACGGCCACTATCCCGCTTGACCTGTACAACAACATGATCGCCGAACGCGAGGCGCGTTTTGCGGTGATAAAGGAAATTCAGGACGCGCAGGAGGATCGTGACCCTGAAGAAGTGGAGCGGGACGTTGCCGAGGCGATAGAGCGGGTGCGGAGGCGCAATGCTTCGCGTGGTAATTGATACGAACGTGCTGGTCAGCAGTGTGTTATCGAAAAAAGGCGTACCCGCGCAGATTGTCAACGCGTGGCGGGAACGAAAGTTCAAGGTGGTGACCGGCGAGTTCGCGATCAATGAAATTCGCATTACTCTCGAAGAACTGCACGGAACCGGGAAATACTTTGTCCCTCAAGCCAGGATTGATGAACTCCTGGAACTACTTCGAACCAGCGCTGAACCTGTTTCACATCCGCCAGATATGACCGGTGCAATACCCGCCGACCCCGACGATGAAAAAATCCTTGCCATCGCGGTGGGTGGAGAAGCGCCCATCATCATCAGCGGGGATAAACACTTGTTGAATTTGAAGGAATATCAGGGCATCACTATCTTCACGCCGCGTCAGTTCTTGGATCAACTCGAACAGGAACGAACATCCTGACACCCCATGCTCGCCACCCTCACCATCCACCTCCACCTGCCCGCCTGCGCCTCGCTCAAAGAAAAGCGCGGGCGCATCAAGCCGCTGATGGCGCGCCTGCGCCGCGAGTTCAATGTCTCGGTCGCAGAGATGGATTTGCAGGACAAGTGGAGCGAAGCGGTCATCGCCTGCGCCATGCTCAACTCGGACGCGGTGACTTTGCGCCGATCCCTGCAAAGTGTGGCAAAATGGGTGGAAGGCAATTGGACGGATGGCGATGTGATCGAGCAAAAAATTGAGATGGTGTAGACAGGGAAACAGGTAGAAAGGTCGCGAATACGTGTGTACCTGATACGTGTATACTTATCCATGGAGAAAACAGCATATGAAAATCATGATTATGGGAAGCGGCGGCGTCGGGTCATATTACGGCGGCCTGCTGGCAAAGCAGGGAAACAGCGTCACGTTCATCGCGCGCGGCGCGCACCTGCAAACCCTGCGGACGAACGGCCTGCAAGTCAAAAGTGTTCACGGAGATTTTGCCATTATCCCCGCGCAGGCCACGGACTCCCCTGCCGAAGTCAGCGCGGTGGATTTGATCCTGTTTTGCGTGAAGACGTACGATACGGACGATGCCGCCAAAGCGATCCAGCCTGCGGTGAGTCCGCAGACGGCGGTCATCAGCCTGCAGAATGGGGTGGACGCCGTCGAGCGGATCGGGAAAATCGTCGGCGTGGAACACGTTCTCGGCGGCGTGACCCAAATATCGTCCGCGATCGAGGCGCCGGGAGTGGTCAAGCAGGTATCCCAGTTCCGCCGCATTGTCGTTGGCGAATTGGATGGCTCCGTTTCGGCGCGTGCGCAATCCATCGAAAAGACGCTCAAAGAGACCGGCGTCACCGTCGAGATCACCCAAAACATTTTCAAGGCGTTGTGGGCAAAACTGGTTTTTATCTCCGCCGCCAGCGGACTGGGGTCGCTGACGCGCCTGCCGATGGGCGACTATCGCGCCGTGCCGGAGACGCGCGCCATGATCGTAGGATTGATGAGCGAGGTCGAGGCCGTGGCGCGGGCGCAGGATATCGCGCTGGATGCGGATGTGGTCCAAAAGTCGCTGGATTTCATAGACGCGGCCGCGCCGCAGATCAAGGCTTCGATGCAACTGGACGTGGAGGCGGGCCGCCGCACGGAGCTGGAATCCATCATCGGCGTGATCGGGCGCAAGGGGCGCGGGTTGGGCGTCCCGACCCCCACAGCGGATGCGATTTATGCGGCCCTGCTCCCCGTCAACCTGAAGGCGTTGCAGGCAGGGTAGCACAAATTGGCAATTTGCGCTACATCTGCGGCGCACCACGCCGATTCCCAATAACCCGACATTCAAGCCGCCTGCCAAAAGCGCAATGTTTACGGAATATTTATTTGACAAGTCAGAAAATCATCGTACAATTGACCCGTCTAAAATGTAAAGCAACCCTTTAGCATCGCAAGTGTTTTATAAAAACAGAAACACACCCATCGGACGGAAATTTCCTGCCGAAAATGCGATTCCTCTTCCCGCCGCTTCCTGTTCTTCTGTTTGCCCGCTGGCAAATGAATGTCGCCATGCCAGGGAATATCCATATTAAAACGCCATCGAGTCTGGCAGACTCAATGGCGTTTTTTTGTTGTCATCGGATAACTATTCGGCCATCCTTGTAAAAGGAGACCTTAAAGGTTTTCCCTGGATTACCGCTTTTCCTGGCCAGGCGCAGACATATTTTTTCGGCGTCGTTGCTCCAAAGCCGAGGCGGCGCGGCGAGCATATTCGGAAGCAGGCCAGGTATCCAGCACGGCATTGAATTCCACCGTTGCCTGGGCTTCCAGGTTTTTACGCAGGTAAGCCACACCCAGGTTGTAATGCGCCGCAGATTCGTATTTGACGCCCAGGTAACCCTGATTGGACTTTTCCAAAACCGAACGAAACACAGCGATGGCTTCATCGAGACGCCCTTGTTGCAAAAGCGCTGTGCCTTGATTGACCAGTACCACCAGCTTCCCGGTTTCGTCAGGCCAGAGGCACAGCGCGAATTGATACAGGCGCTCAGCCTGCGCAAGTCGCCCGCTCCGGGCTAAAACAGTACCCGCATCCACCATCAGACGCACGCGCATAGTGATCAGGTACAGGACAAGCAGAAATAACACTGGGTGAACGTTAAAACCTGTCAGCGCGGCCAGGCCGCTGACCAACCCGGTGAAAATGACCGTCTCGAGGGTTAGCCGCAAAGACAATCCCTCCCGCCTGAGCCAGGAGAGCCCGTTAACAAGCACGACGTAAGCGCAACCAACCAGAAGAAGCATGGCAGAAATATTCACAATAACCTCCAGATGAATTTATCACTGCTAGTATACGTTTCTTACGGCGTTTGTCAACGTGGCGACAAGAACCCAAACCTATGAAAGGAGGTGACGTTTCGAAAAGAATGATGATCAGGTAGCAATTCTTCCGGGCGCGGTCCAAAAATCGGACAAGGCGCCAAGCAACCATCCATTTAACCAAAGAGGAGATTTGCACATGAACGCTGTTTTGACACTCGTTCTCAGTTTTGTAGGGATTGCGGTAGGCTATGGTTTCTATGCCAAGACAATCAACGCCAAAGTCATGCAACCCGACGAAAAGAAGGCAACGCCGGCCAAGATGTACATGGACGGCGTGGACTTCAGTCCAGCCAACCGCAACGTCCTGTTCGGCTACCAGTTCAAATCCATCGCAGCCCTGGGACCAATCACAGGCCCCATTGTTGCCGTGCAATGGGGCTGGTTACCGGCCTTGTTGTGGATCATCTTCGGCACGTTCTTCATTGGCTGGGTGCAGGACTATTCGAGCATCATGTTGGGCGTGCGCGAGGAAGGCCAATCCTTTGGAGCGCTGTCCTACCGCTTCATCTCACCCAGAGCGCGCAACATCCTGTTGACTTTCATCTACTTCTACCTGCTACTCATCATGGCCGCCTTCGGCAAAATCGTCGGCTATGACCTGATGACCAATCCGGCCGTCCCCCTGGGCGTGTTGCTTGTCATCGGAATTGGCCTGCTGGCTGGCCAGATGACCTATAAGTGGAAGATGGATATTATAGTGACCAGTCTCGTGACCGTTGTGCTGGCTTTCATCGGCATCTGGCTGGGCACATTGACTGGCGTCAAGAATCTTTTCATGGCCGTCAACGGCGGTGAGACTTCCCCGGTAGTCTTCGGCTCAGTGACCCAGGCTCAGTTCGTCTGGAGCCTGATCGTGCTGATCATCTGCTATTTCGGCGCAACCCTGCCGATCTGGCGCTGGGCGCAGCCGATCAACTACGTCGCCTTCTGGATCGTCTTCCTGGGCATCCTGGCTGGCACGATCGGATTGCTGGTCTGGCACCCAGCCTTCCCGGCTGACTTCCCGGCCTTCACCAACTGGGGAGGCAACCTGTGCGCGGCCGCGGACTGCTCGGCGGTTGATCCCAAACTGCTGCCCAACCTGCTCGCTCTCGGACCCCTGTGGCCGATCCTGTTCGTGACCATCGCCTGCGGCGCGGTCTCTGGCTGGCACAGCCTGGTCTCTTCGTCTGGCACAGCTCGCCAATTGGAAAAGGAAACCGACGCCCTGTACGTGGGCGGCGGCGCCATGTTCCTGGAAATGTTCCTGGCCACGCTGTCCCTGCTGACCGCTGTCGTCGGCGTCGGCATCACCAAAGGCTTTGCCGGCTATGTCGGCATGATCGCGGCCGGCAAGAACGCAGGCGTGTTCGCTGTTGGCCTGAGCGAGATGATGGCCAAGATCGGCGTGCCAACCTCGTTTGGCCTGCCCTACGGTTCGGTCTTCCTGACCCTGATGGGCTTGACCATCATGTACCTGGTGGTACGCTTCATGCGGGTTGCCTCGGCAGAATTCCTAGGCGAATCAGTCCCGCTGTTCAAAAACACCACCTTTGGCACCATCGTCGCGCTGCTGCTCTCAGCCCTGTTGATCTATACAGGCTTCTGGGCGCGCATCTGGGTGCTTTTCGGCGGCGCGAACCAGTTGATGGCCGCCCTGGCGCTATTGCTGGTATCCCTGTGGCTGATGTCCAATGGCAAGAACTACCTGTGGACATTCATCCCCTTCATCTTCATGTTCGTAACCACTGTCGCGGCGCTGTTGATCACAGCCTATAACGTCATCAATCAGGTACTGACCACCCCCAACCTGCCGATTGACAAGGTTGTTGGCAACTGGCTGGCTGGCTTGATTGCCATCTACCTGGTGGTCGCGGCGATCATCCTGGCTTGGGACGCTCTCAAGGCTCTAACAACCATACGCTCAAAAGCCTTGCCTGCATCCGATAAGGCAAAATAAAATCCCCCCAGGCTGTGGGGGGGGGGGCCCCGCCGCCGGCGGCCCCCCCCCCCGCGGGAAAGAGAGACAGCGAGGGGG
>CAYJLS010000080.1:0-13941 GCA_964371065.1 uncultured Anaerolineaceae bacterium | reverse complement strand
CCACCGTGTCATGCCACCAAAAAAAAAAAACCCCCCCCCCGGGGGCCCCCCCCCAACGGGGCGGGCCCCACAGCCTGCCGTGAAAATGACCATGACGCCTGTTCAAGTTGAAGTAATTACGCCCCTGCCGGAGGGCTGGGGCATTTGTCTTTCGTGTGAAATGCTGATCGCCCAGGCCAGGATGGATAAAGCGCCCCACGAGCGCGGATTGGACGAGTATCCGCCCGAATGGCAGGCTGACTTTCAACGCTTCTCCGATGCGATCCTGGACTTGTCCCTGCGCTACGGAGATTCGGTCATGATCCGCATCTGGGATCCGCGTTCGCTCCAGGGACTGTTCAAAGCCATTCGTTACGGTGTCCACCGCTATCCTACATTTGTTATAGGAGGGCGCAAAAAAGTTGTCGGGCTGGAAATGTCGCAATTGGGACAAGCCCTGCAAGAAGCCGGCGCGGCTGTCCAGGAAAATTTCAGCCCATCATAGCCATGAAACTCAAACAACAAATCGGTGAATCCCTTCGAGCGCTCCGCGATATCCTGTATGGCGCCAGCATATACGAGATGGTGCGGGACCTGCATAAAGAGAGAGCACACCTCGAGCATTTATTCATCTTGATCGTCTTCGGCGATATTTTGGGCATTCCCGTCCTGCCGCCGTATTACACGTTGCGCTTATTGCCCTTCATCGTACCCAGTATCCCCGGCTGGAAGCGCAATCTATTACGCGAACGCGACCTGACCGACCTGTGCGATCAGGAGATCACTTAAACCAGAATTCAAATTCCAAGACAAGGAGTACATTGCAATGGCAGACAAAAAAGAAAAGAAACCCAGTTGGTTGGACGGCGCTAAAAGCGTCCTGTATGGCATGGCCGGGCACGACATGGCCCGCTACGCCCTCAAAACGCGCGGCAGTATGGAGCATCTGTTCATCCTGATCACAATGGGCGACCTGCTCGGTATTCCCATCCTGCCGCCCTATTACAGCCTGCGGTTGTTACCCTACGTTGTACCGCAAGTCAGCACCTGGAAGCGCCGCATGTTGCGTGAAAAAGACCTGACCGACGCACTCGCATAGGAGCCAATCATGTCAATGCGCGAAGTCTTCGACAAGAATCCCGATAGAAGGTACATCATGTTCGGCGGCAAGGGCGGGCTGGGCAAGACCACCTTCAGCGCCGCCACCGCCTATTGGCTGGCCAAGCAGGGCCACAAAGTGCTCGTTTTCTCTGTGGACCCGCAAGCCAGCCTTTCCGACATCTTCAAACGCGACATCTTCGGCAAAGGGCCGGTCGAGATCATGCCCAACCTGTTCGCCCAGGAAATTGACGCCGACCAGCGCATCAAGGAGTATCAGGAGGAAATCCGCCAGAAAATCCGCGATATGTACGGGATGACGGAAATCCCGGAAGAGATCGAAAACTACATTCAGGCCGCGGCCGCTGAACCGGCCATGGAAGAAAGCGCCATCTTTGACGAGGTGGTGGATATTGTCGGAAGCAGCGACTACGACTATTACATCTACGATCTCGTGCCGCTCGGACACGCTCTCTACTACCTGAGCATGGCCTCGGTCTACGACCAGTGGATTGACAAGATCACTGCGCTACGCACCGAGATGGAAGAGTACGCCCAAGTCGCGGCGGTAATGCAGCGCGACAAGGAAAGCGAAGAGGATCAAATCCTGAAAGAACTGCAATTCATCAAGCATCGCATCAACACCTCCTCCAGCATTCTGACGGACAAGCTCAAGACTGCTTTCTTCTTCGTTGTTACGCCGGAAGAGATGATCATCCTGGATACGAAGAAGGCCGCCGGCCTGTTCGCCAAGTTTGACGTGCCGCTGGCTGGCTACATCGTCAACCGCGTCATCCCGCCCGAGCTGGCTGGACAGGATATTCCCGCCTACTTGCGCAACCGCATGGAGATGCAGACAAAGTACCTGGCAGAAATTGACCAGGTCTTCTCCGGCGAAGTTCTGGCGCGCATCCCTGAATTCGAGCGCGATATCACCGGCCTGCCCATGATCGAACGCATGGCGGATGTGATGTTTGGAGGTAAGCGATGATCGAAACATCCATGCAACAATACATGGCTAAAAATTCAAAGCTGAAGTACATCTTCTTCGGTGGGAAAGGCGGCGTCGGCAAGACGGTCATGGCCGGGGCGGCGGCGATTTGGGCCGCCCAGCAGGGCAGGAAAACCCTGCTCGCCTCCACCAACCCGGTCCACTCGCTCAGCAGCATGCTTGGGCAGAATGTCTTCGGCAAACAGACTCCCGTCGAAGGCGTTCCCAACCTGACCGCCTACGAGATTGACACCCACGATACCATCGAGAAATCCAAGAAGGGCATCCGTGAGAAGATCGAATGGTTCCTGAAATTCGCCGACATCAAGACCAAGGCGGATGAGTTCGTCGAGTCGGCCACGATGAACCCGTCCTTCGAGGAATCGGCCATGTTCGAGAATATGATTGACCTGATGTTCGACGACGAGTACGAAGTCTACATCTTTGACACGGCCCCCACTGCCAACGCCCGCCGCCTGTTGGGAATGTCCAGCGTGTATGCAATGTGGGTCAACAAGATGGTGCAGAGTCGTGAAGAGGCGGCCTCGATGAAAGATTTGCTTTCCTACAGCAGGAAGAAAAAAGAAAAAGACCCGCTGATGGACTACCTGCTCAACATGCGGGAGCGCATGGCAAATGCCAAAAAATTGCTGACCGACAAATCGTTGACTTCGTTCTTCTTCGTCACACTGCCAGAGGCCCTGCCGATTGCGGTCATCACCCGCTTCATCGGTTGGTTCCACGAATTCAATATCCCCGTCGGCGGCGTGATCGTCAACATGCTGATTGACAAGAACAGCGTCAAGAAAAACTCGCCCGACTTCGTGAAGAATCGCGTCGCCATGCAGGATGAACACATGGACACCATCTGGAAAGAGTTCGACGGCCAGGTGCGTTCCATCCTGCCGCTTTTCGAGACAGAAATACGCGGCGCGGAGATGCTCAAGCGCACGGCCGCGCTGTTGTTTGGGTAACGCTCGTCCGCTGAAAAAACACCCGTTGCGGCTTTCCCTGTCACAACGGGTGTTTTTTATTCCACGCTCAGGTCACGCAACGCGGAGAAAAAATCTTCGGCGGGGCGCATCAGCAGGGGTTTCAGGCGCGCCCGCAGGAACAAATGCGGAGCCTGCCGCCGAATGGAAAGGCGCGTCACCGATTGCCCGTACTGTTCCAGGAAAAGCCGCGTGCGCTCGCCAGCCTGGGGTTTCCTGCCCCAATGGGCGATTCCCAATCCGTGAACAGCGGACTCCAAGATGGGCGATTTCTCTTTTTCGATGGCTTGCCGGAAGTCCCGGTCACGATGGCGACCCGCTTCGATCAGCGACTCTTTCCCCGGCGCGGCGCGCAAAGTGATTTTCAAGATCAGTTCATCCTGGCGCCCGCGCAGACGGTCGAACAGCCAGAAGATCAGATTTTCGCGCGGTTCGAGCAGGAAAAACGCCTCGATGCGCTGGAACGGTTGGCTGGCCGCGTTGACAGACAAGCGTCCCCCTGTGGCCAGGCCGCCCAGACGCTCCCCCGGCGTCACCTGCCCCCATTGACCCAGGCCTCTTTTCAGCCAGTCCAGGACTTGTTCCGCCAGGCGGCGGTTATAATAATAGCCGCCAGCGTATCCGACGATCAGCACAGCACATACGCCAATCACAACCCATTGACCTGCATCCAATTGCATCACGGCCTCCCAATTCTGTTTCGCCAAAGTGTAGCCCAAACCAGAATCGTTGTAAAGTCAAAACTCACTGAAAAGGAGATTAAAAATGGATCTAAAATTGAAAGACAAACGCGCCCTCGTCACTGGCGCCTCGCGCGGACTGGGTTACGCCACCGCGCTGGCATTGGCAAAAGAAGGCTGCAAGGTCGCCATCAATGGGCGGGATGAAGCCAGGATCAAAAGCGTAGCGGAAAAATTAAGCAAGGAAACCGGCGCACAGGTAATTGGACTCGCGGGAGATGTAAGTGAAATTGGCGTTCCCGAAAAATTGATCCAGCAAATCGTGGAGGCCTTCGGCGGGCTGGACGTCCTCGTCACCAACGCGGGCGGACCTCCGCCCGGTACGTTCGAGTCGTTCGATGAAGCGACCTGGCAAAAAGCGATTGACCTGTCGCTGATGAGCCACGTGCGCTTGATCCGCGCCGCCCTGCCCCACTTGCGGAAATCCGGCGCGGCCAGCGTGTTGACGGTCACCTCGATGTCGGTCAAACAGCCGCTGGCTAACCTGGTGCTTTCCAACAGCGTGCGCGCCGCCACCGTCGGGTTGACCAAATCGCTGGCATTGGAACTCGGCAAAGACGGGATTCGTTTTAACTCCATCCTGCCCGGCTGGACGGAAACGGAACGCGTCACACAGTTGATGACCGCCCGGGCAACCGCGAACCACTCCACGGTCGAGGCAGAGATCGCGAAGCAGTCGCAGGAGAGTCCGCTCGGGAGAATGGGTCAGCCCGCAGAGTTCGCCAACGCGGCCGCCTTCCTCGTCTCGCCCGCCGCATCGTACATCACCGGCGTGATGCTGACTGTGGACGGCGGAATGTATAAAGGCACGCTTTGATTTTAGATTTTAGATTTTAGATTTACGATTGACGATTGGAGAACCCATGACACACGCCTGTTTGAATTGCAATCGCACCGACCAACAAATCGTCCTGCTGACTTTAACCTTCAAGGGTGAGACGAAACACATCTGCCCGCAATGCCTGCCGATCCTGATCCACAAGCCGCAAAACCTGGCCGACCAACTGCCCGGCATGGAAATCGTCCCGCCCGCCGACCACTGATGACTGATCACTGATAACTGATCACTGATAACTGATCACTGATAACTGATCACTGATAACTGATGAACCACCTCTCCCGCGTCAGCCGCAACTCGTTGATCGTGGCCTTCTTCTTCCTGATAGACAAAATCCTGGCCTTCGTGCGGGCAGGCATCATCGCGCGCCGATACTCCGATTCGGTCTACCTGCTCGACACATTCAACGCCGCCAACAACCTGCCCGATGTGCTATTCGCGCTCATCTCCGGCGGCGCGCTGGCGATGGCCTTCATCCCCCTGCTGACCGAGTACCTGACCACCAAAGACCGCGCCGCCGCCTGGGATTTGTTCTCGCGCGTCGCCAACGTGGCCTTCATCGTCACAGGCGGGATCGCGGTGTTGATCGCCATTTTCGCCCAACCCATCGTGGACTCCAAAATCGGCATCGCACCGGGCTTCGACGCGGAACAACGCAGCCTGCTGGCCGAACTCATGCGCCTCAACCTGGTTGGCACGATCATCTTCTCGATCAGCGGACTGGTGATGGCCAGCCTGCAAGCCAACCAGCATTTCGTTTTCCCCGCCATCGCGCCCGTCATGTACAACCTCGGCCAAATCTTCGGCGCGGTCTTCCTCGCGCCGCGCTTCGGTGTGCATGGCCTGGTCTATGGCGTGATTATCGGCGCGGCCATGCACCTGCTCATCCAAATCCCGGCGCTATTCAAGTTCGGTTTCCGCTGGACGCCCTCGCTTAACCTGCGTCACACCGGCTTGATCGAAGCCATGAACCTGATGTGGCCGCGCCTGCTGACCATGGGCGGCATCCAACTGATCGTGCTGGCGCGCGACAACCTGGCCTCGCGACTCGGACAGGAGGGCGCGGTCACCTCGCTGACCTACGGCTGGATGGTGATGCAGGTGCCGGAGACGATCCTCGGGACGGCCATCGCGACCGCCCTGCTCCCCACCCTTTCGGAATTCGCGGCGCGCGGGAATTGGGGCGGGTTCCGCGAGACGATCGAACGCGCCCTGCGAGTTTTGATCGCGCTCACCCTGCCGATTGCGGCGGTGATGGCCGCGGGCATCCACCCGCTGGTGCGCGCCGTCTTCGGCTTCGATGAATCCATCACCAGCCTGTTGACCTGGACGACGCGCGCCTACCTGCTCACCCTCACCGGCTACACCATCCACGAGGTGGCGGCGCGCGCCTTCTACGCGCGCAAGGAACCGCTGTTCCCGCTCTACGCGGTGCTACTGCGGCTGGTCATCTTCCTCGGCATCGGAAGCCTGGGCGTGACCGTGTTTCGCGAAATCGGCGCGCCGGTCATCGCCTTTGCGGAGATCGCCCTGCTGTTCGAGGCCATCCTTCTATTCACCTGGCTCTCGCGTTGGACGCACGAACCCATCCGTGTGGGCGGCGCGGTGACGCGCGGGCTGGCCGCCGCGCTGGTGGGCGGCGCGACCGCCTATAGTCTCGCGTGGGGCGTGCCGGGGGGGGCGGTCATCACCTCCCTGCTGGGAATGTCCGTAGGCGGAATCATCGCGCTGGCCATCGTCTGGTCGGATGTCCGCCTGTTAGTGCGTTTGTAGAGAAGTTGCAATGCAACGTCTCTACCAGAGGTATAATACCCGCCATGTCTGAATCAACCCTTGAATCCACCCAACCGAGCCAACCGGCTCCCAAAAAGAAATTCCGCCTGAACCTGAAGCCGTTCCTGCTCGGCGCGCTGGCGCTGATCGTGCTGGTCGGCCTCGGCGGGCTGGGAGGCTATCAGCAAGCCATCGGCGACCGCGTGGACGCCCAGTCCTCGGTGATCTCCCAGCAATTGACCGAGCAATATGCGCTGGCCCTGCTGGATATTGCCGCCGGGCGCTACGGCACGGCGCAACAACGGCTGGAATTTATCATCCAGAATAACCCATCCTTCCCGCAAGCCAGCCAGAAACTAGCCGAGGTGATGGTCATGCAGGCCGTCGCCGTCTCGACCGCCACCTCTTTACCCACGCTGACGCCCACCCCCGACTTGAGCGGTGTGGAGGAAATTTTCCAGCGCGCCCAGCAATACATCAACATCCTGGACTGGCCACATGCGCTCGAGAACCTGGATACCCTGCGCCGCAAAGACCCGACCTACCGCACCGCCGAAGTGGACGGGATGTACTACTTTTCGCTCCGCAACTACGGCTACGACCTGATCACCAAACAAGGCAACCTGGAAGGCGGCATCTACCAGTTGACGCTGGCCGAGCGCTTCGGCCCGCTGGACAGCAACGCCAACGGATTGCGTGAGGGTGCGCGGCTTTACATCCTCGGCGCGAGTTTCTGGGACCTGGACTGGAAGAACACGGTTTTTTACTTCTCGCAGTTGTATGCAGGCTGGCCTCAATTATGGGACGGCACGATGACCGCCAGCGAGCGCTATCGCATCGCTTCCATGCGCTACGGCGATGACCTTTTCGCGAAGGAGGAATGGTGTGCGGCGTCCGAGCAATATCAACACGCCCAAACGCTCGGCGAACTGGATGCCGCCAGCGCGAAAAACGCCTACCAGGCTTACAACCACTGCAATCCGCCGACCCCCGTCCCCATCTTCCCGACGGATACGCCTACGCCCATCATACCCACGCCCTAACTCATGGCAACCCCTCCCGCCTGGGCGCTGGCGCTGGTCTACTGGTTGCACCTGCTGGCAACCGTGACGTGGATCGGGGGAATTGTGGCGATTTCCATTCTCGTCCTGCCCGCCGCGCGAAAAAGTCTGAGCCCCCCGGATCAGCTGGCCTTCCTCGAAACCATGCAAAAACGGCTGGAGCCGCTGGCCTGGTTCAGCCTGGGAATGTTGATCGCCACCGGGCTGTTCCAGTTGAGCGCCAATTCGCACTACAACGGTTTCTTCAACGTCAGCACACAGTGGTCGCTGGCGATCCTCGTTAAGCACGGACTGGTGGGAGTGATGGTCGTGGTCAGCGCAGTGCAGACTTGGGAAGTGCTTCCCGCCATCCGCCGCACGCTGATGCGCCGCGAGCGGGGTGCGACGGAAGAGGAGATCCTCCGTCTGCAAAAGCGCGAGGAGCGCCTCCTGCGAATGAACTTCATCCTGTCCATTTTGATCCTGGGCGCGACCGCACTGGCGAGGGCGGCGTGAGTAGGTGACAAGTACACAGGTAGACAAAAAAAGAGACTCCCATCGAGTCTCTTTTTTTGTGTGGCGCGCACCATAAAACTACGAAACTACAAAACTATCAAACTGCTTTCCGGCACTCCCGTCAAATCGTACACCATCGCGCCCGTAATTTTCACCTGCGCAATCTCCCCCACTTTCGCCTTTCCCTCCACCAATACCATCCCGTCAATTTCGGGCGCGTCGCGATAGGATCGTCCGATGGATAACCCATCACCGTAGCCTTCCACCAAAATATCCAGCGTCTTGCCGACGTAGGATTGGTTGACCTGCAGGGAAATATTTTGCTGAAGTTCCATCAGACGTTCGTAACGCTCCTGCTTGACCTCGGGCGGGAGCGGGTCGCCGAGCGGCTCGGAGCTGGTCCCCGGCTCGAACGAGAACGGGAAGGCCCCGGCGCGGTCGAAGCGAATCTCGCGGACGAAATCTTCCAACGCGCGGAACTCCTCCTCCGTCTCACCGGGATAGCCGACAATGAACGTGGTGCGGATGGCGATTTGCGGCATGGCGACACGCATCTTCTCCAGCGTCTTGTGAACCCAGTCCATGTTGGACGGGCGCTTCATCCGAATCAAAGTTTTTGGATGGGCGTGCTGGAGCGGCATATCCAGATACGGCAAGACCTGTTTGGAGGAAGCCATCACGTCAATCAGGCGGTCGGTCACGTAGCCGGGATAGGCGTACATGATCCGAATCCAATCGAGGCCGACTCCCCTCTCCCTTTTTTGGGAGAGGGGCCGGGGGTGAGGGCCAGCCACTTCTTTCACCAACCGTTCCAGCAAAATCGCCAGCCCATCCTTCATCCCCAAATCGTGGCCGTAATCGGTGGTGTCCTGCGCGATCAGGATCAGTTCGCGCACGCCCATGTCGCGCAGGCGGCGCGCCTCGCGGAGGATGGTTTCCAGCGGACGCGAGACCAATGTTCCCTTGATGAGCGGGATGGCGCAAAACGCGCAGGGACGGCGGCAACCGTCCGCGATCTTGAGATAGGCCGCGCCGCCGAAGAGGCTGGCCCGCAGGGTATCCGCCTCATCCGTCCCGACGGCGGCGGACTCGGGGAGGTGATAACGCGGCGCGGGATGCGCGCTCTTCCGCAGTTCGCGCACCACCTGCAGGATGTCCATCCAGCGACGCGTGCCGAGGATGCCGTCCACGCCGGGGACTTGTCGCGCCACGTCCGCGCCGTAGCGCTGGGTCAGGCATCCCGCCGCGATCAGCAGTTGACCGTTGCGCTTGCCTGCGGCCAGTTTGCGTAACTCCTCCAGGGATTCCTCGCGAGCCGAACCGATGAACCCGCAGGTGTTGACGATCAGCACGCTGGCGCGTTCGGGTTTTTTCACCGCGCGGTAACCGTCGCGGACGAGTAACTGCGCCATCGAATCAGAGTCAACGGTATTTTTGGAGCAACCCAGGGAAACGAGATGAAATGTGTTTTTAGTTTTTGGCATGAAATGAAATCCAATAAGAAGATCCATGTAGAAGCGACTCCGCGAAGCGCCCTGTGGGTTAGTCGCTCCTGGTTGAACGACTGAAGTCGTTACTACGTGGTCACCCATGTAGTGGCGACTTCAGTCGCTTCTGGTTGAACGACTGAAGTCGTTACTACGTGGGGGAAGGAAAAAATCAAGGCGTCCGTGTGGGAGTCGGCGTCTGCGTTGGAGTCGGAGTGATGGTCGGTGTAGTTGTAATGGTGGGCGTCGGGCCGACGGTGGGCGTTGGCGTGACAACACCCTCTGCGCGATAGATCAGGTTGACCACCTCGCCATAACGTCCCAGCAATCCCATATCGCGCAGGTTATACGTCAACCGCAGGGCCGCGCCGTTGCCTGCCAAAATTTCGATTTGCGTGGCGGCCTCGAACGGATAAGCCGTGCCGGGGATGACGCGGCCATCGAAGGCCGTCTCCCCGTCCACGATCACGCGCAGGTACGTCCGCTCGACCGCGATCAGGTTGATCTGCACATTCACGCCCTCTGGAATGGTGGGCAGTCCGAGCGGCGTCTCCAGGGGGTTCAACGTGGCAGTCAGATTGCCCAAATCCAGCAACACGGAAGTAGACGCAGGTGTCCCGCCCGCCACCGCCGCGGACGGCTCCAGCAAAACGTCAATCAGCGCGGGCGCGGTGGCTTTCGCCTGCGCGCCCATCCGGATCACGCGTTGCACGCCCCACACAGAAAAAGCCACCAACAAAAGCGCCAGCCCAATCCCCGCCAGGTCTGCAACCATAAAACCGCGCAACGGCGGCAGGTTGGACGGCACGCTCGGCGCGGGACGTCCGCGCGCGCCCGGCGGCAGGGGATGCCGCTCGCGATGCCACACTTGCAACACGTCCGCAAAGCCCAACAACAGGGTATCCACATCCAGGTCCAAAAACGCGGCGTAGTTGCTCAACATGCCGCGCGTCTGCACCGCCGAAGGCAGTCCGCCAAAATCGCCCTCTTCCAGCGCCTGCAAATAATGGGCGCGCAAGTGGATGTGCCGCTCGATCTCCTCACGCGTCAGGTTGAGCGCTTCCCGTCGTTCGCCCAGTTGCGCCCCAAGTTCGGCGAACATCTCATCCGACGATTTGACTCGCACGGATTGCGCGGGCAGGCTGACCTCGATCTGGGGACGGAACGACTCGCCCGCTTCTTCCCTGACCTCGGGCGGGCGCGGCCGCGAGACGCGTCCTCCCAGCCCCTCGCGCAGGCGCGCCCATCCGCCCGGACGGGGTTCGTCCGACTCGGCGGAAACCGGATTCTGTAAAGTGATTTCGGGGAGGGGTTCGGGCTGCGGCTCGACTACCGGCGATTCTTCAAAGAGACTTTTTTTTTATCAGGCGTCTTCGCAGTTGTTTTTGCGGTTGACCTGGGCTTGCGCTTCGGCTTGTCCGCCTGGACGGGAGCCTTGGCTTTTTTCCCCTTCGCCCCTTCGGGATGCTTCGCGAGGGACGATGCCGCGGCAGTTTTTTTAGCGCGCACCGGCGCGGGTTCCCCCTGCGCCCCTTCGGGATGCTTCGCGAGGGACGATGCGGGGACGATCACAGGCTCGGGCGCGGCGCTTGGCGCAGGAACAGGTTCTTCCGCAACCACAGGCGCGGCTTCCGACTGGGCGGCGGGCGCGGGAACAGGCCTTCGCAGGAGACGCGACCAGAAGCCGCCGCGACCCGGCTTCCCGTCCGCGGGCGAGGCGGGCGGGGTCTGCGGCGCGGTGACCGGCGCGGGCGCCTCGGGCGGCGCGTCCGCCGTCCCGCCCTGCCGCAGGTCTGTCATGGCAGTTTCGAGGTCGAGACCGAGGAAATCCGCGTACAGGCGCAGGAAACCGCGTCCCTGCGCGGCGGAGGACATGGCAGAGTAGTTGTCTGCCTCCAGCGCCTGCAAATAAACGACGCGCACGCGCGTGGCCTCGGCCGCTTTTTCGATGCTGAGTTGGCGGGAGAGACGAATTTGTTTTAGGCGTTGGCCAATGGTTTCGGGCATGGGGAAAGTTTACCACAATCAGAAACCCGTTTTCCCGAAGGGAAGAACCAGGTTTCCGGGAGAAACCTGGGTTCTGTGGGTATAATCCACCTCATGCCAAAACTAACTCACATTGATTCCACCGGCCGCGCCCGCATGGTGGACGTGGGCGACAAACCCGTCACTGAGCGGATCGCCATTGCGAAGGGCGAAGTGCTGATGCGAAAAGCGACCTTCGACCTGATCCGCGACGGCGCGCTCAAAAAAGGGGACGCGCTGACCGTCGCGCAGATCGCCGGCATCACCGCCGCCAAGCGCACCTCGGACTTGATCCCGTTGTGTCATCCGCTCCCACTCTCGAAGGTAGACGTGGACCTCGCGCTGGACGAGTCCCTGCCGGGTGTGGTCATCACCGCCACCGTCAAGACCTCGGGCAAAACGGGCGTGGAGATGGAAGCGCTGACCGCCGTCTCCGTCGCCGCGCTGACGGTCTACGATATGGCGAAGGCCGCCGAGAAGACGATGAGAATCCAGAATATCCGTCTCGTGGAAAAACGCGGCGGGCAGAGCGGGGATGTGGTGAATGAATGACCCCACGCGGAGTCCAAAGTCTCCCGACTTTGGAAGGCCGAAGTCAGGAGACTTCGGAGTCCGACTTTAGGAGCAACCATGAAAACCTGTCCTTATTGCGCTGAACAAATTCAAGATGACGCCAAGAAATGCCGCTACTGCGGCGAATGGCTGGACAATCGTCCGCGCCCATCGGTGACGATCGGCGGGCCGGTCACACGTTATGGTTACATGGGCTGGGGCTACGAATGGAAAACCGAAGCCGCGCTCTTCGGCTGGCCGCTCATCCACATCGCGCAGGGATACGATCCCGAGACGGGGCGCCCGCGCGTGGCGAAGGGTGTCATCGCGATCGGCGACATCGCCATCGGCGGACTCGCCATTGGCGGCGCGGCCTTTGGCGGTGTGACGCTGGGCGGGTTCAGCTTGGGGATCATCTCTGGCGGCGGGTTGGCTATCGGTGTGATCGCGGCGCTCGGAGGCGCCGCGCTGGGCGGCGTCATCGCCCTCGGCGGACTAGCGGTCTCGCTCGGCTATGCCGTAGGCGGACTGGCGCTCGCTCCGCATTTCATCGGCGGGAACGGGATCGAGCCTGATTTCATGCGCCTGCTGGAACAGTGGTTTCCCGGATTTGAGTTTTAGCTGTAACGCAAATTGACAACACCTGCCCCACCGCACACTTGCCCTGGGTGCAAGCGCCAGGGGGTGCGGGTTTGCGCTACTTCCACGGCAGGACGATGAGCGCGTTACTATCGTCCGCCGCGTGGCCGAGGTACGGGAGTCCCCATGCCTCAGCGATTGTTTTCAAGAGCGAGTAGAGCGTGTATGGTGTGGCATCCTCGAATCCGTTTTTGGCCTGCGGAGAGATGAGGACAGTCGCGATCCGCCCGCCCGCTTTTTTGGGAAGGCCGCAACATGAAGCATTGCTATCGCCCTCGTCCCAGGTGAGGATGATGAGGAAGGACTGGCTGTTTGCGCTGAAGTAATCGAGCAGGGCTTGCATTTGCAAACCCAGCCACTCGTCCGTGATGCCCAGCCAGCAATCGTGCGCGCTGTTGCAAAGGTTGGGGGTGATGAAAACAAAGTTCGGAAGGGAATCCGCCGCGAGGTCCGAAGAAAGATCCGTCAGCGGGCGGACGCTCCGCTCACAGCGCGCCGCGTCCAATCGAATTGGGTCGAAGTACATGAACGGGTTATGCTTCTGGGCGTAGTCTCCCCACGAGCCGACGAAACACGGCCTGAGCATATCCTCCTGGTAGGTCTTCCACGTCCGCCCGCTGGTTTCGATCAGGTCGGGCAGGCTGGGCGCATTGATGAAACAATCCTCGCAGTTGCGGTCAATTTCAAAAGTATCCCCGCCGATCATGGCAATGTAGTTGGGCAGGCTGGGATGGGTCACCGCGTAGTGCTGGGTGAGCAGGGTGTAGTCGTTTGCCAGGCGGTTGAAGATGGGCATGTCCGGGTTGCCGATGACCCTGTCGAATTCCTTGTTCTCGAAGATGATGACAACAATGGTTTCGAAATCCGGGACCAGCGGCGCGGGCGCGGGACTGGGCGTGATCGCGGGGACGGGCGTCGCGGTCGCGGGAACGGGTGTCGGCGAGGCGGTTTCGGTCGGCGGGACGGGGATGCTGGTCGCGGTCACCGGAGAAAGCGCGCAAGCGGTCAGGATCAGGATAAGAGGCAAAAGGAAAAGTGTTCTTCGCATGTGAGACTCCGTCATGGTTTTGGCATTTACATCATTCACCTGTTGTTGTATCATAAAATGAACCATTTACAAAAGTCGAAAAATTGAGCGAAGGATTCCGAAAGTTCTACTTTCGGAGCCGGGCCCACAGGTTCTATCCTGAAGTAGAACTTCAGGATTCCAACTACCTTAGTAGCCGTGTAAAAATAACTTCCCAATTTCAAAGTTCGCGAGCAGTTGCACT
>CAYJLS010000079.1:0-19353 GCA_964371065.1 uncultured Anaerolineaceae bacterium | reverse complement strand
CATGTAGTGACGAATTCATTCGTCAGAACGACTGAAGTCGTTACTACGTGGGTCATTACGCAAAACGGTGGTCAGCATCTCGCGACACTGACCACCCATACCCATTTACCAATTACAAATTACTCGGGCGGGATCTCCTTGAAGGCATAATCCACGTTAATGCCCTTGGATTTCTGCGCGTTTTTGGCAACCACATACCAGATTGCCGAGATGAGGATGATGCCGAAGGCAATCACCTGCGGCCAGGGATTCGCCATGCTCCACGTTCCCAACACGCCCAATTGCGGAGCGAACAGGAATGCCGCCACCATCAAGATGCCGAGGATGCCGCCGAGCACGCCAAGCACTGTGATCATTGGCAGGTTACCGAGTTTATATTTCGCGCCGGGTGAGGCCTCGTACAATTCTTTGGCGCGATAGGGCAGAAGCGCACCCGCGATGCAAGTGATGACGAACACGTAGCCGCAACCGAAGGTCACGCCGAGGGTCAGGCCGACCCAGCCGGGGACGAGGTTATAAGCCAGGATGACCGGGACGCTGGCAAGGAAGTAGGCGATGTGTGCGTTCATTGGGGTATGCAGTTTCTCGTCCACTTTGCTGAACCATTCGGGCAGAAGGCGGTCAAGCGACATAGCAACCAACACGCGGGTCATGCCGATGTAGCAGTTGCACACGATCTGGAAACCGTTCAACAGATAGCCGAGTCCGATGATCAACACCACCAACGGACTGCCCGCCAGCGCCACCGCGATGATGGGCGGCCACAGGTTGAAGCCATTGATATTTGCTTCACCGATCAGTGACCAGTAGCCTGCTCCCGCCACGGGCAGGAATTCGGGCGGGGCGACGCGTTCCAGGCCGACGGCCAGCAGGGCCAGGAGGATGCCCGTCGCGATCAGCGAGCCGACCATGATAAAGGTTTGCGATTTGAAACTGCGCGCGTCCTTGATCTCGCCGTTCTGCTGGGCGGAGTAGGTGGCCCACTGCAACGAGGTCCACGCGATGGGTGCGATCAGGAGAGTTGCCATCAAACTGAAGGGCGGGTGCAGGTCAATGCCCGCGTTCTGCACAGCGGCCACGGCGGTCTCATAGAAATTCGGCGCGCCGCCGGAGGCAACTGCGAAGGCGTTCAAGCGGGTCACGAATTCAGCCGCAGGCGTGGTGAACAGAACAACAAAGACAGTGGCAAAGCACAGAAGCGTGCCCCACCACATCACGTGCTGGAACTTGACGTAATTCTTGAATCCACTCACCAACAACCACGCGGAGAGCGCCGCATTGAGAATGCTGACAATCACAATGCCCGTTCCCGTTGTAAACCACACCCCCATACTCGAGAAGGCGGCATTGTGCATGGTCGCTCCGAGGCCAAGGAACAGCGGGGCGAAGCCGAGATACGAAACCAGCCAGCCCGAGAGCGCAACCCATTGCAGGATCCAGATGACAAACCCGGACATCACAACGGTGAACGCTAGGCCGCCGCCGAACACGCGGCTTTGGAAAACGTAGTCGCCACCGGAGCGAGGTAGGGCAGTCGAGAGCCAGACATACACATAGGCGATCGGGATTTCGATCACCATCGCCAGCAGAATGCCCCAGGCCAGTTTGCCGCCCGGCAGTGCGCCCGGCGCCCACAGGTACGTCCAGGGGAAGATCAGTCCCATCGTCAGGATGTTATAGACGAAGGCCGAATACGGAGACATGACACGGACAAGTCCCGAGGCTTTTCGGGTAAAGACTTCAGGTTTTGCAGTAGCCATTGCATTTCTCCTTTGGGTTAAAAACTTCAAGCTTGGCAATTGAAAACTTTCCGCTGACCTTGCATCACGCCATAGTTGCCTCCTGGTGGGATTCTCTTTATCACTCGTGTCTGCCTGATACATCCAACAAAAAAGCCCAACGCACGCATACGCGTCGTCAGGCTTTGACTGGATTGGCCGCGGCAATCAGGCTTTCGACAGAATGCTCCGCCAGCGATTCAATCGCGGACGGGTCAATTCCTTCATCGGTCACGAGTTTGTCAATCTCGTCAATCGAGGCGATCTGGAAATTGGACACCACGCCCCATTTGCTGTGATCGGCCACGATAATGATCTTGCCTTTTGTCCGTTCGATCATCTGGCGCACCACTTCGGCCTCCGCGTTGGTCGGGACGGTGCATCCGTGCTTGAGGCTGATCCCGTCCACGCCGAGGATGGTCTTGTCTGCATAGACCTGCCGCAGGTTCTCGATGGCAAAGCGTCCCGCCGTGGATTTCGAACGAGGTTGGTATTCACCGCCAAGCAGGTGATGCTGAAAACCCGTCTCCCCCACTTCCAGTGCGGCGTTCAGGTTGTTGGTGAAGACCGAAATGTTCGCGTCGCCGCGGATGTTGTGAATCACCTGCGTAGCCGTCGTCCCGCTATTGATAAATATAACGTCACCGTCCTCGATCAACGAAGCCGCCAACGCGCCGATCAGTCGTTTTTCTTCGGGATTCTTCTGTGCCCTCTGCAAATATTCAGGCTCGAAGGTCATGCGCTGATTCAGGGTCGCGCCCCCGTGAGTCCGCTCCAAAATCCCCTCCGCCTCCAGCCATTCCAAGTCGCGGCGAACGGTCGCTTCGGATGTTTCCAGCAGGTTCATCAAGTCGGCCGTCCGCGCGATTTGATGGACTGCTAGATAATCCTGGATGCGTTCTCGCCGTTGCGCTGGAATCAGGGGTTTGCCCATGTGTAGTCTCAAACCGTAGATGACGGAAAATGAAACCTTTTGCGTGAGCATTATATAAGAATGTGATGAAATTTGCAAGTTTTTGGTTTTTTCATTATAATAACCGTACTTTCTGAAACCTGACATGTCTCATCCGCGCTACATTCAATCAGAACCATTGCGCGGACAAAGGCGCGGATCGTCGGACTTTTGTGGAGACATGTCAGGTTTGGTAACGCTTCCTCGGAGAATGCAATGACGAACAGTGCCATCGGGATGGGTGAACAAGGTCGCGCCGAACGCGATAAATTCGAGAACGAACTCAAACGGATCATCAAAGCCAGTGAGGAAAAAGGGATTCTCCTGCGGGTGATCGGCTCACTGGCCTTTCAAATGCACTGCCCCCAATTCGGGTATCTGCAAGCCGCCATGGGACGCGCCTACACCGACATTGATTTTGCCGCGTACGGCAGGCAGACCAAACAGATCCAGGGTTTGCTGACCTCGCTCGGTTACAAGGAAAACCGCGAGGTCTTTATTGTCTCCGAGGGCGAACGCTCCATTTACGAAAAATCCAACATCGGCCTGCACCTCGACGTGTTCTACGAGAAACTCGATTTCTGCCATACCATCTTCTGGAAAGACCGCCTCGAAACCGACTCTCCCACCATCCCACTCGCCGAACTCCTGCTCGAAAAAATGCAGATCGTCCAGATCAACGAGAAGGATGTGATAGACACGATCATGCTCCTGCTCGAACATCCCCTCGGCGATGTGGACAAAGAGACCATCAACCTGAAACGCGTCGCCATGCTATGCGCGGCGGACTGGGGACTCTGGCGCACGACCACGATGAACCTCGAAAAAGTGCGCGCCCTCGCGCACGGATACCCGCAACTGACCGACGAACAGAAAGCCAAAGTGGAACAACAAGTGAAAGATGCGCTGGCGCGCCTAGATGCCGAACCCAAGTCCATGGGCTGGAAACTACGCGCCCGCGTGGGAGACCGCGTGAAATGGTACAAAGAAGTGGATGAAGTTTAGCAACCAGAGGAGTCCCCAATGAAAAAACTCGTACGCAACTTAATGCACCCCGGCTTGCTCACCTGCCGCGCCGATGCCTCGCTGGGCCAGGTGTCGGTTTTGCTGAACCAGCACCACGTTCACGCCCTGGTCGTTTCCGACCGTGATGGACGGGTGGTTGGCATCATTTCCGATTTTGACCTGCTGGCCGGTGAATGGCTTTCATCGGATGCGGAAAGTCTCGCGGCCATGCGGAAATTGACCGCATCGGATCTTATGTCCCACCCGGTTGATTCCGTTGAAGCGGACCTTCCCCTCCCCCAGGCAGTTAACGCGCTCATCGAAAAAGATGTCAGCCGCCTGCTGGTGACCGACAAGGGAAAACCCATCGGCGTAATTTCGCTCTCCGATTTTGTTGCCGGCATCGCACAACAGGAAAAACCTCTCCGCGAAACAGTCGGCGATGTCATGTCAGATGCGATCCTGGTCTGCCGCGAAAAAACGCCGATCGTTTCCGCCGCCCGCACCATGACCGAATCCGGCTTCCGCTCCGTGCTGGTGGTGAATGCCAAAGGGAAGACGCTCGGTGTTGTCAGCGGCAGGGATTTATTGCCATTCGTCAAGGACGGCATCAACGAAAACCTGACCGTCAGCGATGTGATGCACACGCCGATTACCATTGACATCCATGCCAGCCTGCACGAAGCCGCGGAATTAATGGTCAAGAACCACCACCACCGCCTGGTTGTAAACGACAAGAACGATCCGGAAGCCTTCCCGCTGGGAATTATTTCCTCCTTTGATATTGTTGCGGCAATGGCGCGGCCAGGCTCCATCTGGCAAACCAAATAACATCAATAAAAAAGGTATTGTCCCGAGGGATGATACCTTTACATTTTCATAACACGGTTTCGTCATTGCGAGGAGGGTGCTCTCCCTGGCACCGCCCGCCAGGGCAGGTGTCCCGACGACTGCGAAGCGTGCCTGTGGCAAGCAATCTCCTCCACGGCGCTGGGATTGCTTCGGGGAGACCACCCTCGCAACACTTGCACCTGCATGCAAGTGCAGGTGTGACGGACGCAAACATCAAGGAGACAAACAATATGTCTGAATTACCATCACACGCCCAGGCAGTCGTCATCGGCGGCGGCGTGGGCGGGGCAAGTATTGCCTACCATCTCGCGCTCATGGGATGGAAGGATGTCGTCATCATCGAACGCCACGAATTGACCGCAGGCTCAACGTGGCATTCCGCGGGTCTCGTCGGCCAAATGCGCTCGGATGCAAACCTGACGCGCATGATGCACTACAGCACCGACCTGTACCGCAAACTCAAAGCCGAAACCGGCGTGGACACTTCCTGGCGCGAAGTCGGCGGCCTGCGCCTCGCTTCCTCTGCAGAACGCATGGAAGAGAACAAACGTCTCGTTGGCATGGCGCGTTCCTTTGGCGTGGCAATGGAATTGATTTCCCCGAAGGAAGCGCACGACATGTTCCCGCTCATGTCGCTGGACGGCGTGCTTGGCGCGGCGTTCACACCCAACGACGGCAGTATTGACCCGACCGGCTTGACCAATGCCCTCGCGGCTGGCGCGAAAAATCGCGGCGTGAAAATCTTTACGAACACAAACGTTGAAAAGATCAACGTTAAGGATGGCCGCGTCACCGAGGTCGTGACCGATAAAGGCACGATCAAGACCGAGGTCGTGGTGAACGCATCCGGTCTGTGGGGACGCGAAGTCGGGAAAATGATCGGGCTGGACCTGCCGGTCGTTCCGATGGCGCATCTTTATATTTTGACCAAACCCATCGAAGGCGTCACAAAAAGTTTCCCGAACCTGCGCGACCCGGACTTGTTGGTTTATTGGCGCGAGGAAGTCGGCGGCCTGGTCACCGGCGGTTATGAACGCCAGCCCGCAACTTTTGGCTTGAACGGCATTCCGCGCGATTTCAAATTTCAATTACTTCCTCCAGATTGGGAACGCTTCTCCCCGTTGATGGAAAATTCCATCCGCCGCGTGCCCGCCGTGGAAAATGCGGAAGTCGTCAAACTGCTCAATGGCCCCGAAGGCTTTACGCCTGATGGTGAATTCCTGCTGGGGCCTACATCGGTTAAAGGCTTCTGGGTTGCGTGCGCTTTCTGCGCGCATGGACTCGCGGGCGCGGGCGGCATCGGCAAGGCGATGGCAGAATGGATCATTGACGGCCATCCCGAATGGGATATGTGGCGACTCGACGTGCGCCGCTTTGGCCCGAATTACAACAACCTCGATTACGCCGTCGCGCGCACCATCGAAACCTACACCCAGTATTACGATATCCACTTCCCCGGCGAAGAGCGCATGTCAAAACGAAACGTGCGCCTCTCGCCCACATACTTCAGACTTCGCGATCTTGGTTGTTCATTCGGCGAAAAGATGGGCTGGGAACGCCCGAACTGGTTCAAGCCGCATGAAGAAAAAGCTGTACATGGCCACGAACCGCGGCACTGGCCGCGCCACAATTGGTCACGCGCGATTGGCTACGAACATCTTCAAACGCGCGAGAACGCGGGACTCTTCGATGAAACATCTTTCAACAAATTTGAAGTGCGCGGCCCCGGCGCGTTGAAATTCCTTAACCATCTTTGCGCCAATGAAATTGACCAGCCGGTTGGCGCGGTCATTTACACACAAGCGCTCAACAAACGCGGCGGCATCGAATGTGATTTCACCGTCACGCGGCTCGGCGAACAGCGCTTCTTCATTGTCACCGGCACGGCATTCGGCCAGCACGATATGTCCTGGCTTTCGCTCAACATGCCGGACGATGGCTCGGTCACGCTGGAAGACGTTGGCTCCAATTACGCCTGCATCGGCATGTGGGGACCGAAGGCGCGCAAGATTTTGGAGAAGGTGACAAGCGAGGATGTTTCGAACGCAGGCTTCCCGTACATGACCGCGAAACACATGACCGTCGGGGATGTCCCGGTTCTCGCTTCGCGCGTGACGTATGTTGGCGAACTCGGCTGGGAGTTCTACTGCCCGATGGAATACGGCTTGCGACTCTGGGACACGCTCTTTGAAGCGGGACGCTCCGAAGGGATTGTTCCGGGCGGATATAAAGCGATAGACACTTTGCGCCTTGAAAAAGGTTATCGTTATTGGAGTGGTGAGATTTCACCGGACTACACGCCCTACGAAGCAGGCATGGGATTTGCAGTCAAACTCAATAAAGCAGATTTCATCGGTAAGGACGCGCTTGTCAAACAAAAAGCGGAAGGCATCGCGCGCAAATTGTGTTGCATAACACTGGCCGATAGTCGTACAATTATGATAGGCAAGGAACCCATCCGCGCTGGTGACAAAACTATTGGCTGGGTGGCATCGGGTGGCTTCGGTTATTCGGTTGGCAAGAGCATCGCGTTCGCGTATCTGCCCATGGAATATTCAAAGGTTGGCACGAAACTTGAAATCGAGTGGTTCGGCGAGAAAGTCAGCGCCGAAGTGGATCAGCCCGTGTTATGGGATGCCAAAGGCGAACGAATAAAAGCCTGAAAGGTTATGACCAATCTGCGCTTTTCGCGGCAGATTGGATAAGTATTTTAGATTTATTGTTCGGAGGAACAAATGTCTTTTTTCGCCAAAAAGAAGAGCAAAAAGATGACCCGCCTGTTCTTTGCCACTGATATTCATGGCTCAGAACGAACCTATCGGAAGTTTATCAATGCCGGCAAGTTCTATGAAGCAAACGTCATTGTGATGGGCGGCGATATTCAGGGCAAATTATTGATCCCGATCATCAAGGAAGCCAACGGCCATTATCGCGCCACGTTGCAGGGAAGCCTGCTGAAGATCAACACCGAGGATGAACTCAAGCAATTGCAGGAAAGAATCGGACTGCTTGGTTTTTACAGCCAAATCCTGGATGAAGATGAATATAAGGCATTGGCAAACAAGCCGGAAGAAGTGGATAAACTTTTTCACAAACTTGCGCGCGAGCGGCTGTCGGCCTGGGTTGACCTGGCAGAGACCCGCTTGAAGGGTAGCGGGATCAAATGCTTCGTCACCGGAGGCAACGATGATGACCCTGAAGTGTTGGATGCAATAAAAGAAGGCGGAGAATCCTTCATCCCCTGCGAAGGAAAGGTTGTATCCATTGACGATGACCATAGCATGGCAAGCGTCGGATTCAGCAACCCAACACCGTGGAAAACCCCGCGGGAAATTCCAGATGAAAAACTGGGCGAGATCATTGAAGGCATGTGCGCCCAGGTAAAAGATTTCAAGAATTGCATTTTCAACTTCCACGTCCCTCCAATTGATTCAACCCTCGACTCCTGTCCCAAACTTGATTGGACCACCGATCCGCCCAGCCCCATCATCAGCGGCGGACAGATCGTCTTCGCCGGAGCCGGAAGCCAGGCTGTTCGCAAGGCCATCGAAAAGTATCAACCCATGTTGAGCCTGCATGGACATATCCATGAATCACAGGGCATGATTAAAATTGGCCGGACCACGAGCATTAACCCCGGAAGCGAATACGGAGAAGGAATCCTGCGCGGTTGCCTGATTAATTTTGCGGATGGGCAAATCGAAGGATCCCAAATGACGAGCGGCTAACCCGGCGTTCCGCACAGTTCATTCTTTCGATGCAAGACAGATGAAAGTCAATGTAAGAATCAAAATCCATTTCAATTGGGAAGCACGCCATGACACTTGCCATTGATAAAGCCATCGCGAAAGTGCCGTTTCTCGCAAAATCGAAAAACATCAAGAAGACACCCTTGAGCGGCGGTATTACAAATTTAAACTTTAAAATTGACGCGGACGGACGATCGTATGTGATCCGCCTGGCCGGTGAAGGGACGGAACAACTGGGCATCCGCCGGGATGTGGAATACGCGGCGAACTACGCGGCGGGACAGCTGGGCATTGCGCCGGATGTGGTGTTCTTCATCGAACCCGAAGGTTACATCGTGACGCGATTTATCAACGGCAAACGCATTCCGCCCGAAGAGATCGTCAAACCGAATAACCTGATACGCGTGGCGCGCAAGGTGAGACTCTTTCACCAGCGCGCGCCGAAATTGAAAGGCGAGTTCAATGTCTTCCGCCGCGTGGAAATGTTGACGAAAATTTCCGAGAGCAATCACTGCAAGTTTCCGTTCGATTGGGATTGGATCATGCAGAAGAAAAATGAAGTAGAGAAGGCGCTGCTGAAAGACCCGTACGCCCCCACGCCGTGTCACGACGACCTGCTCAACCTGAACTGGCTGGACGAAGATGTACCTGGTGAGATCGGCGAACTGCGCCTGCTGGATTGGGAGTATGCGGGAATGGGCGACATCTTCTTCGATCTTGGCAATTTTTCCCACCACCATCGCTTGACCGAAGACCAGCAACGCTTCTTCCTCCAGGAATATTTTGGTGAGGTTACCCCGAAGAATTTCGCCCGCCTGAGATTGATGGAGCCGATGTCCGAATTGCACGAGGCGATGTGGGGAACGACTCAGACGGGCATCTCGAAACTGGAAGAAGACTTCCAGGGTTACGCCGACTTGTGGTTCAGCCGCCTGCGCCAGCACGTGACCGATTATCGCTGGGAGCAGTGGCTGAAGGACGCGGCGAAGAAAGAATGAATTTCGTTGAACGTTAAACGTTCAACGTTTTTGTTTTCAAATTACCCAAACACAAGGAGTAACAATGTCAATCGTAAACGCAAAAGAGATCATGGTTGAAGCCGCCAAGCACGGTTATGCCGTCGGCGCATTCAACATCACAGACCTGCTTCAATTCGAAGCGGTGATAGATGCCGCAGTAGAAAAGAAAGCGCCTGTGATCGTCCAGACTTCGGTGAAGCCCTCGAAGTTCCTCGGCACGAGTATGATGGTGGCGATCTATCGCAATCTGGCTTCGTCCGCGCCCGTGCCAGTCTGCCTGCACCTGGATCACTGCACCGAGGTGGATTACTGCAAGAAGTGTGCGGATGCCGGTTATACCAACATCATGATTGACGCCTCCAAGCAGACCTATGATGAGAACATCCGCCAGACCAAGGAAATTGTGGACTACTGCCACAAGGTCGGCAACATCTCCGTTGAGGGCGAGCTGGGAACCGTCAGCGGGGTGGAGGACCAGGTCAAGGTCGCGGAAGACGAAGCGCAGTTGGCGAATCCGAAACAGGCCGTGGAATTTGTCGAACGCACCGGGCTGGACATCTTCGCGCCCGCCATCGGCACCGCGCACGGCGTCTACAAGACCAAGAATCCGAAGATTGACTTCGAGCGCATGGCCACGATCAACAAGATGTTGAACGGGAATGGAATTAAGACCCCGGTTGTCGTTCACGGCGGCACAGGCCTGCCCGAAGACTACATCAAGAAACTGCTGGCGGCGGGCGGCGCGAAATTCAACGTCTCGACTGAGTTGAAGCACACGTTGATCGACGCGACGTTCGAATACATCGGCGCGCATCGCGATGAGTATGATCCCGGCAAGTTGGATGTGGTTGTCCGCGACGCGACCCGCAAGGCTGTCATGCACTGGATAGACATGCTGGGGTCGGCGGGCAAAGCGTAAAACGTTCAACGTTTAACGTTAAACGTTATAAACTATCAGGAGTTGAACAATGACAAAGAAAATCGAAGAATACTACGTTCCCTGGGTGAAGGGCATTCCCATGTACATTTCGAATCATATTGAACTGGCGTGGAAGAAGCCCGAACTGCATCGTATGATGTCCAACGAAAATCCGAACGCGCCCGCCCAGAAGGTATTGGACGCGATGATGAAGTACGCCAAAATGGCGAACCGCTATCCCGACCAGGGACTGGTGGTGCGCGGCAAGATTGCGGAGATGAACGGGCTGGATGGGCCGTACAACGTGATGATCGGCAACGGCTCCAGCGAAGTGTACGACAACATCTTCCGCATGTTCATTGCGCCGGGCGACGAGGTGATCCAGCACACGCCGTGCTTCGGCATCTACAAACTGCGCGGCACCCTGCTGGGCGCGAAGATGGTCAACGCGCCGATGACCTACAAGGACAACTATCTGTACTTCAATCCCGACGCCGTTCTCAAGGCGATCACCGACAAGACCAAGATCATCGTGATCGCCAACCCGAACAACCCGACCGGCAACTTCATGGACGCCAAGCACTTCATCCCCATCGCCAAGACGGGCATCCCGTTCGTGGTGGATGAGGCGTACGTGGAATACTCAGGACTCAAAATGTCACAGGTCGCGCTGACGAAGAAGTACAACAACGTGATCATCACGCGCACGCTCTCGAAGGCCTACGGGCTGGCAGGGATGCGCTTCGGGTACGCGCTGGGCGCCAAGGAAGTGATTGACCAAATCTCCGGCTCGCTCCTGCCCTGGAATGTGGGCACGATCCCGATGTGGGCGGCGCTGGCGGCCTTCGAGGACCAGGAGGCGCTGGCGGAGCGCGTCAAGTTCAACAACAGCGAAGTGGATTTCATCACCGAGTCGCTCAGCGACATTCCCGGCTTCGTCATCTTCCCATCCAAGGCCAATTACATCCTGTTCGACTGCGGCGCGACCGGCAAGAAGGGCAAGGAAGTCGTGGCGTACGCCGAGACCAAGGGCATCATCCTGCGCCCCAACGCCGAAATGTACGGGAGCGACGGCTGGTTCCGCGTCACCATCGGCTCGAAGGAAGAGAACCGCCTGTTCGTGGATACGGTCCGCGAGTTCTTTGGAGTGAAGAAGTAATACTATCATCGTCATTGCGAGGGTGTACTCGCCCGAAGCAATCCCCAGTCAGATGAGGAGATTGCTTCGTCGGGAAGTGCACCCTCCTCGCAATGACGGGGAGGTTCTAATGTCACAAATCAAAGCAGTGTTCTTCGACCAGGACGGGGTCATCATTGACACCGAACGCGACGGGCATCGCGTCTCGTTCAACATGACCTTCAAGGAGTTCGGCTTCACCGACGAGTGGAGCGTGGAGTATTACCACGAACTGCTCCAGATCGCGGGCGGCAAGGAACGCATGAAGCACCACGCCCAAACAAAGGGATTCTCCAAACCGATTCCCGCCGAGGAACTGGACGAACTCGTCAAGGCCATGCACAAGCGCAAGACCGCGTTGTTCGTGGAATTGATCGAGACGGGGAAACTCCCGTTGCGGCCCGGCATCCACCGGTTCATGAAAGAGGCGATGGCGGCGGGCCTCAAAATCGCGGTCTGCACCACGTCCAATGAACAGGCCGCCAAAGCAATCACCGGGAAAATCCTGTCGGACATCAAGTTTGAGCTGGTGCTGGCCGGGGATGTGGTTGAGAAGAAGAAACCCGATCCGGAGATTTATAATCTTGCGCTTTCCAAACTCGGACTGAAACCCGAAGAGGTGATGGTGGTGGAAGATTCCAAGAACGGCGTCAAAGCCGCCAAAGCCGCAAATACGAATGTCATCGTCACCACCAATCACTATACCGAGAAGGAAGATGTGGAAGCCGGCGACATCATCGTTTCCTGCCTCGGCGATCCCGATGGCGAGAAGGCTAAGATGCGCAAAGGCGGCATCGCGAACTTCGATGGCGTCCTCCACGTGAAAGACGCGATGGAACTGTTCGGCAAGTAAGAACCTCCCCGTAGAAACAAACAGACTTCCCGCCGCAAACCGGGAGGTCTGTTTTTGTGTCCACACGGATGATTTGTTAAAAAAAATTACGGATCCAATTCCGCCAGAAACCCCATGATAAAATCAGAAAAATCCGGAACGTGACAGAGGACAAACCGCTTCATGTCCAAGCCAAGACCTCGATCCATCCTTAATATGACTCTACTTGCAACACTGGTCATTTTCGTGCTTGCAGGAATGGCGGCGCTCGGATTTCTGGCAGGCTTGTCCAAAGAAAACCGGGCGCTGATCGT
Source organism: uncultured Anaerolineaceae bacterium (assembly GCA_964371065.1). Lineage (GTDB taxonomy): Bacteria > Chloroflexota > Anaerolineae > Anaerolineales > Villigracilaceae > Denitrolinea. The sequence goes on along the minus strand of CAYJLS010000079.1, from coordinate 6,756 downwards.
CATAGCCAGCAGTGTTGGAGTTATTGCTTGTTTTGTGGGATTAATTTATGCCGGTTCATTTCGAAAGTGGTTGCGAAGAAAAACCTGGGAGAAAGCGATTCCCGCCTGGCTGGAAAGTTCCCGGTCAGCGTGCACTCCTCAGTTTGAGAATGCTGGCCGCCTGTCTGGAATCGAATTGAAACACCTTGCCATCCAGGTTTATTCCCGAATGGGATATCGCGTAATTAATGCCGGCAAGGAGGATGAATCCATAAAACTGATCAACCCGGATGGAAAATTCGAGTTGGTCGCCTGCAAACAACAGCCAGATCCGATAGCGACCCACCAGGTCCACAGCCTGCAACTCGAATTGAAACTCACCAAAGCAGTGCGCGGTTTTTTCTGGGCGCCAGCGGGATTTACCCGCGAGGCCATGCAATGGGCCTCACATAAACCCATTGTTCTTGCAGATGGGCATGAAATTGGAAGATTGGTTGACTGTGCCCATGCAAAAGGCTCCTGGCTTCTGGAATATTGACCGGGCGACGATATACTGAAATGGAGCGACCATGCATGAAGTGACCCTGCTTATCAATATCGCCGTAGCCCTTGTGGTTGCATTCTTTGGAGGGCTAATCGCCCGCTATATTGGCTTGCCAACAATTGTGGGATATTTGCTCGCCGGGATTGTTATCGGCCCGTTCACGCCCGGGTTCGTCGGTGACACGGAAACGATCAGCCAGCTTGCCGAACTGGGTGTGATCTTCCTCATGTTCGGTGTCGGCCTGCACTTCTCATTAAAGGATCTCTGGAAAGTACGATCGATCGCGTTGCCTGGCGCTCTGGGGCGAATGGCAATCACAATTCTATTGGGCTTTGGACTCAGTCAACTTTGGGGTTGGCCAACTACAGCAGGAATCGTAATAGGTTTGGCGATATCCATTGCCAGCACGGTTGTCCTGCTGCGAGGCCTGACGGACAACGGATTGCTGAACACGCAACATGGTCAGGCAGCTGTTGGTTGGGTGATCGTTGAAGATCTGGCGACAGTGTTAATCCTGGTCTTGATGCCCACCCTGGCAAATACCTCAGATGGATTTGATTGGCAACAGCTTGGTTTGACTCTGCTCAAGGCGGCTGGTTTCGTGATCCTGGTGTTGTTCGCCGGGACAAGACTGATCCCCTGGGTACTTTTACGCATTGCTCACACACGGTCTCGTGAACTATTCATCCTTGTAATTCTGGCAATTGCACTCGGTATCGCTCTTGGTGCAGCGGAATTGTTTGGAGTGTCACTGGCGTTAGGCACATTTGTGGCAGGAGTTGTTGTCAATGAATCGCCGCTCAGTCACCAGGTTGGCGCTGACGTTCTGCCCTTTCGGGAAGCCTTTGCCGTCTTGTTCTTCGTCTCAATTGGAATGCTGGTCAACCCAATCTATTTACTGAATAATATTGGCATCATCCTGGCGTTGACCGGGTTGATCGTGATCGGTAAAGCGCTTGTGACAATGCTAATGGGCGTTGTTTTCCCGTGGCCAGCCCGCACAACACTGGTTTTGGCCGCTGGCTTGAGCCAGATCGGTGAGTTTTCCTTCATTTTAGGACAGGAGGGCATGGCGCTCGGCTTGTTGGAACAAAACCAGTACTCACTAATCCTGGCGGGCGCACTCCTATCCATTACGCTCAATGCACCGATGTTCCGATTGATCCACCCAGTGGAAAAATGGCTGCAACGATTTCCGAAGATTTGGACCCTATTGAATCGACAAGGTTCACCACCAATTCAGATCGAAGAATTAATCAAGAACCACGTTGTGATCGTAGGGTATGGGCGAGTGGGGCGTCATATTGTCAGCCTGTTGGGACAGATGGCGATACCATGTCTTGTCGTGGAGGCCGATGCGGAACGCGTGGAGGCATTGGACCGTCGCGGCGTCCCCAGCCTTTTTGGAGACGCGGCCAACTCGGAAGTACTCACCCATGCGGGGTTGGAACGCGCGCGTGCACTTGTGGTCGCTGGCCCAGATGAAGACGCCAGTGCGCTGGTCGTGACTGCCGCCCACGATCTGGCTCCCGAATTACCCATCATCGTCCGAGCAACAACCGAAGAAGGGACAAAGCGGCTTATGCAACTTGGTGCCCAGGAAGTCATCCACCCAGAGTTGGAGGGCGGCCTGGAAATTGTGCGGCATACACTCCTGCGATTGGGCTTTCCTTTGCAGGAAATTTATCGCTACACGGATGCAGTTCGTCGTGATCACTACGACCTGCAAATCAATACCGAGGAGGAGCATCGCCTCTTGCACAGTCTTCTGAATGCTACGAATAACATCGAGGTCAAATGGTTTCACCTCCCGCCGGGGAATCCGCTGGCCGGAAAGACACTGGCCGACGCAAATTTGCGGGCGCAGACCGGCGCGTCGGTTGTGGCGATCCTGCGCGAAAACCAACTAACAGCCAATCCAAAATCCATGACCGTATTTCAAAACGGAGACCGAATTGGGCTGATCGGGGACATGGATGAAATTGCCGCGGTCGAGAAAATACTATCGCCCAAGGAAACTGCCCACGCTCCTGAAGAAATGCTCGATTTGATCGATGAAGACGATGCCGTGATCGGCCGGGAGACACGCGTGGCCGTCCATGCGAAAGGATTGTGGCATCGCGGCGCGCACGTATTTCTTTTCACGCGGGAGGGAAAGCTGCTCATCCAAAAACGAAGCGCGGCGCGCGCCGCCTACCCCTCCCTGTGGGACGGATCGGTCTCGGAACATGTGCAGGCTGGGGAGACCTATCTGGAGGCAGCCCTGCGCGGGACTCAGGAGGAACTGGGCCTTTCCGGGCTGAACCTTGAGCCGGTCTTAACCTTTCGCCTGCACTACGGCCCCGGTGACAATAAGATCAGCACGTTGTTCCAATCTGTTGTGGACCCGGCAGAGATTCGATTCGACCCCGATGAGATTCAAGCGGTCGCTTTTCAAAGTCTCGAGGAACTGACAACCATGATGACAAACCAGCCACAGGAATTTTGCGGCTGGTTTGTGGAGATCATCCGCTGGTATGTGGGACGACCTTCCAATCTGGTCATATTGAAGGAAAACACGCGGACGCGTCCGGCAGGGAAATCGAAAAGGTCGACCTCACCCGATTGAGGTCAGGCCAGGAAGCGGATGTAGAGGAAGTAAATCCCCGCGGAGACGAACGTCGTGGCCGGGATGGTCAAGATCCAGGCAACGATAATATCTCTCACCATGCCCCAGCGAACTTTGTTCGCCCTTTCGGCCGCGCCAATCCCCATGATGGCAGAGTTCATGATTTGAGTGGCGCTCACCGGCCCGCCGACCAACGAAGCGCCGAGGATCACCAGCGCGGAGGTCACCTGGGAGGTAAACCCGTCCACCGGGCGGATCTTATAAAAGAGAATGCCCCCCACCGTATGGATCAACCGCCAACCTCCCACAGCGGTGCCCAATGTCAGCGCCAGGGCGCAAAGTGCGATCACCCAGATTGGAATGGCGAATGTCGAAAGATAGCCCCCGGTCACCAGGGCAAGCGTGATGATGCCCATGGCCTTTTGCCCATCATTACTGCCATGGCTCAATCCCAGGGCGAGACCGGTGATGAGTTGAGCTTTTCTAAAAAAAACATTGATGCTCGGTGTTGCGTTGCGGCTTAACGCCAGGATGATCCTGAACAGGATGAAGCCGCCGAAGAATCCGATGACCGGGGAAACAAACAGGGAAAGTAGGATTTTAAACAACCCACTCACTTGAATCGCCTGCACTCCCGCATTCATCGAGGCCGCACCCAGGAGTCCGCCAATCAGGGCATGGGAGGAACTGCTCGGAAGTTTGATGAACCAGGTGATCAAATTCCATAGGATCGCGGTAACCAACGCAACCAGGAGGACCTGTTGGTTGACCGCCGTTGATTGAACGATTCCGCGGCCGATCGTTTGCGCGACCACCGAACCCAGGAGGAACGGCCCGCAAAACTCTGCCAGCGCGGTCAGCCCCAGGGCGACGCGCGGAGAGTAGGCCCGCGAGGAGATCATGGTGGAAACCACGTTCCTGGAATCATGCACCCCGTTCATGAAACTGAAGAAAAGCGCCAGCAATATCAATACAATGATGCTCGGTGACATTAATAATATCTCTCACTCGCGATTCAACGTCTGGTTGCAAACCATGTCGGGTGCTTCGCGAAGACTTTGCAATCCACGGAAACTTTGCAAACAGCCAGCAGGTCGCGCAATTTTCGATCAGGGTATCAAGCGGATGATGATGGCGTACAGCCCGGCCGCGGCCAGCGCGGTGGCGGGGATGGTCAACAGCCAGGCGGTGGCGATTTCCTGCGCGACCCCCCAGCGCACCTTGTTGGCGCGTTCGGCCATGCCCACACCCATGATAGCCGAACTGACCACCTGGGTGGTGCTGACCGGTCCGCCCAGCAGGGACGCGGCGAGGATCACGATGGCGGAGGCTAGTTGTGACGCGAAGCCATCAACGGGACGGATCTTGTAAAATTTGCCGCCCAGGGTGCGGATGAGTTTCCAGCCACCCAACGCAGTGCCAAGCGCGATCATCGTCGCGCAGGCCAGGATGACCCACAACGGAACCGCGAACGTGGATAAATATCCGCCCGTTAGCAGCGCGAGGGTGATGATGCCCATCGTTTTTTGAGCGTCGTTCGTGCCGTGGCTGAGCGCCAGCGCCAGCGACGTCAGCACCTGGCTTTGGCGGAAAAATCCGTTGATGCGCGGTGTCGCATTCCACGACAGGAGCAACGTGACCCGCAAAACCAGGTAGCCGATCAAAAAACCGAGGATGGGGGAGGCGAATAACGCGATCAGGATTTTTTCCAACCCCGCGAAGTGAATGGCTTCCCAGCCCGCGCCCATCGCCACCGCGCCCACCAGCCCGCCGATCAGGGCGTGCGAGGAACTGCTGGGAAAACCAAGATACCATGTCAAGAGGTTCCACAGGATGGCGCTGGCCAGGGCCGCCAGCAGGACCGTCCCGCTGATGGTCCCGGTGGCGACGATCTCGTGGCCGATGGTCTCGGCCACCGCCACGCCAAAAATAAACGGGCCGGAAAACTCCGCCAGCGCGGTCATCCCCAGCGCGACGCGCGGCGAAAGCGCCCGCGAGGAGATCATGGTGGCAACCACGTTGCTCGAATCGTGGATGCCGTTCAGGAAATCGAACAGGAGCGCCAGGCCGATGACGACGATAATGATGGTGGACATGGGTGCCGCTACGTGGTCTTCACCACGATGTCGGCGATGACGTTGGCCGCCTCGTCGCCGCGGTCGGCGGCGTTGCTCAGGTGGCGGTAGACCTCGCGCATTTTCAACATCTTCACCACGTGCTGGAGATCCTCCGCCCCGCTGAACAGGTCGGCCAGAGCCTCGCGGTAGACGCCCTCGACGCGATTTTCGAGCGCCTTGGCGCGCTGGGCGTGTTCGTTGGATACACCGGGGTGGTTCTCGATGCGCTCCACCGCCATCAGCAGTTCGTAGGCGGCGTCGCGCAGCAGGGAGGCCATGCGTTGCATGTACGTGGTCGGCTCCACCTTCAGGATTTCCATCTCGCTGACGGTGCTGTAGGCGTAGTCCAGCACGTCGTCAATCGTGCGCGAGAGCGTGAACAAATCTTCGCGGTCGAAGGGCGTGATGAAGGTGCGGTTCAACTCGTCAATGAAAATGCGGCGGGCTTCGTCGGCTTCCTTTTCCTTGGCGGTCAGCAGGGCCGAGGCGGCCGGGTCGCGCGTGACTAGGTATTTGGAGAGCGCGTCCATGCCTTCCAGCGTCAGCGCCGCCTGGTCGTGGATCAACTTGATGAAGATGTTCTGTCGTTTCTTGAAGAGATTACGCATGAGAAAACTCCTACCGCTTGTCGCATAATTTACTAAACTTACTGGAAGGAATTGCGAGTGAAAATTTGAATTCCGGTTTAGTTGTTTATGCGGTACTCTGTAATTGTCTGACAGATTTTACCCCAAATCACCAATCAGGGTTTGACCAGCCCAAACCGCGCCAGGCGTTGTATAATTATCCACAGATGGATTTTTGCCGCCGGAGGGACAACTGTGACCGCAAAATTTTTCGACGCCATCCGCGCGGGGGATCGCGGCGAAGTGGAACGCCTCCTGCTCCTGGACCCGGAGCTGGTGCACGCCAAAGAGAGGGGACTCAGCCCGGTGCTGGCCGCCGCCTACCAACTCGAGGCGGGACTGGCCGATTTCCTGGCCGACAAGGTCGTGACGCTGAACATCTTCGAGGCCTCCGCCACCGGGCGGACCACGCATCTCGTGCGCCTGCTGGCGCGTCACCCCGAACTGGTGAACGCGGTGGCGGAGGATGGTTTCCAGCCGCTGGGACTAGCCTGTTTCTTCGGGCATCTCGAAGCCGCGGACTATCTCGTGGCCGTGGGGGCTTCCGTCAACCTGCCGTCCAACAACGAACTGCACGCCACGCCCCTGCAATCCGCGGTGGCGGGCGGGCACGCCTCCATCGTGAAGATCTTGCTGAAAAACGGGGCCCAGCCCAACGTCCGGGAAAGAGGCGGATTTACGCCGCTCCACATCGCGTCCGCCAACGGCGATGTCGAATCCATCCAACTGCTGATCCTGGCGGGCGCGGACCTGCATCTGCGTTCCAACGATGACAAACTGCCGCTCCACCTGGCCGAGGAAAAGGGACATGCCCGGGCGGCGGAGATTTTGAAGCGCGAGATCACCAAGCGCTTCCGCGCCGCGGCCGCGAAACCGTGACGG
>CAYJLS010000078.1:0-19624 GCA_964371065.1 uncultured Anaerolineaceae bacterium | reverse complement strand
CTGCAAGTTTGCCCGACTTCCTCTGTTTTGGCTAGTTTTCAGACACTCTCTTAGATGAACAAGCAATCCAGTCGTTGTTCGGATGGGTATTTAATATCTCTTTAAAGTAAATCACAAGATCAAAACGCTTCAAGATCTTTCAAATTCGACGCTATCATCTGCGCCAATTCCGAAGGTTCTTTGGAGAATAAATTTGCCAGCAAATTCACTGCGTTAATGACATCCGGTGGCTTTATAGGACGGCTCTGATACTTACAAAACGGTCCATCTGTTTCAGTTAGGATTCGATTGACGGGCAGTGTTCTCACCATACCGCTGTGATGCTCATTCCTCAGCATCTCGGCATTAACTGAGAAATAACAACCTAGTTCCACAGCGCGTTTTGCCTCAGCCTTACTGCCTGTAAACCAATGTAGGATAACACGACCATGACCCAGTGAAAAATATTTTTCAATCATATTAAGAACAGTTTTGGGCGTTCTTACACTGTGAACTGTCAAGATTTTTCCGCCAGCCTGATTACAGAGCTTCAATATTTTTTCGAAAATTTTCTTTTGCAGGTCAAATGAACGGTAGAATCTTGGTCCGGCATCAAGCCCGACCTCTCCAATATATCTTGTTTGGGATAAATATGTTTCCCAAATCTGGATTTCGCTCGCGCGTTCCTCAATCAACTGGGGGTGAAGCCCAAGAGCGGCGCGAACAAAGAGGGTGTTTTGGGTTAATGATCGATTTCGCGGCCAAGCCTTCGGCGTTGTTGTTACAGTAAGCGTCTGGACACCCTTTTGTTCGCATTCCAAGATGGCAGCCTCATGATCTTGATAAAGATCAAGATGACAATGGAAATCGACAAGGTTCATGGACACTTAGATACCCTCGGACAACTCTTTATGTTCGAACTTGTGCCAACAAGGTGGCAACTTCATCCATCCCCCGTTGAAACACATCAGCAAGAGCAGCCATGTTTTCGTGTGATTGACCTGATAAAGGGCCTGGTTTATGAATAAGTAACTTTGCCAAATTTGGATTACCTCTCAAGCGCTCAATGGTAAACTGTAAGGACCTTACTTGTCGCCCCTCAGATTGGTCAGTATCAAGTGTTCGCGAATTTAGGTCAGCCAGTGTGTAACTGGTTGGGTCGCCGTCATCTCCGAATGCCTTGACAAGCGCAGCTCTGCGAACCAAGCAAGGCAAACAGTAGCCGCAATGCTCGATACCGTGTCCAAGCCATCGCCCTTTTGTGGGCGAAGAGCAGGATAGTGAATACTGAATGAGTTGTTGCAATAAAGGAACATTTGCGCAGTTTATGATCATTTCGCCTTTTGTACTCTTCCAATATGGATTTTCAACCATTCCGTCTATGCCTATTTTATTTAGCAAATCATTCCAGCGGGATAAATAGTAAGGATGCATCGTACGTGTGCTCAATGCCCCGAGTCTCATTGGGTCAAGCGGGACATTTATGGCAATTAAGCCGTTTTCTGGCGCACGCAAGACAAATTCTTTATCAAGGCCAGTTCCTGCAAAGGCACCAATTGCAAAGAATAGAAATGACCGTCCCCGGGTCGTGCTTTCAGAATCCATCCCATGAACCAATCCCTTTGGAAAATTCATCCAAACCCGCAACCGATTAATTGGTGTGTTCGGGCAATTTCCTTCTAGCATATTAAAACAGGTATCTTGGGAAAGGCTTACAGCTCCCTCTCCAGCATGGCTTACGAACAAGGGCGTTTGACCGTTCTCAAGGGAATCAATTGCACCAATCAGGCTGTCAAGGCCACCTGAAAACAGTGCGATGCCATCAAATGGCGGAGTAATTCCACGCTTGGGTTTGGTCGGTACAATTCTATTAAATCCTCGTGGTCTTGGACGGAAACTCAGCATCCAACGATCACCAGTTAGAAAATTCAACATTTGAACCAATATGTTGGTTGCTGACGACCATCGATCAGGATCGCTAACCGGGACGATCAATTGAATTTCTCTTGTCCAGGTGTCCTGAGATTCGGTTTTGCGTGATATTCTTGTATCCGCCGCGAATACATGAGCTGCGAGAATCAATAAATCAACCCCAATTTCCGATGGAAATATTCCAAGTGAAATGAGATCTTTCAGGGCTTTTCCAATTCCATGTTCGAGCAGTTTTTTGTTTGTTTTAAAGAAATTAATAAACGTAACCTGGCTATCGTCACTACTTGAGATAGAAGGGCGATCGTAGGAACTAAATTGACCAGCAATGGTATGTCGTTTCATATTGCTTCAGCCTCCGTTTCGCTAAGATTTAGCAGGATACCAAAGGCATCTTCATAAACACGATCAACAAATTCCCCCACGCCCTCCCTTGTTAATTGTCGCATAGCATCCTTCATTCTCGTTAAGGCGTCAGCCACTCCCCTTCGAATGAAATCACGGATTTGGTTTTGAATTCTGAGAGCCATGCGAATATCAGGCGGTATGCGGATAATTTGGGTGCCAATATCGTTATATAAGCGATTCTCGATAGTATGCGTAACATACAGTTCAAATACTGTCCTCATTTGATCAAAATTGAGCGCATCAAGATTTATCTCCCCAATTTGGGCCAGATCAACAATTGTTTCGATAAAGGCGCCCCGTGCGATTCCTTCATCGATGCTTCCTCCATCAGGACAAAGATAATCCACCATTCCAAGGAATACTTCTGAGATTGGTAATCCCGCCAGTTCTTCCAGATTTAGGGATTGTAAGGCATCGTTTTGCCCCCGTCTTTCAACGTCTGACAAAAATCCAGCCAATCGTCCCGCAGATACGCGTGAGGATCCCATTCGGCGTGCAGCCTGTCGTGCCCCACCGGATGATATTCTCACGTAATGAGAGATTGCACGCCCGCGACTTGCATTGTCGTTTCCGCCAGACTTGATGAATCGAGTCATATTCGTTCGCGCGGACGCAAACCGATTTGGAGAGGGAGGAGGCTTATTGAGGGGTGGTTGAGCCATCGGTATTTCTGGATATGGCGTCCCTCCATCCATATCAGGCGGTATTCCGTTTGGCGGGGTTGGAAAGATTGGAGCGTCAGGCTCCAGCCAGCTTGGTACCAGTGGTGTGTTGTTACCTGGACCGCCGAAAGCATTTGAGGTCCCCATTCGTCACCTTACCTTTGCATTGATAATGCCGCAGTTGCAGTCGTTTTCAGCATTGAATTTTTCGACTTGGACCACTTCTGAAGTAACTGAATAAACCGTTTTTCGGATTCTTCATTTCTGATGGCATCACTCCAACCTTTAACCACCCAGGCTCCAAGTCTCTCATCTGGGAGGGTATCAAGAAAATCCAGAAGATTTGACTGCAAGGGGGGATGAGCTTTTACAAGAACAGTCAGACCTGCGATCCCATCAGGTTCTGCTTCAAATGAAGCGCCACTCATGATACGGCTTCGAAGCAATTCGAAAACTTGAGCCGCCTCAGGGGCAGCAAGTTGTGTCAATTCCTGTTCATGTGCTTGGACTACGATTTTTGGTCCAAATAATTTCTCGGCAATAACTGCAAGATGTCCGAGAACCGTGGTGGCTCCAAAATAATCCTTACGATCCTTTGTCACGAAAAGATATGGCCGCAAATCCATATCAGCAAGCGAGGGAGAAATAGCCGCCCATGATTTGATATATTGCGAGGACAGCCACTCGCTCAGATACACACTGGCTACTTCTTTCTCTTTTTCGGTTGCGACACCTTTATCACCTTCATCGCCGAACCGACTAATCGTAGATGCCGAAATCGAGACAGAAACTTCAAGACGTTTTAGATCTTCGCAAATACCATTTGGCGAAGATACGGCAATTCTGGCAATTTGGTCGAAAAAACTTGGAAAAAAGCGTTCGGCAAGCATGAGCTTGGCCAGTGCCGGCAGTAATATATCATCGCCAAAACCACGGGCTTCAGCGGTACTCTTCCTTAGCATAAGGGTGTTTAAAAATCTCTTTATTTGGCGGGGATTTCCCTGTGTTCCCCCTGCTAGAATCGGTCCTATTTGGTCACTAAGGTTGAGCGCGTGATTAATCCGGTCAGCTTTCTCTTTTAGGATGCCTTTGACAGTAGCAAAATCTATTGTTTCACCCGCCCAGGGACGTTTCATGCGCTCGCGGGCTACAGAGATCAGTTTAATAAAGTCTGCATCTTCTTCACCTAGTTCGGCACCAATAAGGAGCAGGGTTACGTAGATTCGTGTTTCTGGTACTCCAAGCGGCGGAATACGAAAAGGAACCTGGATCAATTTTTCCAGATAGTTTCTGGCATAGGTTTGTGGTCCTGTTGTGTTGGGTAAATCTGGGAAATGTTTCCGAACAGCATATTCGATCATTGCTTCATCAGCGGCAACTACAAATGCTGTACGAGAAGTAAAAACAAACAATCGAACTGCTTCAAGGGTTTCGATCGCTGTTTCAGGTAAACAGCGATCTAGATCGTCAATCAAAACAATCAACCGCTCCACCTTGGCTTCAATGAGCAACTCATCAAAAGCTTTGCGAAATTCCCCAATCTCTTCAGGAACGTTTCTGCTTTGATCCCCAGGCTTAATTAGTGAATATGCAACCTCAAACGCAGCATCAACCTTTTCTTTCGCAGGTCGTTGAGATGGGTCACGAAACATTGTATCAAGTGTGGATATCACGGTTTGAATTTGGCCAAGAGTAGGGATACCTGTAAAAGATGTTAGCGCTAAACTTCCAGCGCTTTTTGCCACTTTCAGCCAGTCTATTCTCCGAAAGACGGCCTTTACTTTATCAGCAGTTTTGGTGAGTACAGGGCGTTTCTCTAGCAAGCCAGTGACAATCCCCTCTAGTAAAGCTATTTTGGCATCTTCAAACCCCTGAAACCGCCATCCGTTGAACTTTAGGCATAAGACTTTGCCTTGTTTGGCAAGTCCTGCTTCAATCATTTCCAACATACTAGACTTGCCAGCACCCCAGTCTCCATGCACACCCACTGTTACTGGTTGATCTGGGTGCTTAATAAGAAGGGTGATGATAGTCGCTGCGATGGATTCGTTGCTCAAGAGATCGACTTTTGTCTCATTATCACTGAGATAAGAAAGCGTGTCACTGCTCTTTTTTTCCATCGAAAAGCCTCCTGATCTATTGGGTTTCTAGAGAATTGAGCAAGAGCGCAGTAAACAAAGAAGATAAGAAGAACAACCTCAAAAAGAAAAACATAACAATTGTAACTCACTTAGCGACACTCGAGCGGGACCTTGGTGGATAACTTCGTATCATGCGGCTCATGCCAGAGCCTCAAGATCAATTCGCCGCCGCTATTGCTTCTGAAGCCGTGGAAATTCTGGAAGATCACCTGCTCTTTCCGGGCGGATATCTCCTGCCTCTTTCCGCACGCGGCAGTGGCGTACCTGGCCAGACAGACCGCCCCTGGTCGCGCCTCACCGCCGAAGTTTTCTACCCCAACCTGCCCGTGATCTACTCCCTCTCCCTGCGGCGCGAACCGCCGGATGTATTGCGCGGTTCCTTGCGCGCTCGGCGCACGCTCTTCGAAGGCTTCATGATGGCGCTGGCCGAGAAGACCGGCAGGCGTCCCTCGCTGGCGGAGCGCGCCTCCGACTCGGCGATGGACGCGGCTGAGTCGGAACTCACCTTTGGCAAGCCGGCTTTCCGCATCGCGCTTATGGCCGGTTTGTTCGTGGAACGAGGGCGCTTCGACGAAGCCGAGGCTGCGCGGCGCGTGATCGAATCGCAACTGCGCGCGCGTGGGCTGACCGCCCAGCGTCTGTTCTACATCGCCGAGCGCGCTATGCACAATTTCCAACCGGGCGGGAGATTGTTCCCCGGTCTGGATGAGCCAACCCTTTTTCTCGAAGAAACCCTTCCACTACTCCCCGCGCCTTCACGCCAGGTGTTGCCTGCCAAAGACTCGGTCTGGATCGGGACGCATGCGCGGGATGGCCGTGACGTGCATTTCTCCTTCACCAAGGGACTCGATCCCAACGTCCCGCCTCCGCCGCATGCCACCACCTTGATCCTGGGCGAACCGGGGTCGGGCAAGACAACCCTCCTGCGCTGGATCATGTTGCAACGCCTTCTGCAAGGAAGAACAGTGATCTCCATCGACCCGGAGGGCGAGAACAACCGCCTGTGTGAAGCGGTGGGGGGACGCGTCGTTCCCGCTGGCATTCCGGAGGATAAGTATACCTGCCTGATCCAACCTCTGCAGGGCGAGAACCCGGCTGAACTGCTCTTGGCTGTGCGTTTCCTGATCGCCGCGCTTGCAGGAGAATCCGTACTCTCCCCGGGTGTCCAAGCCGCATTACACGAGGCGGTGAAACGCAGATGGGAGCGGCGTCCCGGTCCCTGTTCCATCGCCGAACTGGTGGAGACGCTCGGCACACTCAATGTTCCAGAGGCTGCCATGCCATTGGCGCTCCTGCGTCCCTTCATGCGCGGTGGATTGTTCGAAGGCTTCTTCGATCGTCCCAAGGCATTGCTCTCGCCGCATTTCCCTGCCGGCCAGTGGTGGAACTTCGATCTGTCTTCATTACGTGAGGAGAACCGCGCCATCGTGCATGCCGTGCTGGCCTGGTTCCTGTATCACTCCGTGACCATTGGAAAACAGCCGATGGACATCTTCATCGATGAGGGTTGGCGTTTACTTCGCAGCGGCCCCTTCACCGACCTGCTGGACGAACTGGGACGGCGGGCGCGCAAGCGTGGCGTTGGTGTGACCTTGATCACCCACCTGCCCGCCGACCTGATGAAGAATCCCACTTCGCTCAGTCTCGCCTCCACCGCCTTCATTGGGAGACTCGGACCTGACGAAGCCTTCGCCTTTTATCGTTCCCTCGGCGTCCCGGAAAGTGAAGCGCGCAAGAATGCTGAGATGACCTCGCGTTTGCCGCCGCGTGTCTTCCTGGCCGCGCCTTCGGGTGGACGCGGGGCGCTTTTCCCGGTCCTGGTTTCCATCCCGCCGGCCTGGCTGCAATTCTGGAAACAACTTGGAGCCACGGGAGTCCTGCGATGATGCATCTCAAAAACAGGTACATGTGCTTGACCTGTGGCTATGAGTTCGCTTCCACTCCCAATGATTGCCCACTGTGCAACGGCAAGTGGCAGTGTTGGGAACTGCTCTTCGCACCCTTGAAACTGGATGACCTGCGCGCCCAGGTGATGGGCTGGCTGGGACAACTTCCCAGTCCAGCGGTGATCGAGTGGATCGCCTCGCCGATGGGATTGCGCGTGCGGCTTTATCTTCCTCCGCACGTCCCCGAAGGAGTCGTGCATGCCTGGGCCGCCATGACCGGCCAGCACAGCCGCTGGCGTTCTCTTGGAGAAGTGGATGTGCGCGCTTCCGGTTTCTCCGTGTTTTCCTCCAATCGCCTGCCTTCGGTACTTGCTTCCGCCAAAGACAGCGATCCGTTGCTTGCCATCGCCAGCAAGTTGATCAGCGCGGCGCGCCATGGAAAAGAAACCAGTCTGAAATTATGGGTCTTGGGACGCGAGGAGCACTTGCAGGAGCGCCTGCGCAAGTTATCGGCCTATGCCTATGGCACCGAAGGTGGCGTGGAAAACGAAACACCCAATCCGTGGGGCAGGGAACTCGTTCTCCTGCGTGCGTTGCTATTCATCAGCCTGCTGGTGGCTGGAGTGAGCGGCGGTTTGTGGAGCGCGGGCTGGTTGGCGCCGCTCTTCGGTGTGATTGGCCTGATCGCCGGCGGTGTACTTTTTGTTACATCTGCCTTTGGTTTGCGCGACTGGCTGGACTGGCGCTCGATCCCGAAAGAAGTGCTTGAACGAAGAATCCAGGAGCCGCTTTTCCACGTAGCGTTGAGTCTGTCTTCGCCCATCGATCTGCCCCTGTTGGATGGACGGCAATATCAGTTTGAACTTCCGAGCCTTTGGCCGGAGATCCGCGAATATGGTTTCCCGCTGCCTGCCGGGGAACTGGCCGGCCTGATCGCCCCGCTCCAATTGGGCGAGGGCAGTGGTCTCCTGGATCGTGCCGTCTGGCAGGATGTACCTGCCCCGCCACCCTCCCAACCTTTGCTCGAAGCCAGTTTCAAGATTGGGAAGAGTGTCGCCACCGGCGAGATGATCGGCGTTGATCCAGATGGACACGGACTGGCAACGGGCGGCAGTCGCTCGGGTAAATCCTCCTTTGTCTTTGCCATGCTCTCGCAACTGCTGGCGCGCGGCGAGGACGCCCCCGGCATTTTCCTGGTTGATCCGCACGTCTCGTTGGCAGACGCCTTCCTGGACGCGGTTGCCCAGTTACCGGATAAACAACGTCAGGCCGCCATTAAGAGACTCCGCATCATCACCCCCGATCAACCGCAGGTCATCCCGCTGAACTTGTTGGCCGTCCCGGACTTCACTTGGGCTGGCAACGCCATCGTACAGATCGGGCGGCGCATCTGGGATGACTACTGGGGACCGCGTATGCAGGCCGCTTTATTGGGACTCTTCCGCTTGGCGCACGTCTGGAACCAGAATCATCCGAATGATGGGCTGGGACTCCTGCACGTGGTCTTCATGGCCTTCAACAAGGAATGGCGGCACAAAGCCATGGCCCTGCTCCCTCCGGGAGACCGCATGGGCGCGTTGGCATTGGATGCCCTGCTTGGGCAAACCGGCGAGGATGAACGCAAAAACCAGAGTTGGATCACCGAGGTGATCAGCCCGGTGCTCTCGAAGGTGATGGCGCTGGAACTCTCGCCCTGGTTGTTCTCTGCCATGCACCAGGACTGTTTCGTGGATATGCACAAGTGGGTGGAGCAACGCGCCTGGATCGTCCTGCGCCTGCCCTCCGGCGAGATGGGGCGCGAAGGGGCGCGACTCACCGCCTCAGTCCTGTACAACGTTTTCGATGCCGCCTATCGCAAGGCTACTTTGGAATCGCCCGCGCCCTTTTATTTCATTGTGGATGAAGCCCAGGAGATTGGTTCCGGAATGCGGCTAGAGGCCATGCTTTCCGAGGGCGCAAAGTTCGGGGCGCGCATGTTCGTGTTGGCGCAGTCTCTTTCGCTCATGAGAAAAGTGGAAGGGATGGAGCCGGTGGTGCAGGCTCTGCTCGCCAACACTTCCACTCAAATGTTCTTTTCGCCCGACCCGGAAGACGCGGATCTGATCCGCGCCGCGTTGAACTCCAGCCTCCGATACGGGAACATGACCCTCGACCTGCCCTCCCTGCAGTGCTGGCTGCGGGCGCGTCTCAACGGGCAGTGGCAGCCACCGACGCTGGCGCAGATCCAACCGTTGCCGCGCGCTGACTCCGGCAGAGTACAAGCGCTGATGCAGGAGGTCTTTGCCGCCCATGCGGACGAGTATCTGCCGCTGGACGGCTGGCAGGAGCGCGCCGCCCATTCGTTGAGGGGTATGTTGCCTCTTTCGGTGGCGCATCTTCTGGACGAACTCCTGGCGGCGCGCATCGCGCGCAAAGAGGCAAGCGTGACCCAGCCGGTCCCGGCAGAGGATCCCCTCAAATTAGGATTTTGAAATGGCGTCCTGGCTTCGCTTTCTCTTTCTGTTCGGTTTTCTGCCCGCTGGCTTTGCAGTCCTAGGCGCAGGTGCCTTCCTGTTCTTCCTCGCCTGGGTCTTTGCCCGGCACTTCCAGGATCGCTAATGACCATCCCACAAATTGTTGCAGACCTCTGTGCCCGGGTGAATGATCTGGAAGGAACTCGTAAAGAAAGGTTTCTGGATTGGTTGAACAAACACCACCGCGCCTCACAACCGCCCACCGGGGAGACGCTGCCAATCTTTCTGAACACCTGGCTGGGTAGTTTGAGTCCGCAAGGGTTGCAATGGGAAGTCCAGCTCTTGCTGGATGAGATTACCTGGTGGCGCGATTTGTCCGTGGCACGCCTGTGGCACATGCTGGAAGCGGAGGGTTCCAAATGAATTGGCTCGATGGTTTGGTGGAATGGCTGGCCGGATTGTGTGTGTTGTCTGGCCTGTTGATACCCACCGTTTTCTTTCTCATCTTTCATCTGGGAGTCCGCGATTTCCAGGATTACGAGTAAAAACCATGATCTCACGATTGAAATACCCCTTGCTTGCCTCTTTACTCTTGCTCCTCCTTCTCCTGACGAGCAGCCTCGTTTCAGCGCGTCCGCTGAGCGCGGTTTCGTTGTTGGAAGGCCGCACCTATGATCAGGCGCACGACACTGGCTACATTGATTGGAATGGAGCGGTGCAATATATCAGCCTTTTGCACAAGGATGGCACATCGCTGCCACCAGACGAAGGCGGCACGTATTGTGGCGCTGGCTGCCGGGAAGAAGTCACCCGCATTTCCAATGGAGGGGAAGTGAGCGGCTCTTTTGACCGCAACACAACCTACTTCGAAGTGATGGTGGCATTCTCGCATGACTTCAACGTGGGAGACGCCGTCCTGTCTGCCTGCTCTGCAACCATGACCTACACCCTGTATGCCGGGCCGGGGTTCAGTCTGCCGGGCTTCGTCTCCATGCCGATGAACGTGCCGGCCGGTTGCCGCACGTGGACGCTCACCGCCTCGGGCGGGTACATGGATTTCCGTTCGGTGGATGTGTATTATGTAGCCGCCCCGCCGACTGCCACGCCCACCCTTACGTTTACGCCGACCTCTACCGCGGTATTCACCTCAACCCCTACACCTACCTCCACCCCAACGCGCACTACCGTTCCCAGTGCGACGCCCACAGGGACAGCGACATCAACCGCCACCTGGACGCCGACACCCACGGCAACGAACACTGCAACGTATACTCCCTCTCCAACTGCCACTTATACGGCTACTTCCACATTTACCTTCACCCCGACAAACACAGCCACCGCAACAGCGACGCACACGGCAACGCCCTCTCGAACGCCAACTTCCACGGCTACGTGGACGTTCACTCCGTCCCCAACGAATACTGCCACACGCACGCCGCTCCCAACGACTACACATACGACAACATTCACCGCCACAGCCACATATACATCAACCCCTTCTCGAACGCCGACGTTTACCCCAAGCAATACAGCCTTACCAACGGCGCTTCCATTGCCTCCGTCCGTTTCCCTGACCGAGCATTGGTGGATCTGGGAGTCCGGCACTTTACATGTGACCCCGAAAACCTATCCAATCGCCAGCGTGAAGCTGACGATTTCCGACCCGCAAAACCGTTGGTCGGCTGTGTCGCGAGAGGTGGATCCGAACAAGCAATCTGAATTGGTAATTTGGGATCGGCGTTTTGCGGATGGCACGCTGGCGCCAAGCGGAGAGTATGTCGTGCAGGTGCGCGTGTGCGACGATCACAATCTGTGCGCCAGCGCGGCCGGGAGAATTTCCATCCCAGATGGGATTTGGCCAACCATGACGCAGGCATTCACGCCGACGACCACGTCTATTGTGTTGCCTTCTACCACTCCGACGGGAACCCGGATTCCTGCTTCTCCAACTCCTGTATTGATCGTTCACACTCCCACGCCAAGTGCTCCAACTCTACAACCGACTACGTGGCCGCTCTGGCAAATCCTTGGTTTGGCAGGGCTAATGATCGTGGTCGCCTCCGCCAGCGTGGTGGATCCGCGCCCGATGGCTTTACGCCGGTTGAGTGAGAAGATGCAACATATATCAAATCACAACCAAATTGACTCATCGCAAGATGAGAACTAACTTCAAATCGAAAGGAAACACAAAATGGAACTTCTTCTTGCTTTGGCCGTGATCACCGCGGTGATCATCTTTGGGGCTTTGATCAGTCTTGGGAATGAACGACAGCGCAGGGCAATTGATGCATTGCGCGAGCGGGTGGTCTTGTGGGCCATCCAGGATCTGCGTATCAAACGCGAGCATCTGGCGCGGGAGGTACGCGTGGAGGATCCGATCGGTTGGTTGAACCAGATGATTACCAGGGTTAGTGGCGAGAATATGGCTCTAACCGTATCCGAGTTTTTTGAAGATCCGCAAGTACTGGTTTGCACAGCCGGGAATTCCGGAAAGGTGGCGCTTTCGCCTTCATCGCCAAAGGATGTCCGCCGATTCCAGCAGGCTGCGAAAAGCAAACTTTCCCGGGTTGGGAATGTTCATCCTCTCATGAACCTGCCCAGAAATACCGAGATTCTGGAATTGTCCATGCTCAATGGAGGTATGTTATTTGACCTGGAATTGGAAATCGCGTGGAGAGGACTGACCGGTAGGCAGATCAACCAAGAAGGATCCCTGTTCCTGTATATTTTTTAGAAGGAAATGCGAGGCGCCCGTTTGCAGGGCGCCTCGTTTCATGATGTGATCTTTATTGTACCGGTTTTGTGTGGGGCTTCCGGTCCATGCCAAATTCCGGTTTTCAACCATACTTCATAAAAACCCAACCATGCAGCAGTAATAGGATGATTGAAGACCCAGCCCCAAGCTTGCAAGGCTTTTTAACGTTCACAATCAGATTGAAACAACACGGCCATTTTTCCAAGACAGTAATCAGGTTTATCCTCAAATTGTTCACCTTGGCTTTATCTTTTTCCTTTTCGATGAGTGAATATTTGGGATTCACTGGATTGCTCATATTTTTTCGTTGTGCCGAGTGTATCTTTCGCTTTTTCCCATTTTCATCCCATTTCATCTGACCTCATCCAGTTTACCGCGCCTCAGCATCAAAAAGAAAACGTACGTATCTAATTAAATCTTCTTTTTGCTCTTGGTCCTGCAAATTGTTGATAAGGGAAGCCGCTTTGTCCGCATATTCTTTTAGCTTTTCATCGATACCCATCTTCCAATATGTAAGAGCGATCTTCCCATGAGTTTTGATCTGTGATTCGATATTTTCGAATTGTTCATACGTGGCAACGGATCGAAAATAATATTTAAGTGCACGATCAAATTGCTTGGCCTTGAAGTAACTATCTGCCAACCAGCCTTGAAACAGCCCAAGATCTTCTGCTGTTGTGCTTTTTTCAGCATGTTTCAAAGCATTCTCATGGGCTTCGATATCTTTTTCTACCAAGCCTAATTTTCCGTAGATAATTCCCAGCCCCAAATAGGCGCTGGCGGTTGCAGCAGGCGCATCAATGCCTGCTAATATCTCCAAACACTTTTGATATGGTTCAATGCCTTGCTCCGGTTGTCCATTATTGGAGTATGCATCGCCCAGGAGAGCATAGACGTTAGCAATATTCCCCAGACTCCACGGTGCATACCCCATATGGAATAACCATTTTTTATAGTAACTAATTTCCTCAACAAACTGTGCTTTGGCGTTGAATATCTTGGCTATTGCATAGTCAGTGATTGCGAGTCCTTGGTGATTGTTCGTTTCGCTGAAAATTTGCTCTGTCATTTGATACAAGGTAAGAGCCTCGTCCTGTCGGTCCATGTTCACGTGGAGCTCAGCCAGATCGAGATATCGATCAGCAATATTGTGCACCTCTCCTAGATCCTTTGAGATTTGTAGAGCCTCTTGAAATGCTTGTAGTGAATCTTCAAACTGCTGACAGCGCTTGTACGCGTGTCCAATTGAGACCAAACTCCATATTAGAGAAGACCGATCCTGCAACTGCGTCCTGACTTCGATTGACTTAAGATAAAACTGGATAGCCTGCTGTATGTTATCCTTTTCTAAATAGATATCGCCAACGCCGGCATACGCCCATCCAGCTAATGACAGATTGTTGCACTTATGCGCGAATTCATACGCAGCCCGGAAGTGCAGGATGGCATCATCCTCGTTGCCTTGGGCTTGAAATAATTCACCGATGTTTAGATGAGACCAACCAACTCCACAAATATCATCCTCCTTACTTCTGGCTTGCAAAGCAGCCAGGTGTGCATCGAAGGCATGATTCCATTCCCTTTTGTGAAAATAACAGATTCCCAGCCAATTATTTGTCCACCCCAAATTCAAATTGTCGCCCACGGATTGGTAGAAAGAAATGGCATTCGAGTAATTAAGTATTGCATCATCCCAACGTTCAAGATTGCGATAAACATCGCCGAGTTTGCTTTTTACCTCAGCTATTCCGGGGGCATCCTGCAAAGACTCAAAACAGGATAACGCACTCCCATAGGAAGTGATTGCCTGATCTAGTTGTCGGTTTTTCATAGAATGTGTATCACCAAGAGCTATATGCACATGGGCTAGTCCACGCAAGCTTTCACTTGCCACCATTTTTGTGCGTAAAGACTCATAAAGCTCTAGCAAAGAGTAATAATCACGCTCCTCATCAAAAATACGAGAGGCATTTCCAATAATTTCTTTTTCAATGCCTCGAGGGTCAATTAATTTAACAAAGTGATCATGAGCGATTCGATAAAATTTGTCTGCGGTGTTATTATCCCCTTTCGCAGAAAAAGCCAATGCGATCTGCCTAGTGACTTGAGCAAAAGACTGAGCAATATCCAAGTCGACGTATATCTGAGCTGCCATCTGGTAATACTCAATGGCTGTATCAATCTCATCCTTCTTTATGTACGCAGCAGCAATTGCCCAATAAACGTCAGCCAAATCAGGATAGCTTCCAAGCTCAGAAAATGCCGATTGAGCTGCAAGCAGGTACTCCATTCCCATCTCACAATTTCCAGCACTAACCTCCAACCCGCCGAGTGCTAATTCAACCTGTGCCAGATCCTGCTTAATCTGAATTTGCTTCATAATGGCAAGATCCTCCAAGTAATATTCTCTTGCGAGGGCGGTTTTACCCTTGTGTAAAGCGAGACTGGCAAGGTTGTTATAGGCAGAGGCAACACCAGTCGAATCACCAATCTGGGTATAAATATCAAGGGCTACTTTGAGTTGTTTCTCACCCTCTTCCCATTCTTCTATATCGGATAAGAGACTACCAAGTCCAAGCGTGGCATTTGCAGTCCCAATCGGATTGTCAATTTCTTTATACAACTTCAAAGATTTCTTAAAGCATTGCTGAGATTTTTTTCTATCGTCCCTCATGTTGTAGAGCCAACCTAAACGAAGATGGGTGATCGCCTCAAGAAGAGGGAATGGGGTTTCTTCAAGAAGGTTCAGCACACGGTTATAGTGTTGCAATCCTTTTTCCCATTCGCCTCTTTCTTCGGCGAGCCAACCAAGATCGAGCAAATAGGATCCGATTGATTCAGGATCGCTACGCGCTTGTGCAGCTGCAACCCCGTCTTCCAGCCACTGCCCAAGCATCAGCCATTCTCCCCGATAACCTAAATAGGGTGTAAGGCTATCAACGTATTGAATCAGGAGTTGATGATCTCCACTTTTTTTAATCAACTCATAAATGTATAAGACGTTTTCCCACTCGCTATCTAGGTCAAGTTGAGCTTCTTGGAGTAGTCGAATATTCGCATCTATTGACACTTTGGGGTTCTGGTCTTGCCCCAACCTATAACGGGAAGATGGCTGCAGCTTCTCCTCCGCTTGAGCTGCCAAGTCAACATAGAAACGAGTTAAGCGATCTCCCGATTGCTCAAAGAAGTTAAAATCCGAGGAATCGCTTTCCATAATTGATTACTCCCGAAGTCATGGCAATAATTTTACAGATTATGAGCTGTTCCATTGACCTTGAAAACGAATTTAGCAGGAGGCGAAACTGCAGCCAACCGAGATAATACCTTGTACTTTATAATATACCTCAAACTCCAACTATCTGGGATGTAGCCTTGACGCCATGCTGTTTATTAAGGAGACAGGAATGAACAATAAGACACTGATCATCGCACTTATCCTTTGGTCTTTACTTTCTCTATTGATAAATTTGCTCACAAACCTAGTATCCGATTTTTTGTTTCCGAACTTTATCACGAAGCCTTGGCAAATAGTGATCGCTTTGGGAATTGCCTTGCTACTATCCATTCCGCTATCGATATTTATTTCCGTTCGCACTTCCACAAATTCTGCCAAAGAATCTATTAATCCTTTATTCATGGTCAGCAATCAGAAGGATGAACCTGCCGTGGGAACAAAAAAGACCCAGAGCGTGGCAGAACTACCAAGTAAAGGTTACTCACAGTTGATTGGCCGCAACAAATATGTAGGTGAGATTCTAGCAGCTTTACGAGAGCCAGATGCGAAATCAATGATCGGCGTGGACGGCATGGGTGGTATCGGTAAAACGGCATTGGTGAGAGAAGTTGCTGAACAGTGCAAAAAAGAAGAACTCTTCGATACCTTCATTTGGATACAAGCAGCAAAGCAGCCATTCTCTCTATCCCAAGGTGAGCAAGGGACTGCTGCGCTGACTTTTGGGACAGTGTTGGATGAACTCTTGCGTCAATTCGGTCTGGTGAACCTGCATAAACTCAAACAAGATGAAAAAGTCGCTCGGATCAAAATTCTCTTAAAATCCCGGCGCGTGCTGGTTGTGCTGGATAACCTCGAAACAGCCAAGGAACCACAAGACGATATTGCACAGCAGTTCAAGCCATTGCTCTATCCAAGTAAAATGCTTCTAACCAGCCGTAGACGATTCAAGACCGATCTGTATGCGTTTCATCTGGATGATCTTCAATCAGATGACAGCGTTCTATTTGCGCGACAGACAGCACGAGAGCGAAATATTGATCGTGTCGCAAATGCTTCATCTGGCGAATTACTTCAAATAGCGAAAACCACCGGTTCTCCTCTGGCCTTGAAATTGATTGTTGGTCAACTTGAGTCAAAACCGCTGAATGTGGTGCTAGAGCAAATAACGAAAATGAGAGTACCAACCACGGATGAAGATGAGTACTTGAAATTTTACAGGTTTATTTTTGCGGAATCTTGGCGCCTTTGCTCGGAAAATAGCAAAAAACTTCTGATATCTATGGCGCATTTTGCACCTAATATTGGTGGTAAGCATGAAGCTATAAAGGTAGCAAGCGACTTACCTGACGATCTATTAAATCAATGCATTCAGGAGCTCTGGCGATCGTCATTACTAGAAATTGGCGAATCCTCAAACCTGAAAACTATGCGATACTACCTACATGCTTTGACTCAATATTTTGTCCTGTCGGATATTGTGAAAGTAATAAAGTGAGTGTCCAAAACAATCCTCAGGTATTTTTCCGTAATGCAGGGTTGCGTTTTGCTAGTTACTATAAATCACTAGCAGAAGAAAACAAAGCTGTCAATGATACCTTACAAGAGGAGTTAGAAAATTTATTGTCCTCATTAAACATCTATAAACAGCAACGTGACTGGGCAGAAGCTTCTTCCCTCATCCATGCACTTGACATCTTTCTGGATGGGCAGGGTTACTGGGATGTCCTGAATTATTGGTTGGAGAATGTCATTAATCATTTGCGCCACACAGATAAAGATAATCATCTGACAGAAAACACATTAAGCCTTGCACATCTGTACAGCAATCAAGGTAAGCGCAAGAAATCGATTGAGACATATCGGAGGGGAATAAAACTGGCAGAAGTGCAGAATGACTCTCAGAATTTAGCACAAGCCTACTATGGACTAGGAACGGTTTTTTTTGCCACGGGGGAGGTTAAACGTGCTCGTGAAAACTGGCAGACAGCTCTAAAGTACGCAAATGAATGTGCGGACGATATCCAGATTGCGATAATCAAATATAACTTGACTCTGTTGGATAACAATACAGAAGGCGAACTCTCCGTTGGCCACCTTCAGAATGCCACCGAGTTTGCTGCTGGCATGTTCTCTAAGCTCGGACAGGAAGGTATTGCGCTCAACACGATGCTAAGAGCTAGCACATTGCTTCAAACAGGCAAATATGATGAGGCACAGGATTTATTTTTGGATGCACTGAAGCAATTCAAAAATGGGAATGAAAAACAGGGTGAAGCTCTAGTTCTATATAATCTTGGCTTGATTTCTCAGCACAAAGGAGACTTCTCCACAGCTCTACAATACTTTCAAAAAAGTCTCGTTATTGCCGATTCGCTCAAGGACCGAACCGGATTAATTCTGCTAAATTCATCTGTGGGAATGCTCCATTTGCAGTCGCAACGTTATGATCTAGCCCGCCCATTCTTGGAAGAAACCAATAAATTATTACGGGAAGATGGTGATGGTAAACGTCTGGCAGACAATCAGTATTGGTTGGGCTATGCTTTCGCAAATACGGGAAATCTTGAACTTGCCGAACAAGCTTTTGAAGAGAGCAGGGTTCTCTTTTCGAAAATTGAACCAACAAAAGTCAAAAACGTGGATGAAGTTCTGCTCAAGGTCAGAGAGCTAATTCATAAACAAGCCGACTAGTTATTGCCTTGGCTCCCCTTCCATGGCAACTTTATCAAGTCAACTCATGTTTTTATATCTTGAAAATCTCTGATGTTCTCACGCCACCTGCCCCTACGATTTTTACCACCTTTTAGACTTCTCTAAAAACGCAACCCGGCAAGTACACTTGCCGGGTTGCGTTTTTCGTACCTAGAACCATGTCGCAAACAATCTTAGATTTCTTGCATCCCCATCTCTTCTTCCATCGGGATCTCTTGCTTGATCAAGACATCACGAGCTCGGCTGTCAGACAGAAACTGGATTGATTGTGAAACGACTTTCGTAAGGGTGACCGCCTCTCTCTTTTGAAGTACGGCTAATTATGGACTCGCCCGAGCGCATCATTCGCGAGTTGTAGATGCTCCAGGCTCTACAGTGTTATCATCCCGTATCGGGAATTGGGAATTTATATGCGGCAAAATGGGTTCGAGGTATATTCGTCAACCCATTCCATTACCGGTTCATTCCAGGGAAGACATTGTTGAGAGGTTCTGGGAGAGAGTGAACCCGCACACCAAAGTAATCTACATTAGCCATATTACCTCTTCCACTGCGCGGATGGGGCTGGGACTTGAAGCGTTCCAGTTGAGGATGATTTTTGTAGCCGTGGGTTTGTCCCGACAGTACGGCTTGGGCTAACAATCCCTCGCGCCACAAGGCAACCAGCCCTTTGGCATCCAGGTAGGATGGATGAAGACTCCACAACCGCATTTTTCTTTAGCCCAAACGTGGAATCAAAACGGGCGTGTTCTTTTTATACGCTTCGTAATCCGCCTGTCCGCCCCATTTTTTATCGGCTTTCTTCTCAAGCAAAGGAACGCCGCTGACGCGGGTGAGGAGCAGGGTGACGAAGAGCGGGGAGATCATCGCGACCCAAGTCCAGCCGTGCAGAACAGGCAATGCGATGATTGCCACGCCGATCCACAGGACGATCTCGCCGAAATAGTTGGGATGCCGCGAGCGAGACCACAATCCCGTCTGGATGAACTTGCCTTTGTTGGATGGGTCCGCATTGAAGCGGCTCTTCTGCGAGTCGGCGATGACCTCAAAGGCGAAGCCGAAGATCCAGACCAAAAGACCGACAACCGCGAACGCATCCAACTCTTTTTTGTTGACCGTCGTGATGGCGACCAGCGCGGCGGCCATGGTGAATGTGACCCACAGTCCCTGGATCGTCCACACGTTGAGGAAGCGGATGAAGGAAGGTTTGAGTTCATCGAAACGATCATCCTTGCCTGCTTTTTTGATGCGGCCGAACAGGAATGAGCCAAGACGGATCGCCCAAATGATGACCAACGCCGCGAGCAAAATGGAGCGCGCGTCCAGATCGGCGCTGTATCTGCTGTAACAGACTGCGACGCCGATCACGGTGATGTAGGTGATGCCTCCCGTCAGGTCGAAGAATTTTTCGGTCTGGAAAATGTAGGCGGGGATGAAGACCAGCCACTGGATCAGGAAGGCCAA
>CAYJLS010000077.1:0-19904 GCA_964371065.1 uncultured Anaerolineaceae bacterium | reverse complement strand
ATCAAACTCCCTTGACGACCCGAACATCTGTGCTATACTCTCGGCGACCAAACGAAATGTACCTGGAACCTTTCCCTTGGAGAACAATCATGGCAAAAAAATCAACACAGGAAAAACATACCGCATCCGGCCCGGTCATGGACGAAGGCAAGAAAGCCGTCCTCGATAAAGCCGTCGGCGACATCCTCAAACGCTACGGCGAAGGCTCGATCATGCGCCTCGGCGACGCGCATACCATGGTCACAGAAACCATCCCCACCGGATCGCTCTCGCTCGACATCGCCCTCGGCGTGGGCGGCGTCCCGCGCGGCCGCATCACCGAAATCTACGGCCCCGAGTCCTCCGGCAAGACCACCCTTTGCCAGCACATCGTGGCTGAGTCCCAGAAGATGGGCGGCACCGCGGCGTACATTGACATGGAACACGCCCTCGACCCCACCTACGCGGCCAAGTGCGGCGTGGACATTGACAACCTGCTCGTCTCGCAACCCGATACCGGCGAGCAGGCCCTCGAAATCGTTGAGACCCTCGTCCGCTCCGGCGGCGTGGACATCGTGGTGGTTGACTCGGTCGCCGCGCTCGTCCCGCGCTCCGAGATCGAAGGCGACATGGGCGACGCCACCATGGGCGTGCAGGCGCGCCTCATGAGCCAGGCGCTCCGCAAACTCAGCGGCGCCATCAACCAGACCAAGACCACCGTCGTTTTCACCAACCAGTTGCGCCAGAAGATCGGCGTCATGTTCGGCAACCCCGAAACCACCACCGGCGGCAACGCCCTCAAATTCTACGCCTCCGTGCGCCTCGACGTGCGCCGCATCCAGTCCATCAAAGTCGGCGACGAAGTCATCGGCAACCGCACCCGCGTACGCGTCGTCAAAAACAAAGTCGCGCCGCCCTTCCGCACCGCCGAGTTCGACATCATGTTCAACGAAGGCATCTCCAAAGCCGGCGACCTGCTCGACCTCGCCACGCAACTGGAGATCATCACCAAACGCGGCGCCTTCTTCTCCTACGGCGACGTCCGCATCGGCCAGGGCCGCGAAAACGCCAAAGACTACCTGCGCGCCAACCCCGACCTGGCGGCCGAGATCGAAGGCGTCATCCGCACCAAAGCCCTGGGCGGCGAACTCGTCCTGCCGATTGACATGGGCGGCGAATCCGAAAGCGGCGCGGCCGAAGAAGAAGTTTAATCCACAGCCCTGAGTGCTTCGCGATCGAAGGGCGATTCAAGATCAAAACGATGAACGCGGAATTCCACACCCGATCCAAGTGGATGACCGCGTTCATTTTGATTCTCCTGTGGACTCTCCCCGCCTGCCTGCCCCCGTGGGACGCGCCCACCGCGGCACCGACCTTCTTCCGCCCACCGAGCGGATCCGCGTCCCCAACCACGCCTCTCCCTGGACCTTCAGCGGTCGCGCCCACCCCGACGATTCCCCCACCCACCCCCGGCCCCACCCCCGCCTGCGCGAACGGCCTGGCCTGGCTGGCCGACCTGACCTTCGAAGACGACACCGTCGTCCTGCCTGGCCAGTTCATAGACAAACAGTGGCTGGTCCAAAACAGCGGCGCCTGCGACTGGGACGCGCGCTACCGCCTGCGTTGGGTCGGCGGCGAGACACTCGGCGCGCCGACCGAAGTGGCGCTTTATCCCGCGCGCGCGGGCGCGCGTGTCACCCTGAGAATTATCTTCACCGCGCCCGCGGAGGCTGGATCGTATCAAAGCGCGTGGCAGGCCGTCTCCCCCGACGGAACGCTATTCGGGGACTCGGTGTATCTGCTGATCATTGTTGGTCCATGAAAACCATATCCCTGAGGATCCATGCAAACCGAAAATAATCAAAACATCCCCGCTCTCATTATCGCCATGGAGCGCGTCGCCTTGGATCGCTGGGGACAGGGCGATCCCTCCGGCTTCCTTGAAATCTCCGCGCCCGATGTGGTGTATTTCGATCCATATCTCGAAAAACGGATTGACGGCCTGGAGGCGCTCACGCAATATTACGAAAATATCCGCGGCCAGGTTCACATTGACCGTTATGAGCTGTTCAACCCACTTGCGCAGGCCTGCGGAGATATGGCCGTGTTGACCTTCAACTACGTTTCCTATGGCGGGGAAGTTCGAAGCCGCTGGAACTGTACCGAGGTTTACCGTCGAAGCGGCGCAAGCTGGCAGATCATTCAGACGCATTGGTCGTTCACACAGCAAAGCTAAACCATGTCAAAGATTGAAGAATATCGCCAAGAACTGAAAGAACGGAAAGACTGGACGCCGTTCCTGCTGAAGAACTCCGGGTTGCCCGGTCCGCGCGGCAATTTGGAGTTGGCGCACGTCGTGGCGCAACAGGGAAACAAAAAGCAATTCGAGCAATTCCTTACCGTCCAAGCGGAGGAAAACACACCCGAGGTGTTCGTTGTTTTTTGCGGCGTGCTGGGACTGGGAAAATTGGCCGCCACTGAACCGACGCTATTCGCGCGCCTGCGCGTCTACGCCTCTGATCCGCGCTGGCGCATCCGTGAGGCCATGGCAACTGGCTTGCAACTGGTCGGCGACCAGGATATGCAACTATTGTTGAAAGAAATGGGCCAATGGCACCAAGGAAACTGGTACGAAAAACGCGCGATGGCCGCGGCCCTGGCCGAGCCGCGTCTGCTGAAAGAGCCGCTCGTCGCCCGGCGCGTCCTGCAAATCTTCGACCAGATCACCGCGTCCATGCAGGAGGCAGATAACCCGAAGGAGGTGGCGTTCAAAGTCCTGCGGCAGGCGATGGGCTATTGCTGGAGCGTGGCCGTTGCCGCGTTGCCCGAGGCAGGCCAACCCGCCATGGAAAAATGGTTGGCAAGCCCCAACCCAGATATCCTCTGGATGATGAAGGAAAATTTGAAAAAGAACCGCTTGATCAAAATGGACGCGGCGTGGGTCGAGGCCTGCAACGCAAAATTGCAATCCGCCTGAACAGTCGGTTCAAGTTGTGGCAGCGCAAATTGCCAACACCTGCCCCACCGCAGGTGCGGGTTTGCGCCACAGATAAAAAAACGGACAGGCTTTGATCATCAGCCTGTCCGTTTCATTTTCCGTTGGGGTTATTTCACGCGTTCGCGATCCAGCGCCCGCAAGTGGTGGATGAAAAAGATCGCCAGCCAGAACAACGCCAGTGCGCCCGCCTGGTGGATGGAGGCGGCCGCGATGTTCACGTTGAGCAAAACGACGAGGATGCCGAGCGTGATCTGGACTGTCACCGCCGCGACCAGCCACAAAAGTCCGCGCAGGATTTCGGGGGGATAGTTCCGCTTCTTCGCCTGGAAATATGCCAGCGGCACGGCAATCAGTCCCGCGAACGCGAACCAGCGATGGAGGAACACCACCGTCTGCGGGACGGCAATCAGGTTGTTCCAGTCAAATCCGTCCGCGCCGAAAATGCCTTTGGGAACCCACTCCCCCAGCATCAACGGCCAGGTGTTCGAGACGTGGCCCGCCTTCAATCCCGCGACGAGACCGCCGTAGGAAATCTGAATGAGCAGGATGAGGAAGGAGGCCGCGGCCAGCTTCGAGAGAGGCGACCACTTGGATTTTTGGGCGGGGTCGGGAAATCCGTATCGGTGGCCGAACGCTGTCCACAGCGCGAGC
Organism: uncultured Anaerolineaceae bacterium; assembly: GCA_964371065.1. Lineage (GTDB taxonomy): Bacteria > Chloroflexota > Anaerolineae > Anaerolineales > Villigracilaceae > Denitrolinea. The sequence continues at coordinate 16,276 of CAYJLS010000077.1, read as the reverse complement.
CCGAGCAGGGTCAGGGCGAAAAGCAGGTGGAGGGTCAGGCGGAAATGGTCCACCGCGGGTTGATCCACCAATCCGCTGGCGACCATGAACCAGCCCATGAATGCCTGTCCGATGAAAAGCAATCCCATCGCAAAGTAAACGCCAAATTCCTTCCACGGGATGGTTTTGCGAAAGAGAAAATAAAAAACCGGGATGGCATAAACCAACCCTGCCAGGCGGGCGAGGAAGCGGTGGATCCACTCGATGTAGAAAATGTACTTGTACTCATTCAGTGTCATACCCGAATTAACGTAGATGAATTCGGGCGTCCGCTGGTACTTGGCGAACTCCTCCGCCCAAGCCTGCCCGCCGATGGGAGGGATGGACCCGCTGATGGGATTCCACTCGACGATGGAAAGCCCCGAACGGGTGAGGCGGACGAATCCGCCAAAGACGACGAGAAAGGCCACGATGGCGGCAAAGGTGAACAGCCAGTTCATAACGGCGCGGTTTTTGGTTTGAGGCATTCTCCCTCCGGGGATTTTGGAATGAAGGAATTATATCGCTTTGACTGGGAGTCAAGCAAGCATACTGCCACTTGTGAAAAATGTGACATTTGTGTAATATATTTAGTGACATTCAATACGTTATTATTTACACAATAATTCTTACAATAAGAGTAATCGTTTACTAGTTATGCAAGATATTAAGGATAAAAATGCTCCAAATCAACCGTCAAACGGATTATGCGGTACGAGTGGTACTGGCACTTGCCAAACGTCCGCTGGGAACGCGGCTGTCTTCAGGGAGTATCCAGCGCGAGATGTTGATTCCCAAGGCGTTCATTTCCCGCATTGTGGCGCAGTTGGCGGCAAGCGGCCTGGTGCGGACCTTCGCCGGGCGCGATGGCGGACTGGAACTGCCCCGCCCCGCGTCCGAGATCACGCTGGGGGATGTGGTGGAAATGTTCGAAGGGCCAATCCTGCTCTCGGAGTGCATGCAAGCCAAAGGAGAGGATGATTGCCCATTCCGGGTCAACTGCCCCGTGCGATCCAAATGGGGACGCGTGCAGGTTGCCATGTTGCGGGAAATGGCATCCGTCTCATTCGAAGACCTGGTCAATGAAACGGCCGGCATCCCGCTGAACGCGCCGGCCCCGGATTAGGTTATCCGCACGCGCCGAGGGACGCGTGCATAAATTTTGCAAAAGGAGAATCTATGGATCCAATTACCCTTTCACGCTGGCAGTTTGGTCTAACGACCATCTACCACTGGCTGTTCGTCCCGCTCACGCTGGGACTGGGCTGGTTCGTGGCGTTTATGCAAACGCGCTACTACCAGACCAAAGATGAGACCTGGCGCAAGATGACCAAGTTTTGGGGCAAATTGTTCCTGATCAACTTTGCCATTGGTGTTGTCACAGGCATCGTGCAGGAATTCCAGTTCGGCATGAACTGGTCTGAATATTCCCGCTACGTGGGCGACATCTTCGGCGCGCCGCTGGCGGTGGAAGCCCTGCTGGCTTTCTTCATGGAATCCACCTTCCTGGGCATGTGGATCTTCGGCGAGGGCAAAATCCCAGAGAAGGCGCACCTGGCCGCCATCTGGCTGGTGGCAATCGGCTCAAATCTTTCAGCGCTTTGGATTTTGCTCGCCAACGGCTTCATGCAGGCTCCGCCCGCCGCTTCCTATGCGTTCAACGAAGCCAACGGACGCCTGGAAATGGTCAATTTCTTCGCGCTGATCGGCAATCCCAAAGGTTGGATTTTCTTCTGGCACTCCATCTCTGACGGATTTGCCATGGCGGCCTTTCTCATCCTGGCAGTGAGCGCGTATCACCTCGTCCGCAAACAGAACGTGGACTTTTTCAAGCGCTCGTTCCAAATGGCGGCCTGGGTGGGATTGGTCGCCAGCCTGATGATTTTCTTCGGCGGCCACGCGATGGGACAGTTCATGTACACCTCCCAGCCGATGAAAATGGCCGCGCTCGAAGCCCTCTGGGAAACAGAGCAACCCGCGTCGTTCTCCCTGCTGACCATCGGCGATCTGAGCGGCAAGCAGGAAGTCTGGTCAATCCGCATTCCGTACGCCCTGAGTTTCCTGGCTTGCAACAACTTCACTTGTGAAGTCAAAGGCGTCAACGAACTTCAAGCGCAGGCGGTGGCGCAATTTGGTCCCGGCGATTATATTCCGCTGATGATCGTCACCTACTGGACGTTCCGCATCATGATGTTTTTCGGTCTCATCATGATCGGCATCGCCGCCTTCTTCGTCTGGAAAATGATGCGCGGCGATATCACCAAAGCCAAATGGATGAAGTGGGTCCCCTGGGTGCTCATCCTGCCGTATCTTGCCAACGCCTCGGGCTGGATCCTGACCGAGATGGGACGCCAACCCTGGATCGTCTACGGCCTGCTCAAGGTGCAGGATGCCGTCTCCCCGAACCTGACCGTCCTCGACCTGTGGATTTCGCTCATCGGCTACACCGTTGTGTACGGCTCATTGGCGGTTGCGATGGTCTACCTGATGAAGAAAACCGCCCTGGCGGGACCCGACGCGGCCATCCACGAATCGGTGGATGTCGCGCCTGCCATTGTTGGATCGCAAGATTAAACGCGGAGGAACAAACCATGTCCTACCAATTTCTACAAATCCTTTGGTTCATCCTGATCGCCGTTCTCTGGATCGGCTTCTACTTCCTCGAAGGCTTCGATTTCGGCGTGGGAATGCTCCTGCCCTTCATCGGCAAAAAAGATGCGGAGCGCCGCGCCATCATCAACAGCATCGGCTCCACCTGGGACGGCAACGAAGTCTGGTTGCTGACCGCGGGCGGCGCGACCTTCGCCGCATTCCCCGAATGGTACGCCACCATGTTCAGCGGATTTTATCTCGCCCTGTTCCTTCTGCTGATCGGCTTGATTATCCGCGGCGTGGCGTTCGAATATCGCTCCAAGGATGCCAATCCCGCCTGGCGCAGCCGCTTCGACTGGATGATCGCCATCGGCTCGTTCCTGGCCGCCCTCCTGCTGGGCGCGGCCTTCGCCAACCTGGCGCGCGGCGTCCCGATCAACGCGGACAAGATGTTCACGGGCAACCTGTTCACCCTGCTCAATCCGTACGGCCTGCTCGGCGGCGTGACCACCGTGGCAGTCTTCCTCTTGCACGGCGCGAACTTCCTCGGCCTGAAACTGGAAGGCGAACTGCGCGAACGCGTAAACGCGACCGCCAAAAAATTGTGGGTCGCCGCGACGGTGTTGTACATTGCGCTGGGCATCTTCACCTACATCGCGGGCTTCTGGGCGCGCGGCATCGTCAGCCCTGGCGTTGTGCCAATTGCGGCAATCGCCTTCCTGCTGGCGGCTGGATATTTCATCAACCAGAAACGCGAAGGCTGGGCTTTCATCCTGGTCGCGCTCAACATCGTCTTCACGCAGATCACCTTCTTCCTGATGACCTTCCCCAACGTGATGGTCTCCACCACCAACCCCGACTGGTCGCTGACCATCTACAACGCCTCCTCCTCGCAATACACGCTGACCGTCATGTCCATCGTCGCGCTGATCTTCGTTCCCATCGTCCTCGCCTATCAAGGCTGGACGTACTACATGTTCCGCAAGCGCATCACTGCCGACAAAAAGAGCCTCGTTTACTAATCACATTTCAGGTTGAACGTTCAACGTTAAACGTTGAACGTTCAACATTTAATCCGACTTATGCACCGCCGACTTCTGACCCTCACCCGCGACACCCGCCTCGCCCTGGCCTTGACGATTCTTTCCGGACTTCTGGCCGGTCTGCTGACCATCTGGCAGGCCTGGCTCCTCAGCAGTTCCATCAACAACGTCTTCCTGCGTGGACAGTCCCTCGCGCAAGTGATGGGACTCCTGCGCCTGATGTTGGTCGCCATCAGCGGACGCGCACTCCTGACCTGGCTCAACGAAGTCTCAGCCAACGCGGTCGCGGTCAAAATCAAAACAGATTTACGCGAACGGCTCTTCGCGCACATCCTCAAACTGGGACCCGCCTATTCGCGCGGACAACGCACGGGCGAGTTGACCGCCGCGGCCGTCGAAGGCATCGAAGCGCTGGACGCCTATTTCAGCCAATACCTTCCGCAACTGGTTATCACCACATTGGTTCCCCTCTCGATTCTGATCGTTGTCTTCCCCATTGATTTACTGTCTGGCTTTGTCTTTCTCATCACCGCGCCGCTAATCCCATTTTTTATGATCATGATCGGCAAAGGCGCGGAGATTGTCACTCATCGTCAATATGACACTTTGCGACTGTTAAGCGCACACTTTCTCGACAGTCTGCAAGGACTAACCACCCTCAAACTCTTCGGCCAATCCAAAGCGCAGACGCGCAGTATCGCCGAAGTCAGCGACAAGTTCCGCGACACGACGCTGGGCGTGTTACACATCACCTTCCTCTCCGCGCTCGCGCTCGAATTGCTCGCGACCCTCAGCACAGCCATCATCGCCGTCGAGATCGGATTCCGCCTGCTCTACGGCAAAATGGATTTCCAGCCCGCGCTCTTCTTGCTTGTGCTGGCTCCAGAATTCTACATGCCATTACGCGCACTCGGCGCGAGGTTTCATGCAGGCATGTCTGGGACTACTGCGGCGAAGAGGATTTATGAAATTTTGGACACGCCAGTAATCAGTGATCAGTCATCAGTAATCAGTGATCGGTCAGCGGAAGAAATAGCATCTATCACGCTTGAAAATATTTCCTTCACGTATCCAGGGGAAACAACGCCCGCCTTGCAAAATATCAACCTGACAATAAATGAAGGTCAGCACATCGCGCTCGTCGGCAAAACAGGCGCGGGCAAAACCACCCTTGTCAACCTCCTGCTGGGATTCATTCAACCTACCTCAGGCGCGATTATCACCAATCACCAATCGCCAATACCCAATTACCAATCACGCAGCACGCCCCTTCATCTTTCATCTTTCATCTTTCATCCTTTCATTTCCTGGGTTCCCCAAAAACCATATCTCTTCCACGACACGCTCGCCGCCAACATCAAACTCGGCAACCCCGAAGCAACCGATGAACAGGTCATCTCTGCCGCACGCTCCGCGCACTTGCACGAGTTCATCGAATCGCTTCCGCAGAAATATGAAACAGTCATCGGTGAAAGCGGCGCGCGTCTCTCCAGCGGACAAGCCCAACGTCTCGCGCTTGCGCGCGCCTTCCTCAAAGACGCGCCCATCCTGATCCTCGACGAACCCACCTCCAGCCTCGACCCCGAAACCGAATCCCTGCTCGAAGAATCCACAAATCTGCTCATGCAAGGACGCACTACCATCACCATCGCGCATCGTCTCAACACCATCTTCCAGTCCGATCAGATCATCGTCCTCAACTCAGGCCGTATCATTGAACAAGGCACGCACCGCGAACTAATGGCGAAGAATGGCACGTACGCGAATATGGTCAAGACGCAAGTCGAAAGTCAAAAGTCAAATTCCACGTTAAACGTTGAACGTTCAACGTTTAACGTTCAACCGTCCACCGTCAATTACCAATTACCAATTACTAATTACCAATCTGAAATCGTCAATCGTCAATCCAAAATCCTCCCCCGCCTGCTCTCCTTCCTCAACGGCAGTTGGCATCTCGTCGCACTCTCGGTCGTCATCGGCGCAGGCACCATCGGCTCCAGCGTCGCGTTGATGGGCACGTCCGCCTGGCTCATCTCAACCGCCGCGCTGCATCCCTCCGTCGCGGACCTCGGCGTCTCGGTCGTCGGCGTGCGTTTCTTCGGCATTATGCGCGGCCTCCTGCGCTACGCCGAACGCCTCGTCTCGCACGATGTCACCTTCCGCCTTCTCTCGCGCCTGCGCGTTTGGTTCTACGAAAAACTCGAGCCGCTGGCCCCCGCCCGCCTGATGGACTTCCGCGCGGGCGACTTGCTCTCACGCATCATCGGGGATGTGGAAACATTGGAAAATTTCTACGTGCGCGTTGTCTCGCCGCCATTGACCGCCCTCCTCGTGGGACTCTTCACTGCGATTTTTCTCGGCTCTTTCCACCCCCTGCTTGCTCCTGTGTATCTGACCTTTTTCCTCGCCCTCGGTTTGATCCTGCCCATCCTCGCGCAAGTCACCAGCCGCCGCCCCGGCGTGGACACGATCACCTTGCGCGCCGACCTGCACATCCGCCTCGTGGACGGCATCCAGGGCATGGCAGACTTGCTCGCCTACGGCCGCGCCGGCGAACGCCTGAATCAAATCTCTGCCAACGGACGCGACTACGGAGACGCCCAACGCCGCATGGCGCGCGTCACGGGTTTTCACTCTGGCCTGACGACCCTGCTGATCCATCTCGGCACGTGGACGATCCTGGTGCTCGCCATCCCGCTTGTCAACCAAGGGACTCTGGCTGGCCCGATGCTGGCCTCGTTATCCTTGCTCACACTCGCCTCATTCGAAGCCGTCATGCCTTTGCCGCTCGCCGCGCAAATGTGGAACTCCGCCCGCGAAGCCGCGCGAAGATTGTTTGAAGTGGTGGATACAAAACCAGTAATTAGTAATCAGTTATCAGTGAACAGTGAACGGTCACGAATTACGAATTACGATTTACGAATTACGGATTTAACTTTCTCCTATCCCAACCAATTCCCCCCCGCCCTCCAACACGTGACCTTCGACCTTCGACCTTTGACCTCCATCGCCATCGTTGGACCCAGCGGCGCGGGAAAATCCACGCTTGCCAATTTACTTTTGCGTTTCTGGGATTACAGTTCGGGCGACATCACTCTGGGCGGGGATTCGCTGCATGGCCTGGACCAGGATGGGGTCCGCGCGCGCATCGGTCTCGTCTCCCAGAATGCTTATTTCTTCAACACATCCGTCTATGAAAATTTGCGTTTCGCGCGTCGTCGAGTCACAAAAGAGGAAATTGAATCCGCCGCGAAGTCCGCGCAAATCCATGACTTCATTATGGGATTGCCGAAAGATTACGACACGCTGATTGGCGAACAGGGACTGCGGCTTTCGGGCGGCGAACGCCAGCGGCTTGCGATTGCGCGCGCGATCATCAAAGACGCGCCGATCCTGATTTTGGATGAACCCACCGCCAATCTCGACCCGCTGACCGAGAAGCAAATACTGGAAACCCTTTTTGCTTTGATGAAAAAGAAAACTTCCCTGCTCATCACGCATCGCCTGGTGGGACTGGAAAACGTGGATGAAATCCTCGTGATGGATCACGGTCAGATCGTGGAACGTGGCATGCAAAGTAAACTGATTTCAGCCAATGGTCTCTACCGCCGCCTGTGGGATTTGCAAAATCGCATTTTACAGGCGGGATGAGGGTGTTGAAAGGATTGCACTATCCGACCAAAGTCCTCTTTTTGAAAATCCTGCTTGCAACTCAAGCATGTGCGTGCTATAATCAGGCCAACTTCCCCAATTGCCTCACAACCGAGACCTGTGATTGAGCGTGGCGTTTCCGCCCGCCTGCATCAGGTCATCCCCTCAACTTTGAACGAAAATCCCTTGTCTCACAATTAACCGAAACATTGGCCTTGCCGTGGGGGCATAGGCCTCTTTCACATTTCCCAACGTAAAACACCCTGGAAGGAATTATGGACATACTTGCGCTTGAAAACGAACCTCTGGCAAAACTACGGGTCATGGCCAAAGGCCTGAACATCACAAATTTCAACCGTCTCAAAAAAGAAGCGCTGATCGTACGCGTCCGCCAGGCCGAGGCCGAAAAAGAAGGCATCGAGGTGCGCGGCGGCGTGCTGGAGATCATGAACGAAGGCATCGGCTTCCTGCGCTTCGAGAACTACCGCGTCAGCGATACAGACGTGTACGTCTCACAGGCGCAATTAAGGCGCTACGACCTGCGCAGCGGCGACTTGATTATCGGGCACGTGCGCGCCCCGCGCGAATCCGAGCGGCATTACGGATTGCTCAAAGTGGAATCGGTCAACGGCGTGGACCCCGAAGAGGCCCGCCGCCGCCCGACCTTTGAGAGCCTGACCCCCATCTTTCCCGAAACGCGATTTGACCTGGAACTCGAGCACGATGCCCTCGCCCCGCGCCTGATCAACCTGATCACTCCCATCGGACGCGGGCAACGCGGCTTGATCGTCTCTCCTCCCAAGGCGGGGAAAACCACCATTCTCAAGCAAATTGCGAACTCGATTTCCAACAAATATCCCGATGTGCATTTGATCGTCGCGCTGATCGGCGAACGCCCCGAGGAAGTGACCGATATGGATCGCTCCGTGGATGCGGAAGTGATTGCCTCCACCTTCGATGAACCTGTCACCTCGCACGTCCGCACTGCCGAGATTGCCTTAGACCGCGCTAAGAGATTGGTGGAACTTGGCCGCCACGTGGTAATCTTGATGGACTCGATCACCCGTCTCGCCCGCGCTTACAACCTGGTGGTCAACCCATCCGGGCGCACGCTTTCGGGCGGTATGGATCCATCGGCGCTGTACCCGCCCAAGAAGTTCTTCGGCGCAGCGCGTAATATCGAAGAAGGCGGATCGCTGACCATCATCGCCACCTGCCTGGTGGACACGGGTTCCCGCCTCGATGACGTGGTTTACGAAGAGTTCAAAGGCACGGGCAACATGGAATTGTTGCTTTCACGCAAATTGCAGGAACGCCGCATCTTCCCCGCCGTGGACATCGAACGCTCGTCCACCCGCCGCGAAGAACTCCTTCTCGGCCCGGATATTCTCCAGCGCGTCTGGCTGATGCGCCGCATGTACGCCCAGATGACATCCAACCCACCGCAGGGCGCAGGTATGGATGCCACCGTGGCAACCGAGGCCATCATTACGCGCTTGTCCAAGGCAAAGAACAACCAGGAGTTCCTGGAAAACCTTACCGATAGCATGTGAGATTCAAATCCGTCATTGCGAGGGCGTACCCGCCCGAAGCAATCTCCTCGTCAACGTGGGGATTGCTTCGCTTCGCTCGCAATGACGAGTGGTTAGAAATGGTTTGAATCAAAACTGTGAATCACTGAAATGTGTTTCAAATAAACTATGATCAAATTCTTCTCGTTCTGGAAAAACAATCGCTTCGGAGTCGTCTCGTGGCTGGCGACGGTCGCGCTGGCGGCGTCCCTGCTGGGCGGCGCGTTTTGGTTTAAAAACGCGCGGGCGGCAGATTCGGCCCTGGTCCCGCAACCCACCGCGGGTCCGGGCGAGGCCGCGCCCAACGTCAGCCTGCCGCTCCCGCCCGTTTCGGGCGCGTCGCCCGCCATTGACCGACATCTCCAGATCATCACCAACATCCCCGCCGAATTGCCGCGCTACGAGCCGGTCATCTACACCGTCCTGCGCGGCGACGCAATGAGCAAGATCGCCGAGAATTTCAAGATCGAGATGGCCTCCATCCTTTACAACAACAAGGACGGACTGGAGGACAACCCGCACAACTTGAAGCCCGGCATGAACCTGGTCATCCCGCCCGTGGATGGGATTTACTACACCTGGAAGGAAGGCGACGCGCTGGAAAAGGTGGCCGGGGAATATCATGCCACAGTGGACGATATTCTTAACTTCCCCGGCAATGATGTGGACCTGACCAATCCCGATTTCAAACCCGGCACGCTGGTGATGATTCCCGGCGGCTCACGCGACCTGATTGACTGGACACAGTTCGTGCCCACCATCACGCGCGGCAGTGGGACTGGCACCTCGGAAATTGGCGGCAGTGGCTGTGGCGGCGGCGCAGTGGGCGACGGCGTATTTGGCTGGCCCACCAACGGTCCGCACACCATTTCGGGCAACAATTACACCGCAGGCCACCTCGGCATTGACATCACCGCCAACGAAGGCGACGCGGTCTTCGCGGCCGACGCAGGCGTTGTGACTGTTGCGCAGGGAGGTGATAACTATGGTTACGGCAATATGGTGCAGATTGACCACGGTAATGGCTACTCGACAGTGTACACGCACTTGAGCCAGATCAACGTGTCAGTCTGTATGAGCGTCGGGCAGGGCACGTTGATTGGACTGGCGGGCAACACCGGCAACTCGTTTGGGGCGCACCTGCACTTCGAGATCCGTTACGGCGGCGCGAACGTCAATCCGTTCGATTTCGTGCAGTAATTTCTAGAGAACCCCGTTTTCTGAGAGAAAACGGGGTTCTGCTTTTTATGAACCAATCCTCTCTCCAAAAATCGCTCTCATCCCTTCCGCTGGGCGGATTGCGCTATTTCGATTCCGTCGGTTCAACGAACGACGAGGCGTTGGCCTGGGCCACGGAAGGCGCACAGGACTTTTCGCTGGTGGTGGCGGACGAGCAGACGACCGGCCGCGGCCGCGCGGGACGCAGGTGGGTCACGCCGCACGGAACGGCCCTGGCTTTTAGTTTGATCCTGCGCCCTGCCCTCACCCCCAGCCCCTTCGCGAAGCACCCCAGTGGGGCTCCCGATTACGGGAGAGGGGAGTCTTCCAAACCCTCCCTGTTTACAGGACTGGGCGCGCTGGCCCTCGTGGACGCACTGAAAAAGCACGGACTCAAGCCGCGGATCAAATGGCCGAATGACGTTTTGCTGAACGGAAAAAAGGTTGCGGGCATTCTGGTGGAATCCGTTTGGACGGGCGACGCGCTGGACACGGTGGTACTCGGCATGGGCGTCAACGTGCTGGCGGGATCCGTCCCGCCCACGGACAAACTGCTTTTCCCCGCCACGAGCGTGGAGGCCGAGTTGGGACGTTCGCTGAAACGAGAGGAACTCCTGCACGACATTTTGTCCGCGCTGGTGGAATGGCGGCCAAAACTATCCACAGGAGAACTGGTAAAGGCCTGGGAAGAGAATCTCGCATTTCGCGGCGAACAGGTGCGCGTCTGGCAGGGAAGCGAGCCGCCGCTGGCAGGCCGCATCATCGGCCTCGAGCCGGATGGAAGTCTGCGTTTGCTGCCTGGGAAGCGTGACAAGATCGTGACAGTACAATTTGGGGAGATTCACCTGCGCCCCGCCGTGTGATAAAATACGCCCATGTTTGACGGCCTTCGCAATGACGCATCCGATGCCAGCGGGTTTGACGATCAGCAGGTGGAGTTTTTCCCTGATGAAAACAAGAAGCCCACCCCCGCGCCCGCCCGCCGCAGAAAATCGTCGGGACGGTTTCTCGGCATGACGGCGCCGCAGCGCTTCCTCATCGCCGTGATGCTGATGATTATGGTCTGCTCACTGGGGGCGATGTGCATGGTGATTTCGGGAAAGTTCGCGTTTTAGAACTCATTTGAGGCTCAGTAATAAACTCGGTCGGGAAAAATCCCGACCGAGTTGTTTTCAGGTATTCCTATTTGAACAAATCAGCATGCGAACCAGTGCGAAGGAGAATCAACTCGTTCCCTTTAATCGCGTAAATCAGCACCCAATCCGGTTCGATGTGACAATCGCGTGTACGGCAAATTTTCCACGCAGGGGATGATCCTGATACATTTCAGGTAGAGGCATTTCATCAAGAAGCAGTTCAATGACTTTGCGAAGTTTGCTCATATTCTGTCCGCGTTTTTGCGCCCGTTTGTGTTCTTTTTTAAACGCGGAAGTATAGTGGGGCAATAACATCAGGACTCCAATTGAGCGAACAGGTCATCCACATTCTTTGCGGAATGCAGGTTTTCCCCCGCCGCCGCTTCCTCCATGATGCGTTCGGTCTCTTCGTTTGGAATATGCTCCTCGAATGGCAGCTCGTTTTCCATGCTCATTAGCCTACAATCCATTACAGCAACTCTGGCTGTTCCTTCGCTTCCGTTTCCCCACTCTCATCAACCTGCGCCCCCACCTTCTTCAACTCTTCCACGGCGATGCGCGCCACGGAGGCCACGCTGTCACCCTCCTGCGGTTTGATCAGGTGGACGCCGCGCGTGGCGCGTCCCGCCTGCTTGACATCCTTTACTTTCAGGCGCAGGGCCACGCCGTTGGCGGTGATGATGGTCAGGTCGTCTTCCATTTGGACGACGCGCGCCGCGGCGATTTTGCCGGTTACAGGGATGGCCTTCGGGTCAATGGTGAAATTGCCCCCGGTGGCGCGTCCCTTGGCAGTGTAATCCTTCAGCGGGGTCTGTTTGCCGAAACCGTTGGTTGTGACGATCAGCAACGATCCATTCGGCTGGATCACATCCATGCTGGTCACCGCGTCGCCTTTCTTCAAGCGAATGCCCTGCACGCCCGCCGCGGAGCGTCCCATCGCGCGGACTTTACCTTCGCTAAAGCGCAGGGCCTGCCCGTTCTCGGTGACGAAGATGACCTCGTCCTTGCCGCTGGTCAGGCGCGCCCAGCCGAGGGTGTCGCCCTCCCCCAGGGTCATGGCGATCAGCCCCGAGGGTCGGACGGAGGCGAACTCCTCCAGGTCGACGCGCTTGACTTTGCCGCGCGCAGTCGCCAGCATGCAATATCCGTGCGCCGCGAAACTCGAGACCGCGATGGCGGCGGTGACGCGTTCGTTGGCGTCGAGCGCCAACACGTTGACCAGCGGAATGCCCTTGGCGGCGCGGTCCGCATCGGGGATTTGGTAAACCCGCTCGGAATAGACCTTGCCCTTGTCCGAGAAGAACAGCATCGCGTCGAGACTGCGGGCGGGCAGGAGCATCACCACTTCGTCTTCTTCCTTCATGGTGTGACCCATCACGCCGCGCCCGCCGCGCGACTGTGACTTGAAGGCCGCGGCCGCCACGCGCTTGATGTAACCGCGCTCGGTCAGGCTGATCAGCACCGCCTCGTCGTGGACCAGGTCTTCCTCGTGGAATTCCTCTTTGGCGTCCACTGCGATCTTCGTACGGCGGTCATCGCCGAATTTTTCGGACAGTTCGTTCAGGTCGCTTTGGATAAGCGCCAAAATTTTCTTCGGGTGCGCCAGCAGGTCTTCGAGGCGGTCAATTTGCGCCTGCACCTGCTTGTGTTCCTCCTCGATCTTCCAGCGTTCGAGCGCGGCCAGTCGGCGCAACTGCATGTCGAGGATGGCCTGCGCCTGCAGGTCGCTCAACTTGAATTTCTTCATCAGGTTGATCTTGGCCACGTCCGCGTCTTCGGCCGCGCGGATGGTCTTGATGACCGCCTCGATGTTGTTGAGCGCGATCAGCAGGCCGTCCAAAATGTGCTGGCGGGCGCGCGCCTTCGCCAGTTCAAAATTCGAGCGGCGCACGATGACCGTCTGGCGATGCTCGATAAAAATCTGCAACATGCGTTTGAGCGGCAGGGTGCGCGGCTCCCCGTCCACCAATGCCAGCATGATCACGCCAAACGTGGACTGCAAAACCGTGTACTTGTAAAGTTGGTTGAGCACCTTCTTCGGTTGCGCGCCGCGCTTAAGTTCGATCACGATGCTCATGCCGCGCTGGTCGCTTTCGTCGCGCATGTCGGAAATCTGGTCAAGTTTTCCACTGCGCGCCAGTTCGGCGATGCGCTCGATCAGGCTCGATTTGTTGACCTGGTACGGGATCTCGGTGACGACGATCTGGTGGCGGCCCCCCTTCATCTCCTCGATGTGGGCGACGCCCCGCATCACCACCCGGCCCCGGCCGGTCGCGTACGCCGACAGGATTCCCTCCGCCCCAACGATCATGCCGCCTGTCGGGAAATCGGGGCCTTGCACGAATTTCATCAACTCTTCCACGGAGATGTCGTCCGCTTTGTCGAAATTGTCAATCAGATAATTGATCGCACCGACGAGTTCACGCAGGTTGTGCGGCGGGATGTTGGTGGCCATGCCGACGGCGATGCCCGCCGACCCGTTCAGCAAAAGATTCGGGAGCCGCGCAGGCAGCACGGTCGGCTCTTCGAGCGATTCGTCGAAGTTCGGCGCGAAATCCACCGTGTCCTTGTCGAGGTCGGCCAGCAGTTCCTCGGCCATTTTGTTGAGCCGCGCCTCGGTGTAACGCATGGCCGCGGGTGCGTCGCCGTCAACCGAGCCGAAGTTGCCCTGGCCGTCCACGAGCGGGTAGCGCATGGAAAAGTCCTGCGCCATGCGCGCCATCGTCTCGTAGACCGCCGAGTCGCCGTGCGGATGGTACTTGCCCAGCACCTCGCCAACGATGCGGGCGGATTTTTTGTAAGCGGAATTCGAGCGCATCCCCAGCTCGGACATCGCAAATAAAATGCGGCGGTGGACAGGCTTGAGGCCGTCGCGCGCATCCGGCAGGGCGCGCGCCACGATCACGCTCATGGCATAATCGAGATAGGCCGAGCGCATCTGCGCGTCTATGTCAACTTGTTGAATGTTTCCGATTTCCATGGATATTCCTGGTACGGGGCATAAAAAAACACGAAGGCCGCTGGAAATTTGACTTCGTGTCCATTAGATGAAGTACACGTTATGATTAGGCTAATTATACCACCCCAAACCCTCACCCCGGCCATCTCCGATTATGGGGAGTGGCGAAAAGAGTGTGTGGTAGCCTGACACAAAGACACCAAGACTCAAAGTCACGAAGGGTTTAGTGGCTTTGTGCCTTCGTGACTTGGTGTTTACCCACACAATTCGGGGATGATTTTGATGGTCAGGAAACAAAAAACCCGCTTTCGCGGGTCTGTGTGCCGAAGGAGGGACTTGAACCCTCACGAGCTTGCGCTCACTAAGCCCTGAACCTAGCGCGTCTGCCAATTCCGCCACTTCGGCTTGAAGTGCCTGCCTATTTTATCCGAAACAGACTTTTTGTCAACCTCGCGCGGCTTGCGCGTCATTTATCGAATTTTTTCACGCAAATTTTTTTCTTAAACTCGATGTGGAGCGCATCCGATGCGGATAATTTTGTGGAACAAAACCAAAAGTCCGCACGTCAGACATCCATCCCTTTCACAACTGTAGAGCCAACCCATTACAGTACCGATAGGGCATATATCTTTTTCGTTCAGTAGTAGTTAAACTATTTAGAGAAAGGAGGCTTCCCATGTTCATCCTCGCAGTCTTGATCTGCCTTGCCCTGCTCGCCTTCGTCGGTAGCGACTGGTTCCTGTCCCAGTTCAACTCCGACGAACTGAGCAACATGGGTGTTCAGAAGCGATGACACCCGATCATCCCTCCCCCTAGCCCGATGCAGGCTCAAAACGCGTCGGGCTTTTTTGTTCGCAATTTCCCCTACCGAACGGTCGGTTGAATTAATTTGCGATATAATACACAAATCCTTTCCCTGGAGCATCACCGTGGACTTTTCCCTTTCCCCCGAACACCAAATGGCACAAAAGATGGTGCGCGACTTCGCCCAAAAAGAGATCGCGCCCGTCATCAAGGAATACGACCGCAAGCAGGAACCCATCCCCTTCGCGCTCAAACGCATGGGTGAACTCGGCATCCTCGGCCTCTGTATCCCCGTCAAATACGGCGGTCAGGGCATGGACTACATCACCCTCGGCCTGGCCTGCGAAGAACTCGAAGCCGTGGACACCTCCCTGCGCGTGGCCATGTCGGTCCACACGGGCTTGTGCTCGCTGACCCTCCTGCAATGGGGCACCGAGGAGCAGAAGCAGAAATTCCTCGTCCCACTGGCAAAAGGCGAGAAGATCGGATGCGGCGCGTTTACGGAACCCGGCATGGGGTCCGACGTGGCCGCGATGACCACGTCCGCCAAACGCGACGGCGATCACTACATCCTGAACGGCGAGAAGATGTGGATCTCGCTCGCCACCAAAGCGGAACTCGTGCTGGTCACCGTTAAAACGAATCCCTCCGCCCGAAAGCCTTCGGAGGGACTCTCCACCTTCATCGTTGACCTCCACAGCGAGGGCGTGAAAACCGGCGACATCCACGGCAAACTGGGTGTGCGCGCAGGCTCCACGGGCTGGATTTCGTTCACGGATGTGAAAGTCCCTGTGGCGAACCGCATTGGCGAGGAAGGCGAGGGCTTCAAGATCACGATGGCTGGTTTCGACCACGGACGGTACACCGTGGCTTCGGGCGCGACGGGCATCATCCGCGCCTGTCTCGAAGCGAGTGTCTCTTATGCCAAGACGCGCAAGACCTTCGGCAAACCGATTTCCGAGCACCAACTGATTCAAGAGAAAATTGCGAAGATGTCGCAGGATTACGAGATCGCGCGTCTGCTCTATTTGCAGGCCGGCTGGTTGAAGAATCTCGGCAAGCGTTGCACGCGCGAGACCTCCTTCGCCAAGAAATTCGCCACCGAGGCCTCCTACAGCGCGGCGACGGAAGCGATCCAAATCCACGGCGCGTATGGCTTCTCGGACGAATACGATGTGGAACGCTATCTGCGCAATTCCAAAGGCGCGGTCATTTACGAAGGCAGTTCGGAAGTCCAGTCCCTGATTCAGGCTGGCTATGCCCTCGGTCTGCGCGAAGATAAGC
>CAYJLS010000076.1:0-20074 GCA_964371065.1 uncultured Anaerolineaceae bacterium | reverse complement strand
GGCAGAGATAACCGCTGAAAGCATCTAAGTGGGAAACTCGCCTCAAGATGAGATCCCTGTATTCTGGTTAACAGAGTAAGACCCCAGATAGACTATCTGGTATATAGGCAGCAAGTGTACGCACAGTAATGTGTTGAGCTAAGCTGTACTAATGGTCGAGGGCTAATCCCGTGGTGCGGAGAACTTGGTACTTTTTTTGACTACATTATCAGATTTACTATTCAGACCTAACGTTGTGAAAACGTCCCTTGGTGATTTGAGCGACGGGGGTACACCCGGTAACATCCCGAACCCGGAAGTTAAGCCCGTCAGCGCCGATGGTACTTGGAGGGTAGCCTCCTGGGAGAGTAGGTCATCGCCAAGGGGCTTTTCTTTACAAGCGCCCTGTCGTGTAGTACAATCCTGCACGCAGTTCTATGGTAAGGCGGTTTCCGCCCCTGATTAACACAGTCGAGGAGATGCAATCGTCCTGATGGAAGTGATCGTTGCGATCATATTCGTTGGTTCTGACTGTTCCACGCCCTTCGGCTTGTTCCATGCCGAGGGGTTTTCTCTTGGCTGGGATCATCTTCCATGCGGAAGGAGGTGAATTCATTTGGCAGCAGTAAATTTACGTTCGGGTGAATCCCAGGATTCCCTGCTCAAACGCTTTCGCAAGAAAGTGGTCAAGAGCGGTGTGCTCAGCACAGTTCGCCGCAAGCGCTGGTTCGTCTCCAAGAGCGAACAGCGACGCATGGAAAAGAAGAAGGCCATTCGCCGCATTAAGCGGCGCGCATTCAAGGATTTTGAATAGGCTGGAGGCCGTGAGGAGGCTGTATGGCAAAAGAGGAAGGCAAGATTAAAATGGACGGGGTGGTCTTTGAGGCCCTGCCCGGCACCCAGTTCCGTGTACGACTCGACAACGGACACGAAGTGTTAGCCTACCTCTCCGGCAAGATGCGTAAGTACTACATCCGCATCCTGCTCGGTGACCGGGTGTCCGTTGAAATGTCGCCCTACGACTTGGCGCGCGGGCGCATCACTTTCCGCCAGCGAAAAATGGCGGAAACTCCAGTCGTGTAAGCCATCCGCTTTGTTCTTATGGAAAGCGAAGACCCCCTTGCGGGGGTCTTTTTATTTACGGAAGTTCGCGCCACGAGTTGAGCACCTTCATGTAGTTCGCCCTCTCGAACGCGGCAGGTTCCGCCACAGACTGGCGACTCATACTGCCCTGCATCTGCTGGATGGACTCATATTCATGCGTCTGCATCCACCAGCCCATCTCGTTCAGCATGGACGGGATGGCTTGAGTGCCGTTGTGGAGCAGGCTGGAGGCCATCATGGCGACCTTGGCACCGGCCATCATCGCCTTCAACGCGTCCTGCGCGGTGTGGACGCCGCTCGTTAGCGCGATATCGGCGTTTACCTGTCCGTGCAGGATGGAGACCCAGCGCAGGGGCAGGCGCAGGTCGGCGGAGGTGCTCAGGTCGAGGTTGGGAATCACATCCAGCGCCTCAAGATCGAAGTCGGGCTGGTAGAAGCGGTTGAAGAGCACCAGTCCGTTCGCGCCCGCCTCGGTGAGACGTTTCGCGAAATGCGGCAGGCAGGTGTAGTACGGGCTGAGTTTCACCGCCAGCGGGACCTGCGGCAGGCTCGCCTTGACCGCGGCCACCAGGTCCACCTGTGCGGACTCCACGTCAGACGCGGATAACGCGGGATCGGTTGGGATGTAGTAAAGATTCAATTCGAGCGCGTCCGCTCCGGCGTCTTGAATGTGGCGGGCGTATTCGATCCATCCGCCTTTGGAGACGCCGTTCAAACTTCCGATGACGGGAATCTTCACCGCCTTTTTGAGCGCCGTCAAATTCTCGATGTACTTTTGAGGGCCGAGCGCGTACGTCCCTGTGTCTGGTAGATAGTTGAGCGCCTCGGGAGACGAGTCCGCGCCGCGCGTCAGGAAGTAGTCGAGTTCGAGGCTTTCGTGGATGATTTGCTCCTCGAACAGGGAATACATGACGATGGCCGCGATGCCCGCTTCTTCCAGACGTTGGGCCTGCTCCACTTTCTTGGACATGGGCGAGGCTGATGCCACGAGCGGATTTTTTAGACGGAGGCCGAGGTAGGTGGTGGAGAGATCAAGCATGGTTCTCATCTTTCTCCCCTCTCCCGTAATCGGGAGAGGGGCCGGGGGTGAGGGCAGGGTGTTACTTTTCGCCGTTTCCGTAGTGCATGGCGGCCATCTGCTGGTAGAGTTGCCAGCGGTTTTTGATGCCCTCGCTGGCTTTCTTACTCAGCATTTCGGCGCGTTCTTCGTCGCTGATCGTGAGCATCTTGTAACGGGTTTCGTTGTAGGCGTAATCCTGCCAACTGGCGGTCGGCTCTTTGGACTCGATGGCGAGCGGATTCTTGCCTTCCATCGCGAGACGCGGGTCGTAACGATAGACCGGCCACGCGCCCGATTGGACGGCCAGTTTCTGCTGGCTGAGGCCGCGCGACAGATCGTAGCCGTGCGCGATGCAGTGACTGTAGGCGATGATCAGCGACGGGCCGTCGTAGGACTCGGCCTCGATGAACGACTTGAGCGTCTGCTGGTCGTTGTAGCCCATCGCCACGCGCGCCACGTAGACGTAGCCGTAAGCCATCGCGATCAAGCCGAGGTCTTTCTTCGGGAGTCCCTTGCCGCTCATGGCGAACTTGGCGACCGCCGCAATCGGTGTGGACTTTGAGGCCTGGCCGCCGGTGTTGGAATACACTTCCGTATCCAGCACCAGCACGTTGACGTTTCGTCCGCTGGCGAGCACGTGGTCGAGACCGCCGTAGCCGATGTCGTAGGCCCAGCCGTCGCCGCCGATGATCCAGACGGATTTCTTGACGAGGCTATCCGCCACCGAGGCGAAGTCTTTGGCGCGGCTGTCCTTGCTCTTGGCGAGTTTGGTTTTCAGCGACGCGACGCGCTCGCGTTGTTCAGCAATGCCCGTCTCGGTGGACTGATCCGCGTTCAGCAATTCATCCACCAGCACCTGTCCGAGTTCGGACGCGAAGCTCGTCAACAGTTCACGCGCGTATTCGTTTTGCTTGTCGAGCGTCAGCCTCATGCCCAGGCCAAACTCAGCGTTGTCTTCAAACAGCGAGTTCGACCAGGCCGGGCCGCGTCCCTCGGCGTTGACCGCCCAGGGCGTGGTCGGCAGGTTGCCGCCGTAGATGGAGGAACAGCCCGTGGCGTTCGCGACAATCGTCCGGTCCCCGAAGAGTTGCGAGACCAGTTTCACGTAGGGCGTTTCGCCGCATCCCGAGCAGGCGCCGCTAAACTCGAACAACGGGCGCAGGAGTTGCGAATTCTTGATCGTGCCCGGGTTGATCAGTTTTCGGTCCGGGTCTGGGAGCGACATGAAGAAGCCCCAGTTGCGCGCTTCCTGTTCGCGCAGGGCGGGTTGCGGCGTCATGTTGATGGCCTTGCGTCCCACCTGCGTCTTGTCCTTCACCGGGCAGGCATCCACGCACAGTGTACAACCCGTGCAATCCTCGGGCGCAACCTGCACCGTGTAAGCCATGCCCTGCGAAAATTCCTTGAACTTCGACGGCATGTGTTTGAAACTCTGCGGCGCGCCGGCCAGCAGTTTTTCGTCATACACCTTGTGACGGATGACGGCGTGCGGGCAGACGAACACGCACTTGCCGCACTGAATGCACAGGTCGGATTCCCAAACGGGGATCTCCAGCGCCAGGTTGCGTTTTTCCCATTGCGTGGTGCCAAGCGGGAACGTGCCGTCCACGGGGAAGGCCGAGACGGGGATGTCGTCGCCTCGGAAGTCAACGATCGGCGCGACGACATTCTGGACGAAGTCCGGCGCCTCTTTCGGGACCGAGGGCCGGCGCGCCACCTTCGACGTTACCGTGGCTGGGACCTTGACCTCGTGCAACTCGCTGATGGTCGCGTCCACCGCCTCGAAGTTTTGCTTGACGACGGCCTCGCCGCGCTTGCCATATGTCTTCTGGATGGCGTGTTTGATCTCCTCGATGGCCTGCTCGCGCGGCAGGACGCCGCTGATGGCGAAGAAGGCCGTCTGCATGATGGTGTTCATGCGTCCGCCCATGTGGGTCTTCTCGGCCACTTCATAGCCGTTGATCACGTAGAATTTCAGTTTCTTCGCGATGATGTCCTGCTGGACTTCGCGCGGCAACTTGTCCCAGATTTCATCCTTGTTATATAAACTGTTGAGCAGGAACACGCCGCCCGGTTTGGCATACTTGAGCATGTCCACCCGCTCGAGGAAGGTGAACTGGTGGCAGGCCACGAAATTGGCCTGGTTCTGCTCGATCAGGTACGGGGCGCGGATCGGTTTCGGCCCGAAGCGCAGGTGCGAGAGAGTCACCGTGCCGGATTTCTTCGAGTCGTAGTAGAAATATCCCTGGGCGTAATTCTTCGTCTCTTCACCGATGATTTTGATCGAGTTCTTGTTCGCGCCCACCGTGCCGTCCGAGCCGAGGCCGAAGAACACACAGCGGATGGTCTCATCCGGTTCGATGGAGAACGAGGAGTCGACTTCGAGGCTGGTGTGCGAAACATCGTCCGTGATGCCGACGGTGAAATGAGTCTTCGGTTCCTTTTTCTTCAACTCATCCAGCGTGGCCTTGACCATCGCTGGCGTAAATTCTTTGGAGGATAACCCATAACGTCCGCCAATCACCTTGACGTTTAACGTTTGACTTTCCACCAACGCATTCACCACGTCCATGTACAGCGGTTCGCCCGACGCGCCGGGTTCTTTGGTGCGGTCCAGCACGGCGATGGATTTGACGCTCTTCGGCAATGCTTTGATAAATTCATCAAGTGGGAACGGGCGATAGAGTCGCACGCGCAGTGCGCCGACCTTCTCGCCTTTCGCGGCCAGATAGTTCACCGTCTCTTCGGCGGTCTCGCCGCCCGAACCCATGACGATGACGATGCGTTCCGCTTCGGGATGGCCGACGTAATCGAACAGGTGATACTGCCGCCCGACCAGTTTGGCGAACTTGTCCATCATCTCCTGGACGATGGCAGGCGTTGCCGTGTAGAACGGGTTGACGGCTTCGCGCATCTGGAAGTAGACATCCGGATTTTGGGCGGAGCCGCGCAGGACGGGTTTCTCCGGGGTGAGTCCCCGCGCCCGGTGCGCGCGGACCAGCCCCTCGTCCAGCATGGCGCGCAGGTCGTCGTCCGTCAACTGCTCGATCTTGGTCACTTCGTGGGAGGTGCGGAACCCGTCGAAGAAATGTACGAAGGGGATGCGCGCCTTGAGGGTCGCGGCCTGCGCGATCAGGGCGAAGTCGTGCGCCTCCTGCACCGAACCGGACGAGAGCAATGCCCAACCCGTCTGGCGGACGGCCATCACATCCTGGTGGTCGCCGAAGATGGACAGCGCGTGCGCGGCGATGGAGCGCGCCGCCACGTGGAAGACCGTGCTGGTGAGTTCGCCCGCGATCTTGTACATGTTGGGGATCATCAGCAGGAGTCCCTGCGAGGCGGTGAAGGTGGTGGTCAGCGCGCCGGTTTGGAGCGCCCCGTGCACCGCGCCCGCCGCGCCGCCCTCGGACTGCATCTCGATCACTGCGGGGACGGTTCCCCAGATGTTCTTTCGTTTCTTGGCCGACCACTCGTCGGCGAACTCGCCCATGGTGGAAGAGGGGGTGATGGGGTAGATGGCGATTACTTCGTTAATGCGGTGCGCCACTGAGGCGGCGGCTTCGTTGCCGTCAATCGTAACGATGTTGCGTTTCATGCTTGCTCCTTTGATGAACAGGCCGCGTGGCCTGAGAGTTTGCTAATCGTGAATTTTAGCACAACTGGAGGTGCTTCGCACCTGGTTTATCGAGACCGAATTACGGGGGAGTTTGATCCGTTTCCCGGATTTTTTCAATCTGCTGGATGCGACGCACAAACTGTGCAAGTGTATCCCTCCCCCCTGACTGACGTTAGTTATTTATTGCCTGAATCCCCCCGCGGGTTGTCATATTTTGGACAAGATTGGTGGAAAATAAAAAGGCTATGGTTTCTGAACGGAAAGGATGTTTGGCAAACGTTCCAGTTGTTCCCGATCCAATGTGATAAGAACGGTTGCAAATCGCTTTGCCACGGCCGCGTAAACCGCGTCACTGCCGCGCAGGCGGTTTTCCGCCGCGATCTTTGAAGCGAGATCGGCGAGGGATTCATCCATATTGATCAACTTGATGTTGGGTAGGTGACGTACCTCCTCCATCAATTTCAGGGCGAGTTTTGTGTTGTCCTGTTTTCGCGCAATCGAAGCGGTGACTTCGGGCAGTAGTAGGATGGGGGCAAGCATGGTTGTCCCGTTATCCTTCAGTTCTGTGATGAAATTCCAACTGTGTTCACTCCCGTCCTCGGTCGGACTAAAAGCGTTGACAAAGACACTCGCGTCGATTGTTACAGGTCCATTCATCGGCGCATCTCCGAAAGGATCTCCACTGCACTTTTTTCGTTCTGCCAGCCTTTCCCCAATTCCTCGCGGATTTTCTCCAGCCGCGCCCAGACTTCATCCCCATCCGTCTCCTTAATTTCCGCGTCCAACGGAATGATCAATGCGGCAGGCTTGCCGTGTTGTGTTATCACGTAACGCGCACGCGTCTCTTTCACTGCACGCACCACTTCCGACGCGCGGGTTTTCAGTTCGCGGATGCCGATTTCTTCTGTCATGTTGGCTTCTCCAAATGTGGTTCTTTCTGTGACCACATTTATTGTATCCCCACTCCCTGTTGAAGTCAACCGAGATAGTTTCTAAATTACAAACCAAGTCAATCAGGAGGATACTTTGTCCAGTTCCAGTTCAGTTATGGGCATTCCAATTTCATACAGGAAATCGGGGGACATGTCTGCGCCATTCTCCCAGACGATCGTATCAAGATCGGGATTTACACGCACGGTCTTGAAGTAGTTGATATCCTGCAACGGTTCGAAGATTTCCCCATCAAGGTGGGGATGCAAGTCTGCAAGATGCGTGGTTCCATCCTCGAAGGTCAACTGCAATTTGTAATCGGATACGTAGGTAACATTTTTTACGAAGTGCATATCGTTTCTCCTACTCTAATGGAGGAATGAGTTGTAAAGGTTTCCTCTGCTTGGCAAGTTCCCAGTCAGCGAGCAATGCGTCGCGATGTTCGAAAGCCCATTCAAGGACAAGACCGACAACACGCTTGGGGAGATGTCCCTCGATGATTTTCAGGTCGGTTACGGAGAATACTCCCGTCTCGCCCGAATATTTCGCGTGGAAATGCGGAATGCCATGTTCCTTGTAATACATGGCTATGACGATACCGAAAAACCTGCTAATCTCTGGCATCGGAATTTCCTTGATCAGCGGAGATCGCTTTCATACTTGGATTATACAGCAAAACAAATCGCGCTTTCCATCAGCGGGGAAAGTGATTGTTACAAATACCTCTGCGCCAGTAACAACGCCGCCAGCGACTTGGCATCCGGTATCTCGCCTTTTTCAGCCATCTCCAACGCCTGCTTGACCGGGATTTTTTCCACGCTTAAAAACTCGTCCGCGTCCGCTTCGAGGGGATCATACTTCAAGTCTGTCGCGAGGAACACCACCATGAATTCGGTGGAGTAACCCGGCGCCAGGTAGAACTCGCCGATCTTCTCCAGCCTGCCAGCCGCGAAACCGGTCTCTTCGCGGATCTCGCGCGCCGCGCAAACCGCGGGTTCTTCGCCCTCGTCCAGCGTGCCGGCAGGCAGTTCGAGCAGGTCTGCGCCTGCCGCGTGGCGGTACTGGCGGACAAAGAGCAGGTTGCCGTCCGCGTCCAATGGCACGAGGATGACCGATCCGCCGTGTTCGATGATGTCGTATTTCGTCTCGCGCCCGTCGGGCGTTTTCAGCCAATCGCGGCGGATGGCGAAGGCGCGGCCTTTCAGGAGTGTCTCGGATTTGATCAATTCAAAAGGCATTCTGCTCTCCTTAGAAAAACGCCCAGGCTCATCGCCTGGGCGTTTCAAAATTGGCTGGCTTACGGAATTTTGATGGCCTGCCCAATCGTCAGGAGAGAACCGAGCGAAAGCCCGTTGGCCTGCGCGATCTGGGATGGTTCCACATTGCCGAAGAGACAGGCGATGCTGTAGAAAGTCTCATTCGAGGATGTGACCGTGTACGTGGTCGGGTGAGGGCGCAGGGCGCGGTCGCCGGGGAAGGAACCGCTCTGCGGGATTTGAAGCATGGTACCGGGCATGTACAAACTTCCATCGTACAGGCCATTCAATGACAGGAGTTCATCCGGGTTGACATTGAAGCGGCGCGCGATGCAATAGGGGAATTCACCCTGTTGCAGGGTGTAATTTGCCGGTCGTCCCGTCACAGGCGCCAGCGTGCTGGTGGGGGTGGCGCCTCCGCCCGACCCGCCAATGCCGGGTGTGCTGGAGGGGACAACGCCCACGCCGCCGAGAGGCGTATTAGTCGGGATGGAGCCGCCGAGGGGCGTATTGGTGGGGACGGGCGTGGCCCCATCCGCGCCGGGCGTGGCGGTCGGCCCGCCGCCCGCGATGGCTGTTTTTGCCAGGGCAGTGGCGGTTGCAAAACTCTCGACATTCTTCATCGGGTCGCCGCTGGTAGGAAGCGGGTTTGTGAATGGGTTGGCGGTGGGAGTCGCGGCGGAAGATCCCGGATACTTCATCGTGCAGGATGAAATCAGCAGGGACGCAATTGCAATCACCCACACATATTTTTTGTAAGGCATAAATCTCTCCTCTTGCGATTGATTGGAGGCGATGGTAGCACATCCCCTTCATAGCGTCAAGCCGCTTCGGATAGCCATTTTGGGGGGGATTGGCGACTTTTTCCTGGTTTACTCCTGTTCCCAATCTTCAATAGTTCCTGCCCCTTTTGATAACAGAGTCTCGCGCTGGAATTCGTAGAGTTCCATCATCTGCTCGATGATGATCTTCTGTTCCGGCAGTAGTTCCTGGAATTCCAGGCCGATGCCGTAAAACTCAGGGCTGAGATCCAGGTCGCAACGCGCCACGCGGGCGGATATGTTCAGTTGATGGGAGTGGAATACTTTCGGGTCGGGCAGGTCAAAGCGCAGGGACAGGATGGCGCCCACTTCCAGCGGATTTTCGGCGATGATCATCGCGCCCTTCAGGTTCAGGTCTGACAGGTAGCCGAGTAGTACCCCCAGCGTCCGCTCGAAGACGCGCGAGTAGATGATCAGGTATTTGCGCGGTAATTTTCGTTTTTCATCCATGACGGCCTCCTGCTTACAGTGTACAGCACTTGTGCCGTAAAATCAATCTGTGGTTTTTTGGTGATTACCCACAAGTCGCTGTTCATCCGCAGTTGCACTGCGAGCGCATGCGGCAGTCCAACTGCCGCCTAAACTTGTGGTAATCACTAGATGGTTTTCTACCGTACAATGGAAGTATGCGCTGGATTTATATTTCCCCTCATTTGGATGACGCCGTACTTTCCGCGGGCGGACTGATCTACGACCAGGCCCGCGCCGGGACCCGCGTCGAAACCTGGACTTTGGTGTGCGGATTCCCACCCGAGGCGGATCCCAGCCCGTTCGCGCAAGTCCTTCACTTTCAGTGGGGATTTGCCTCCGCCGAGGAGACTGTCCGCCTGCGCCGCGCGGAGGACACGCGCGCCGCGTCCAGATTGGGCGCGCAAGCCGTCCATTTCGATGATTTTCCCGATTGTATCTACCGCCGCGGTGTGGACGGCGAACCGCTTTACCCGCTGGACGTTTTCGTGGATCCGCATCCCGCCGAGGCTGGTTTGCCCGCCAAAATGACGGCCGCGCTTCTATCTCGTCTCGCGTCGAACGATGTGCTGGTCTGTCCGCTGGGGATCGGCGGCCACGCGGATCATATTCTCGTGCGGCGCGCCGTCGAAGGGCTGAATCGTCCGTTGTGGTACTACGCCGATGTGCCGTATGTGCTGAAACGCCCCGAAGCGCTGACTCCGCTCGTAAGCGCAGCCCGCTCCGAGGTCAGGCAGGTTTCGAGCGCGGGACTATCCGCCTGGGTGGAGGGAATCGCGGCCTACGCGTCCCAGATGTCCACGCTGTTCGAAAGTCCGGAAAAGATGCAGGAAATGGTGGAGAACTACGGGCGGGAGGGCGTCTGCCTCTGGAAATTTGAATAGACAAATTTTTCCTTGAAAGCCACTGGAAATCGTGATATAGTATGCCCGTTTTCAGTCAGGCCTGCCATTGCATCTCCGAGGAGATGCAAATTTCATCTTAGGAAAGTCTTATGACAACAACGTTCTTAACCAAAGAGGGTTTCCAGAAACTTCAGGACGAACTGGATTACCTGCGCACGGTGAAGCGCCAGGAAATCGCCGACCGCCTGCACGAGGCCATGGAAGGCGGCGAATTGATCGAGAATGCCGAATATGAGGCGGCCAAGAACGAGCAGGCCTTCGTGGAAGGGCGCATCCAGGAATTGGATACGATCCTGGCCATGGCGCGCATCATTGACGAGAATGGCAAGAGCAAGGAAGGCCTGATCCAGGTCGGTTCAACGGTGACTATCGAGGAAGACGGTGCCGCGGCAGAGGCCTACACCATCGTGGGCGCGGCGGAAGCCAACCCGCGCGAGGGCAAGATTTCCAACGAGTCGCCCATCGGCAAGGCTGTCATCGGCCACAAGGCTGGCGAGACCGTGCTGGTGGAAGCGCCGGGCGGCCATTTCAAGGTTAAAATCACCAAGGTGAAATGACAGGGGCTTCGTGAGAATCCACAGCCCCGCGCAACGCGTTTGCGCGGGGCTTTTTGTACCCCACCCACTCCGTGCAAATTTTCACCGCGAAGATGCGAAGGGCGCGAAGGTAATTAAACTTCGCGAAGTTAATTCGCCTTCGTGTTCTCCCTGGCACTGCCCGCCAGGGCAGGTGTCCTTTCTTCGCGGTGAGTTGTTTCTCTATCTGTTATGGGTAGGTGGGGCAGAGGTCGAGTAAAATAGCGCCAGAAAGGTTTTTCCCATGCCAGATTATTCCTCCCTTGAAAAAGTCCGCCTTCAGAAACTGGAGGAGTTGCGCGCCGAGGGGATCGAACCGTATCCCACCCGCGCCGAGCGGACGCACACCAGCGCGCAGGTTATCGCTGAATTTGAAGCCGCGGAAAAAGATGCTTCGCGCCCCTCTGGGGCACAGGCAGGCTCAGCACGCGAAGTCAAAGCCACGCTCACGGGACGCATCCGTGCGGCGCGCCCGATGGGTAAACTCGCGTTCGCGCACATCGAGGACGGCGACGGGAAAATCCAGTTATTTTTCCGCGTCAACGAGATCGGGCAGGACCAGGTTGACTTCTTCACAAAAATCTTCGACATCGGCGACTTCATCCAGGCCAGCGGAGTCATGTTCCGTACGAAGACCGGCGAGGCGACGTTGCTCGTCCGCGAGTTCCGCATGTTGGCGAAGTCGGTCAGCCCTTTGCCCGCCGCGAAAGACGAGACGCTCGAAGACGGCACCGTCGTCCGCCACGCCGCGCTCGAAGACGCGGAAATCCGCGCCCGCCAGCGTTAC
Organism: uncultured Anaerolineaceae bacterium; assembly: GCA_964371065.1. Classification (GTDB taxonomy): domain Bacteria; phylum Chloroflexota; class Anaerolineae; order Anaerolineales; family Villigracilaceae; genus Denitrolinea. The sequence goes on along the minus strand of CAYJLS010000076.1, from coordinate 8,573 downwards.
GCGGACCTGGCTGTCAACCCGGACGTGCGCGAGACCTTCCGCAAGCGCGCGGCCATCATCAAGTCCCTGCGCGCGTTTCTCGACGAGAAGGGTTTCCTCGAAGTGGAGACGCCCATCCTCCAGCCGCTGTACGGCGGCGCGGCGGCGCGTCCCTTCGTGACGCATCACAACGAACTCGAACAGGATATGTACCTGCGGATTTCCTTCGAGTTGTATCTCAAACGCCTGCTGGTCGGCAATCTCGAAAAGGTCTACGAGATCGGGCGCGACTTCCGCAACGAGGGCGTCTCGTTCAAACACAACCCCGAGTTCACGCAACTCGAATTCTACTGGGCCTACGCGGATTATCTCAAAGTGATGGAACTCACCGAACAGATGATCGCGTTTACCGCGCAGAAAGTCCTCGGCACACTGAAGATTCAATACCAGGATCACGAACTGGATTTGACTCCGCCCTGGAAGCGACTCGAAATGCGGCAGGGATTGCTGGACGTGACCGGCGTGGACATCTACGCGCACGCCGATTCAGACTCCCTCGCGGCGGGTCTGTGGGCGAAGGGCTTTGTCCCACCTTTGGGTGTGACGCGCGGCAAACTGATTGACTGGATGCTCTCCGAGTATCTCGAACCGACGATGATCCAGCCGACCTTCCTGTACGATTACCCGCGCGACATCTCCCCGCTGGCGAAGTCGCGTCCCAACGACCCGCTGACGGTGGAACGCTTCGAAGGTTACGTGGCTGGTTTTGAAATCTGCAATGCCTTCACCGAGTTGAACGATCCGCTCGACCAGGAGTCCCGCTTCCTCGAAATGGGACGTGACTACGAGGCCGACGACGAGGAGCGCCATCCGCTCGACGAGGATTACCTGCGCGCCATGCGCTACGGCATGCCGCCCAACGGCGGTTTCGGCATGGGCGTGGACCGTCTCGTTATGTTGCTGACCAACAAGCACAATATCCGCGAGGTGCTGTTATTCCCCGCGCTGCGGAAGGAAGAGTTCGAGTAGTTGGATAGTTTGATAGTTTGGTAGTCGGGTAGTTGAGCGGTTCGCATCCAACCACTGCCCTGAGCGGAGGGTACTCCCGAAGTCGAAGGGCAGGCGCACGGGACAGCGCTTGCTCAAGCAACCCGTCCTTCGACTGCGCCGCAAAGAGCGCGGCTCCGCTCCCCCTTCGGGGACTTCGCAGGACGGCGGTGATTATTGTTTCGTAGATTCAAGTTTGAAATCAAACAAAGCGTTTTTGAATTATATGTCTACCCCCCTTCTCATCCTCGGCGACCTGCTCGCCATCGCAATCATCACCGTGATCGGATTCGCCACACACGGCGAGGCGGAACTGTCCTTTCTCCCGCGCATGGCCGCGACCTTTGTCCCGCTGGCGGTGGGATGGTTCGCGTTGGCGCCCGCGCTCGGCCTGTTCGACGCGACACGCGCGGGGAACGCGCGCCAGCTCTGGCGTCCCGCGCTGGCCGCTTTCTTCGCGGCGCAGTCCGCGGTCATCCTGCGCGGACTGTGGCTGAATGCCGCGGTCCTGCCGCTGTTTGGACTCGTCCTCGGCGCCACGTCCGCGCTGGGGATGTTCGTGTGGCGGGGGATTTGGATGTGGGTCGGCCATCGGAAATAAACTGCCAGATCATGCACGTAGGATACGCCCACGCGGACCGTGACCCCGTCCCACAGGGATGATGTGCGCGCACTCCCGAAGGACCCGCCTGACCACACTTGCCCTCCCGAAGGAATCGGGACGACACTTGCGCCGTACGCCAGTGCGGTGTGTGGCGGGCAGTGCCAGCCTGTCCTGGACGGACAGTTCAGGGGGAAGACGGCGTGGACCTTACTATGAAAATGTTTTTTAGACTTTTATCATAGACTATAGTATAATTTACACGTAACATACTACCCTGTTTCAATAAATAGCGTCCACCATTTCCAGCTACATAAAAGGATGAAATGAAAAAACAAAACTCTATTTTTATCGCGCTGGTAATCATTCTCACAGCAAGCCAGGCTTGTAGTGTTGGAGGCATAGCGCCATCAACGGAAGTTGAACAAGAGCCAACTCTTGCAAGCGAGCAAGGACCAACTGCCGTAAGTGAGCAAACAAGCTCCGTCGCCACGATAATTCCATCTCAGGAGGCAGGCGGTGTTGACGGTCCCGCAGGGCCCGAAACAATTGACCTGACAAACCCTGCGTTTTATATCGTTCCCAGTGCGCCGGCATTTACATTTGAGATGACGATCAAATATATTGGGGTGGATACAACTGGAACTGCAAATGAAGCTTCGTTGTACGGGTCGACGGAGATTCAAACTCAGCCGCAAATCACGCAACGCTTTTTATCTTTATCAAAAGGAGGCGTAAGTGGTGCCGGGTCGGCGGAAACGGTTATTATTGGTGATCAGCTATATACCGTACTCACAGGTATTCCAGGTTGTAATACCTTCCTCGCTTCAAGCATGCAGGGACCAAGCATGTTAGAGTCCATGTTTCAACTTCAGAAATGGATCACAGGGCAGGCGCCGCTTGTGGAAAGCGGAATTGAGGTCAATGGATACGTTACCGACAAATATGAACTATCCAGCGAAAATTTTGTTGATGTTCCTGGCGAGCTGGTCAGCGCATTTGTGTATGTGGCTCGTAACGGCGGTTTTATTACGCTCTTTGAATCGCAAGGACGAGAGAAGATAGATTCTTATGGGTTTGACCCCAATCAATTTACAGACTTCACCATTGCATACAACTATATTCTTGTGGAGGATGGCTCGCTTGATATTTCCATTCCTGCCGGCTGCGACAATCAGGCTGGACTGGCGGGTGAGTTCCCTGTGATGGATGGCGCCACAGCAACAAGTTTGGTAACAAAACCGGGAGAGGTATTTTATCAAATTGAAAAGCCGCTTACCGAAGTGCTGGACTTTTATCGTGCAGAGATGCCAAACCGCGGCTGGACGCTGACAGAAGACGCAGTTGTTGGCTCCTTTGCCACACTGGTTTTTTCCAAGGATGGTAAATACGTTGAAGTAAAAGCGCTTGGCAACGGCGATACAGTTTCAGTGACGATCAAGGAAAAATAAATTGCAACTTGAATGCATACAGGCTGCTTTGGCGGCCTGTATGTTTATCCAATCTTTTCCAACAGGAGAATCTCATGAATAGAAGAAGATCGGGTCTTCGGATTGGACGGCGACGGGGTTTCAGCAACCCATTTGCGGGGTTGATCGTGGGTCCGTTTTTGGTGGTATTTGGAGCGATCCTGCTAATCGTTGGCTGGGGCTGGTACGGCAAAACAGCCGAGTGGGCGGCGGCAGGTGGGATGGCCATGGGGACAGTCGTGGAGATGAAGCAGCATCAATCAACATCGGACAATGGGTCAAACATCCTGTATCAATCCGTCATCGAGTTTAAAACCGAATCTGGCGAAGTAATCCGTTACACGGATCCGACATCCACGAGTTCGCCGCGTCATCAAATCGGGGACCAGGTTGAGATCGTGTACGACAGGAATTTCCCCACCAATGCGCGCGAGAATAATTTTTTGAGTTTGCATTTGCCGGATGCAATCGTAATGGGCATGGGAGGATTCTTTCTGTTAGTGGGCTTGATCGGCGGAATCCGTTCCCTTGTTTTGGTGTTGGCAGCAGGAGGAATTGCAGCTTATCTCCTTGCGAAGAAAAAGAAAAACGAAGAGCAGGATCAGTTACAGGTTTAAAATGGATCAGTCCGAGCCACAGCCCGGACTGATTTTTCAATGTTCGGTTACAAGATATTCCTCAGCCATGCCCACGCGGACCGTGACTCCATCCGCTCGCTGCCCGAAGGGCTCGCCTGACCACACTTGCTCTCCCGAAGGGATATCCCGTAAGAGATTCGGGACGATGTCAGGACGATGTGGCGGGCGGTGCCAGGGAAGACGGCGTGGACCGCTACGCGTGGCTCGACAAGGAAAAACTCCTCTCTGGTCAGGATTGGGAATTGGGAATCCGCAAGGCAGTGCATGAAAGATGACCAGCCGCGAAAAGTGGGTATAATCGCCTTCATCAATTATGAATATCCAAGACATCATCTCCGCCATTCAAGAGAAACGCATACGCATCACTGACCACGCAGACGAAGAGGCGCAGGCGGATACTCTCACATTTGATGAAATATTTTTCAGCGTGTTGCAAGGCGAAGTGATTGAAGATTATCCAACTGACAAACCATATCCGAGTTGTTTGATCTATGGACACAACTTTGAAGGCGAACCGATTCACAGCGTTTGGGCGTACAATGACAAAACGAAATGGGCTGTGTTGATTACCGTTTATCGCCCTGACCCAAATCGCTGGATTAACTGGCGTGAAAGGAGAAAGTAATGAAATCATTTGACAAATGTCCCGTTTGCGGCGGGGAACTGGTTGAAAAAGAAGTGGAGAAACTACTTAAAGGCGGTGTGAATATTGCCGTCTTAAAAGTGAACGCCGAAGTCTGTTTGCAATGCGGCGAGCGGCTTTACCCCGAAGAGACCGTGCGCCGCTTCGAGCAGATCCGCCAGAAGTTGGCGAAGGAAGATGTGGCTGGTTTCCTGTTGCTGGGACAGACCTATCAGGTAGCATAATCAAAACGACGCGTCCTGTTGAAGGCGCGTCGCTTTTCATCTCTCATCTTTCATCTTTTATGAACCGCCCCCCTCAAAGTCTTCCTCTGCCACGCCCACGCGGACCGTGACCCCGTGCGCGGACTCCCCGCAGGGATCCGCCTGACCACACCTGCCCTCCCGAAGGACATCGGGACGATGTGGCGGGCGGTGCCAGGGAAGACAACGTGAACGTGTGGCTCGCCAAAGAAAAACCCGAACAGGTTGTATAATTGAAATATGAAAATCCAACGCATCTACATTGACACTTCCGTGATCGGCGGTTGTTTTGACCCCGAATTTGCTGAATGGTCGAATGGATTATTGCAGGATTTTCGAAATGGAACGTTTCAGCCTTTGCTTTCGGAGGTTGTCTCGGCTGAAATCGAAAAGGCGCCTGAATCTGTGCAATCCATTTACGCCGAACTGATTTCGTTGAATGCGGAGATATTGACTGTCCAGGAAAGCGCGCTGGAACTGGCGGACGAATACCAAAAGCGGCATATCCTGACGCCGAAGTTTTACGATGACAGCCTCCTATAGCGCTGGCAACCGTCGCCGAGGCCGACTTGTTGGTGAGTTGGAATTTCAAGCATATCGTTCACTATGACAAAATCCGATTGTTTAGCGCCGTCAACACCGAATTTGGATATAAACCTTTACAGATTTTCAGTCCCCGCGAGGTGACCACTTATGGACACGGATAGAATCAACGCCGTCGAAATGACTCGCAGAATTCGCGATGACCACGCCAAACGCTTGGCGGGTAAATCTCACGCGGAACGAATGGCCTTTTATCGCGAGCGCGCCAAAAAGATGGAAAAGAAACTTCCAGTCTTGCTTTCCAAACTTGCCATTGCCGAGGGCGGATATGGAGACTACTCTGCAGACCGCCACGCGTGGTTGGACGGTCAAAGGTTGGATACTATCGTCAACCGCATAAGCGAAAAGCGCGCAACCTACAAGAAGAAATAACCAAAACGACGCGTCCCAATTGACGCGTCGTTTTTCATTTGCTACCGCGACCGCAGAATCCGTTTATCCGCTATGCCATCCGTTGACCGCCCCCTCAAAGTTTTCTCTGCCACGACCACGCGGACCGTGACCCCGTGCGCGGACTCCCCGCAGGGGGTCGCCTGACTAAAGAGGCCGTGGACCGCTACGCGTGGCTCGACAAAGAGAGATTCCTCCCTGGGCAGGATTGGGAATTGGATATCCGCAAGACTGTGTGAAAGTATGTGATTTTGGGCGGTATAATTACTTCTGGAAATCATTATGACCAAAATCTATTTCGATACATGCTGTCTCAGTCGCCCATTCGATGACCAGACCCAAGAAAGGATTCGTCTGGAGTCGGAAGCAGTCCTGGCGATTCTAGCGAGAATTGAAAAAGGCGAATGGGACTGGATTGGCAGCGAAGTGTTGATGGATGAAATCGAGCAAACCCCCGACACGCAAAAGTTGAGTCGCGCGCGATTGCTATCAGACTTTATCAAGCAAAGTGTTGAGATTGACGATGCCGTGGCTGAACGAGCGGAGAAGTTACAGAAAGAAGGTTTCAAAGTGTTTGACTCACTGCATATCGCCTGTGCGGAAAGCGCAAAAGCGGACGTATTCTTGTCAACCGATGACCGCCTGTTGAAACTGGCAAAACGAATTTCAAACCGTTTACACATACGAGTAGTGAACCCTCTTGCTTGGGTAGAGGAGATGATTTGATGAACGCACAAACGATGTCTCTTGAACAAATCCGCATCGCGGGCATGGAAGCGCTGGCGCGCGAACTTGGTATTGTCGGCATGGTGCGCTTCCTCCAGCAATTTGAAACGGGACACGGCGACTATTCCAAAGATCGCCACAAATGGCTGGACGATCAGGATATGGACACCGTCCTCAAGCGGATTCGCGAGAAGCGGACAGTCTACAAGACCAAGAAATAACCAAAACGACGCGTTCCGTATGGACGCGTCGTTTTTCATCCCTCACCAACGCGCTCAGAATCCGCTTATCCGCTATGCCATCCGCTGACCACCCCCTCCGGGTCTTCCTCTGCCACGTACACGCGGACCGTGACCCCGTCCGCGCACTCTACGCCCGCCTGACCAAAGACGGCGTGGACGCGTGGCTCGATAAAGCGAAGCTCCTCCCAGGTCAGGATTGGGAATTGGAGATACGTAAGGCTGTGCGCGAAGCGGATGTGGCGGTAGTTTGCCTTTCAAAACAATTCAACCAAGCGGGATTTTGACAAAAGGAAGTACGCCTTGCCCTCGATACCGCTAGCGAGCAACCTGAAGGCGAGATTTTTATCATCCCTGCACGGTTGGAAGAATGTGATACTCTCGAGAGCCTGAGAAAATGGCATTGGGTGGATTTGTTTGAAGAAGATGGATATGAAAATCTCATGCGCGCTTTGCGGGCGCGAGCAAATAAGATTGACGCAACATTACAGATAAATAGCGTCACTCGCGAGAACAACCAGCGTGAATTGGCTGAAAAAGTTGAACGAGAGCGGGGAGCAAAGGCAGGGCGGGAAAATCAGGAACTTGAAGCCGCAGAAAGAATCGCTAGAGAAAAGGCAGAGAGAGAAGCCGCCGAAAAAGCTAAACGGGAAAAAGCAGAACGCGAAGTTGCTGAAAGAATCGAAAGAGAAAAAGCGAAGAAAGAAGGCACTGAAAAAGCCAGGTTAAGGAAAAGCATCGATCTTCTTAACAAAGAAGCTAAATTCGGCAAAAGAGTGCCTGAACTTGATGAGATGATGAGGGACTGGTCCTTTGATATGGAGTCAACGAAAAAAAAGATTGCTGATCCTTGGTCAGGACAGGCCGGGCTTTTGGGAGTGGGAGAAGACTATTTGAAATATGAAGAGGCAAGGTTGAGAAAACACGACACGTCAAAAATCAAGGCCGATATGACCGACAATCTCGAAAAAAACTACCCGAATTCATGGAAAAATCTCACACCTGAAGAAAAACAGAAAGAGACTGATAAATGGATCGAATGCTGGAACACGGAAGTCTATCGTTATACGCGAGGGATGAGCAAGGAAGAGTGGCTTCAGCATCTTGCTAGACAGGGAGTAATGTATCTTCGCCTTGCTCAAGAAGTCTATGACGACTATGACAATTTTGCCAAATACTATGCTGAAAAGAACAAACTTTCAAAAGTACCGGACGTTGAGACTTTCATTAAAGAAACTCAAGATCCTTTTATCTTTTACGGACGGACAGTCGAGCCAATGGTCAAATTTCTCCAAGAAAAATATCTCAAAGAAATACAAACTTCTGAGCCAGGTAGTGAAAACTTTAAGACCGCTCAGAGGAAGTGGTTGTATTTTCAGGATATGACGGGGAGCAACTTTTTCGAAAGAATGGGTAATGATCTGCCAACTCTCACGCAAAGCGCCTATAAAGAGGGTCTGCCCGACGATAGAGTCACCTATGAAGACAGAAAGCAAGGCGTCATCAATGATTTCTTAAGAGCTTTTAGGTAACTGCCTACCCAAAGGAGACCATCAGTTATAATCCCCTTGCTCCACCAAACTGAACACTGAATACTGGTCACTGATAACCATGCCTTCCTCCTTTCAACAAATCATCCTCAAACTCCAAGACTTCTGGACATCGCACGGATGCCTGATCACACAGCCTTACTACACCCAGGTGGGCGCGGGGACGATGAACCCTGCCACCTTCCTGCGCGTGCTCGGACCCGAGCCGTGGAACGTGGCGTACGTCGAGCCGTCTGTCCGCCCCGATGACGGGCGTTACGGCGAGAACCCCAACCGCTTCCAACTGCACACCCAGTATCAGGTCATCCTCAAGCCCGACCCCGCGGGCGCAGGTACGCGGGAGGGCCCGCAGGAACTCTACCTCGAGTCGCTTTATGCGCTCGGCATTGATCCGCGCCAGCACGACATCCGCTTCGTGGAGGATAACTGGGAACAGCCCGCCATCT
>CAYJLS010000075.1:0-20524 GCA_964371065.1 uncultured Anaerolineaceae bacterium | reverse complement strand
CCCTTCTCGCGGAGCACGGTGTACAAGTCGGTGAGAATTTGCGTCGGGTGCTCACCCCAACCGTCGCCGCCGTTGATGATCGGGATGCTGGCCCACTTGGCGGCTTCGTGCGGCGCGCCCTGCTGGAAGTGGCGCATCACGATCACGTCGCCGTAGAACTCCAGCATCTTGACCGTGTCCTTGATCGACTCCTGGTAGAAGTCGCCGGCGCGCGTCATCTTGGCATCCGAGAAACCGGTGACGTGTCCGCCGAGGCGGTGCATGGCGGCTTCGTGTGCGAGGCGCGTCCGCGTGGACGGCTGATAGAACGCCGTCACCAAAGTCTTCTCTTTGAGCATGTCCACGTTCTTGCGTGCGCGGGCGATGGGTTCCATTTTCGAGGCCACGTCGAACACGTGGAAGAACTCGTTGCGCTCAAACTCCTTGAGCGAAAGAATGTCACGACCGGCAAAACTACGCATTTGAAACTCCTTGTATTGAAAAAAATTGGAGTACACAGGTAGACAGTTCTAGTGGTTACGTGTTTACATGTGTACTTGTTTACCTGTTTACCTTCTCACTCAACATCATCGGGAACAGAGCATAAAACTCCGTCGCCGCGACGACTTCCTCCAACGGGACCTGCTCGAGGCTGGTGTGGGCGAACTTCTCGTCGCCGGGACCGAAACCGATCGAGGGGATGCCAGCCTTCCCGGCCCAGTACGTGCCATTGGTTGAGAAATCCCACGTGCCAAGCGGACGTTTCTCGCCCCACAGCGCCTCGATGGTGCGCTGTCCCGCCTGCGTCAACGGATGCGCGTCATCCAACAGCCAGGGCGGGTAGAACTTCGACACCGGGAAGACGAAGCCCGTATAAGATGGCGCATCGTAGAACAACTCTTCGACGTGGATTTCGTCCTGCAAATAGTCGGGGATCAGCCCCTTGATCTGCGCGATCACCTCGTCGCGCGGCTCGTTCGAAGTGATGCGGCGGTCAATATAGATCGTGAACTGATCCGGCACCGCGTTGAGCGAAGCCGTGCGCGCCGCCACGTCAGTCACCGCGATGGAGGGATAGCCCTGCACCGGATGATAGCCCATCCCGAAGCGCATCCGACGATCCAGCTCGCGGATTTGTGTGATGATCGCCATCATCTTGTACACGGCGTTGTCGCCCAGGTAGTGCGACGCCGCGTGCGCCGACCGACCGGTAGCGGTGATCTTCAACTCGACGCGTCCCTTGTGGCCGCGATAGACCTGCATCTTGGTCGGCTCGCCGATGACGACAAAATCGGGTTTGATACCGGGGTCCACTTCCACGAAGGTGTTGGGCGCGATGCCGTCGCATTCCTCTTCCATATTCCCAAAACAATAGGCCGTCCATCCATCAAGCAATCCAAGATCACGAGCAATGGCAAGCCCATAAATCATCCCTGGCGTACTGTTTTTTTCGTCACAGGCGCCACGCGCATAAAGAACGCCATTTTCAATCTTGCCTTTGAATGGATCCCATTGCCACGAAGCCGGGTCGCCAATCCCAACTGTGTCGATATGTGTATCGTACACAATCACTTTCTCGCCATTTCCAATCCGTCCAAGCGTATTGCCCATTTTGTCAAAACGAGCCTCTTCGAAACCAAGTTTTCTCATCTCGGCCTGAATACGCTCTCCCACGGGACCAACCTTCGAGTTCATCGAAGGAATGGCTACAATCTCGCGCATGAAATCAATAATATCATCGCGTTGTTCAGTCACTTTGTGCCGTATTTTCGTCACCGTAGTCATTAAATTCTCTTCAATCATCCTCTTCTCCAAATATATGATTATTATTCCTAGATTTTACATTTATCCTTACTGCTTCCATGTCGTGGATGCGTGTTCGATGCCTGAGGTAAGGGGACAGGATGTCGCAAAGGTGAAGCAAAGTTTCTTTGCGTTCTGACGCCAACCGCCACAGATCACGATGGCTCGTCAGTTGAAACTGGCTGATCCACGTACCTGCCGGACGTACCAGTTTAGGAGGTGGAAACTCTAATCCCATATTTCTGAGCCGCGCCCATGCCTGGTGCAAAATCCCTTTGTCGCCTGAGTCCACTTTAAAATATGCCCTTTTTCCGCTGACAATGAAGCTTCCTTCAGCGTCTAGATAGCCAGCCCAAAATGCGGCAAATATTTCATCGTCATCCAAAATCCATTCCTCAATCTCATCTTCATGTGGCAAAAGGAAATCAAAAGAACGATTGAGATGGGCGGTAATGCCCGTTCCACGCACTGCCCGCGGTTCACTAATCCAAACACCTCCATATTTCACAAACAATTCCCGGACGAGATCAATTCGTTCCTGGCGAGTGCTCGTACATCTGACTCGAATAGCTCTGCTTCCCTGTTCAACATGCAAATCGTCTAATCGCATTCCGATAAGGTAGGCCCTATCACACAGCCCTCCATCAAAATCTTTCTTGGAATATTCTTTGGCTGATCCACCGACTGGTCTGGCCTCAATGCCAAACGTTTTTAGCCGTCTATGAATGGTAGTGGGACTACACTGATATCGTTCGGCGATTTCAGCAATTGAAAGTTGATTATCAATGTACAACCCGCGTAGCGTCTCGCGCGAGACTTCTATTCCACGAGCTAATCGGGCCGCTTCTGACATACTGCGTATCGGTATTCCGCACTCGCCAAGGCGATTATAAATCGTTTCAACGGAGTAACCTGCGCGCTCGGCGATCTCTGGAGCAGATTGCAACTCGTCAGAATACAGTCTTGCAAGTTCTTCACAAGAAATATCGGTTCGCTTTGTCATCGCGTCTTAAATCATCGCTCAACAAATCTCAGAAATCTCTGGATTCTTCGCGGCTACGTCCCATTTCCCACGCGCCTCACAATGTGGAAATTGAAATAGCCAGGTATAAAGTACGTCAACGAATAATCCACGACCGCGCCGCTGGCGTTGTACAACTGCGAACTGAAATGCAACAGCACGTCGCCGCGCTGGATTTCGAGCGCCTTCGCCACATCGGCTGTCGCGCCGATGGCGCTGACCGCGGCACGCGAACCCGTCAGCGGCTCGCCGCGCGCCAGCAAATAGTCCAGCACCGAGCCGCCGAACGAGACGGGCAAATCCTCGGCGCGCAAAACCGTCTCCGGGAGAGTGTCCACCAAAAAAGCGGCCGGGCGTCCATCCGCCTGCATCACGCGGCGGACGCGCGTCAGGCGCGTGGCCAGCGAGAGTCCGAGGGCGTTGGCGAGTTCCTGGTCGGCAAAAATCTTTTCAACGTGCAGGTCGCTGACCGTGATGGACAGGTTCATGCGATGCGCCATCGTCTCGAGGCTTTCCAGCACCTCGAGACCGCTGTCAATCACGGGCACCTGCCCCACTACGAAAGTGCCCGCGCCCTGCCGGCGGCGGATCAGCCCCTGCGTCTCGAAGGCGCGCATGGCCTCGCGCAGGGTGGCGCGGCTCACACCCAACTGCTTCGCCAGGTCCGGCTCGGAGGGCAGGCGTTGTCCGCCGGGGGTGCGCGCGATCAAACCCGAAAGTTCGGCGGTCAAACGTTGGAACGGAAAATTTGCCATATCGTCTCCTGCTTATTCCACAACCGGGATAAATTTAAACTTTGCCACATCCACCAGACCCAAATCCGAAATACGCAACTCGGGGATCACCACCAGCGCCAGCAGACTCAACTGCATGTTTGGGTTGTTCAGCGTGCAACCGCAGGCGCGGAACCCATCCAGAACGGCGGCGGCTTTTTTCGCGACAACGTCCGCGCGCTCGATGGACATCAACCCCGCGATCTGCAACTCGACCTGGGCGCGGACTTTTCCATCGAGGACGACGACCTGCCCGCCCCCGCAACGCGCGAGACTGTTGGCGGCCTCCGCCATCGAGGCGTCATCCATCCCGACAACGAGCATGTGGTGGCTGTCGTGCGCGACGGTGGAGGCGATGGCGCATTTCCTGTCGAAACCGAACCCGCTCACCAGTCCGAGGGTGACCGCACCTGTTCCCTTGTGCCGCTCCACCAGCGCGACCTTGGCAACATCCAAAGATGAAGGATGAGAGATGAAGGATGAATGGAGTTCGCCATCCATAACGTGCAATTCAAGTTTTAAATGTCGAGTGGGAGCCTGGTTTTCGATAATCCCAATGACATTGGCGGTGACTTTCGACCCTTCGACATGGCTCAGGCCAGGCCTTTGATTTTCGACTTTTATCCTGAAATCCTCCGCCTTGAGCGGGCGCTTCAAATGCACTGAATCCGTCGCCCACTTTGGATATTTGGCCGACGGCAGGTCAACGCTCCACTTGCCGCGTTGCGCGATGACCTGTCCTTTCGCGATGACCATTTCGGCGCGGAAGTCGCGCAGGTCGTCCACGAGGAGGATGTCTGCCCAGCGGCCGGGAGCGATCATGCCCAGTTCGCGCGTCAGGCCGAAATGCTCGGCGGTATTGAGCGTGCACATCTGGATGGCGGTCAGCGGGTCGAGTCCCTCGGCGATGGCGTGCCTGAGGACACGATCCATGTGACCATCGTGCGAAATCGTCTGCGCGTGCGAGTCGTCGGTGCAGAGCATGAAGCGGCGCGAATCCAGTTTATTTTTGGTGATCGCTTTCACCTGCGCGGCTACATCGTGCCAGGCCGAGCCATAACGCAACATGACCTTCATGCCCTGGCGGGCGCGGGCGATGGCGTCTTCGAGACGCGTGCCCTCGTGGTCGTCCTCCGCGCCTCCGGCCACGTATCCGTGAAAGGGCAGACCAAGGTCCGGCGAAGCGTAGTGCCCGCCAATCGTCTTGTTTGCGGCGTGGGTGGCAGCCATCTCGGCCAGCATTTTCGAGTCGCTGTTCGCCACGCCGGGGAAGTTCATCATCTCGCCCAGCCCGATCACGCCCGGCCAGGTCAGCGCTTCGGCCACGTCATCGGGACCGATGGACGCGCCCGGCGTCTCGAAGCCCGGCGCGGACGGAACGCAAGACGGCACCTGCACCCAAACGTGGATCGGTTGCCGCTGGGCTTCGTCCACCATCAACTTCACGCCCTTCAAGCCGAACACGTTGGCGATCTCGTGCGGGTCAATGAACATGCCGGTCGTGCCGCGCGGTGCGACGGTGCGGACGAATTCGGTTACCGTGACCATGCCCGATTCGACGTGCATGTGACCGTCGAGCAGGCCGGGGACGAGGTACTTGCCGCGCGCATCTATGACGACCGTATCCTTCCCGACCGTGTGGCTGGCGTCCGCGCCGACGAAGGCCACACGCCCGTCCGCCACGGCGACATCCATCCCGTCCACGATCTCACCCGATTGGACGCAGACCCACTGTCCCTTGCGGATGACGAGGTCCGCGTGGGCGCGGCCCATGGCAACGTCAACGAGCGAGCGGATTAGTTTTGCGGATGATGGCATGGGGACTCCGTGAGGGGTTGCAAGGATGAAAGATGAAAGATGAAAGATGAAAATTGGCGCTACGGACGAGTTGGCGCAAACAACGATAACGAAGTGAGATAAATCATAAACAATGTGGATAACAGCAAGGGAATGAGAAGGAACCATGCGAGACGGGGATTGCCTTTGTGAAGAGCATACGCGCCGATGAATTGAAGCAGGCTGATCAGGTATAGTGGAATGTGAAACACGCCACTCAGATAATACGTGGCGGGGATCGTCCAAATGCCCGCGAGGATCAACGCGATCGGCCACTTCTTCCAGATGCCCAGCGCGGAGAGCAGGAGGGAAATGATTCCTGCGGGGAAACCAAAGATGAACAGGACGAGGATTTCGTTACTCATTTATCTTTCGATTGCGAATTTCATTCTGAACTTGAGTCACCAAATCATTCCATAGCGCCATTGCTTCTTTGCCGATTTTTGTCGCCGATGCAGAAACAATATTCAGATCGAAAGCAACATCCGCCTCTTCGCCTAACACAAATAACAGAATGCTTTTTATGTCTGTAGGATGCTTTGCAGATTGACCTTCCTGCCACGCCTGTAATTTGCCAACAATAATATCCTCGGGGCGGGCGCACCACGCTTCGAATTCAGTTTCCCCATCAGAAAACACCTTTCGGATTCGGCGGTCAAAGGCCACACGATACTCCGGCTCACGTTTCAATGGAACCAGGTCGGCCTTAATTCCTTCCGACGAATCGATGATGTTGAACATAATGCCCATCCGGGTGGAATTTCTCATCATCTCCGGGTCGGCGTAATATCGGGGAAGGGGAAACATGGCGGAGAGGGACTCAAAATCCTGCTCGCGTAAATCAACCAGAATATCAATGTCAAATGTCGTACGGGTAATGCCAAAGGGAATCCCTGCAAACGCACCGACAATCATATAAGGAGCACCTATCGTATCCAGAGCGCGAACAACTTGCCCGTAGAACTTTATGTTGTACATCATTATTTCTCAGGCATTCGTACCGTAGTGAAGTGCCGCAACACCTTCATGTTCAACTCCGAATCCGATAATTCAGGATACCGATTCTTGAGTGCAATTTTAAAAGTGGACATGGCAAATGCTTGTGCGCGCATGGCAGGGATGATCCGCTTTTCGGGCGGCAAATTGGCAAGCAATTTGATTTGCACCCAATCGGCAGGGTCAAGCCCGCGAACAATGGCGGCAGTATCCACTTTGCTCATGATTAACCTTGTAACAATCTCTTGGAGGCTTTGTTGTGCTTTTCCACAAGTTGACGCTCATCCACCGTGACGAGTTGACCTTCCTTCACGATAAACTTCCCGCCGACAACGGTGTAGTCCACGCGGACGGGTTGGCAGAAGACGACCGCCGAAACGGGATCGTGCCCCGCGCCTGCGTAGTCGAGACGATTCAAGTTGACCGCGAAAAAGTCCGCGCATTTGCCGACTTCGAGCGAGCCGATGTCTTTGCGACCAAGAACGGCCGCGCCGCCGCGCGTGCCGAGGTGGAGGGCTTCACGGGCGGTCATCAATTTTCGATTGGGATCATTGGAAAGTGAATAGCCAGTGATTCCTTCTTTGACGCGTGACAGCAACATAGCCTGGCGGACTTCGGCCAGCAGATGCGAGCCGTCGTTGGAGGCGGAGCCGTCCACGCCGAGGCCGACGTTGACGCCAGCCTTGCGATATTCCTTGATGGGCGCGATGCCGGAGGCGAGTCGCATATTCGAGGTGGGACAGTGCGCCACGCCGCAGTTGTGTTTGGCGAAAACTTGAATCTCCTCGTCATTGACCCAGACCGCGTGCGCGAACCAAACGTCACTGCCGACCCAATCCACCGCTTGCATGTACCCGACAGGACGATGCCCAAATTTTTGCAGGCAGAATTGTTCCTCGTCTTCGGTCTCGGCGAGGTGGGTGTGGAGATGCACGCCGTACTCGCGCGCCAGTTTGGCGGACTGCTTCATCAGGTCGCCGGTGACTGAGAACGGCGAGCACGGCGCGAGAACGATTTGCACCATCGCACCGGATTTCGCGTCGTGATATTGTTCGATGAGGCGCTGGGAATCTTTCAGGATGGAGTCTTCGCTGTCTACGACGGAATCAGGCGGAAGTCCACCTTTGGATTCGCCGAGGGACATCGAGCCGCGCGAGGCTTGCAGGCGAAGTCCCAACTCGGAAGCCGCGGCAATTTCATCGTCCAGTTTGGAGCCGTTCGGAAAGAGGTAGAGATGGTCCGATGCGGTGGTGCATCCCGAGAGAGCGAGTTCGGCCAATGCGGTGGAAGTCGAAATAAAAATATCTTCGGGCGTGAGGCGCGCCCAGATGGGATAGAGGGTCTTGAGCCAGTTGAAGAGGTTGGCATCCTGCGCGGCGGGGACGGCGCGGGTGAGCGTCTGGTAAAAGTGGTGGTGGGTGTTGACGAGGCCGGGGAGCAGGATGTGGCCTGCGAGGTCGAGAACTTCGTCGGCGGTGGTGTAGCGCAAGTCTGAGACTTGCGTTACTTGCTCGATGAACCCGTCCCGAATAAAAAGACCACCCTCGGGAATTTCCCGCTGGTGGTCGTCCATCGTGACGAGGTAGGCGTTTTTGATGAGGAGGGTGAACATTGGGTTTTGGTAATTGGTAATTGGTAATTAGTCTAGTTGTCTGACAACTTCAAGTTTAGCAGAAGAGGGAGAGGATGTCAATTCGAGTTAGCATTCATTTTCGATTTTCTACCACCCAAAAGAACGTGCTAAAATGAAGTAATACAAACTCGTTGCGGGAACGGAGCAATGTGACTATCATTCGTCCGAGACTCAATGATTTCCATAACATCCCCTTAGTTCAGGAGGAGATAGATTTTGTTATTCCATTTCTTGATGAGGATATTCCTCTATATTTAGATCCGTTTCTTTTGTGGAAGTCCCCATCTCTTCAAGACAACTCACTTCACACTGCAATAGTAAACTCATTTAATCATTTGGGTTATTTGGTAAATAAAGGCAAAGAATCAGATGCTATAGCAACATTGATTCGTGCGTCAGAATGCCAAGAGGCAGGATTAGGGTTCTCTAAAAACAGGCGCGGGATCAAACTCAGCAAAAAATTAGCTTCATCTATAACTGCGTTATTTAGAATTATTCCTCAAATTAAATCAAGTGGCTTCATACATTTCGAAGAAGTTCAATTGTTAGTAGATAATTTTTCAAAAGATCGCGTGAGTGACATCGCATGCAACTTCATTAAATCTTTTCTGATTGATTTCACAATCCAAGAGTCGGAAAAGCACAATATCCCCATGAAGAAAATTGACGATTTCGAATTATACGATTACCGAAAAAATAAATTTGTATATGAAAGTGTATTTCTGCCACAGAATCCAGAAACAAACGAACCTTTGCTTTTAATCCCGAAAAGATGGCTACGCAAAATTCCTTGGATTGGTTTCGATGACTATGTTGAGAATTATTACGCAAAAGAGATCGGAAAATCGACAGATGAAAAGGACAGAATCAGAATATTAAATTTCAACAGAAATAATTTTGGTCTTGTAAAGACCTACACCACAAGAAAAGAGAGACAACAGTCTGATTGCAAGAACGATCCTTTATTCAACCCGATCCCAATTTTCTCTGCCAAACGCAAACTACAGACCATACTAAAACTTCCTTCAGGAAAAACCAATAATGCGGATCGGAAGTATGAGGATGGAATTAGTCAGTTGATGGCATCATTACTATATCCTTATCTGGATTTTGCAAAGGAACAAAGTCGAACGGACTCTGGGGTCTTAATTCGAGACTTGATTTTTTACAACAACAGGTCTTTGGAATTCTTGCAGGATATTTACAAAGACTTTAGCTCACATCAAATTGTGATGGAAATCAAAAATGTCGAAAAGGTTCAGAGAGAACATATAAATCAATTAAACAGATATTTGGGTGAAAACTTAGGAAAATTCGGCGTGCTGATAACCAGAAACGAATTGCCTAAAAACATCCGACAAAATATAATTGATTTATGGTCTGGCCAACGTAAATGCATTATTGCTTTGACAGATGATGACTTAAAACTAATGGTTTCTGTTTTTGAAAGCAAGCAGAGAATTCCCATTGAGGTTTTAAAAAGAGCGTACATTGAATTCATTCGTTCATGTCCATCATAAACATCGAAGGATTATTCATGAGAAAAAAACGCAACTCAATCAACCAGTTTGAAAAGACTCGCGGTCAATTACAGGCGCTACACAAAGAAATTAGCGCTTTGTCCAACAAGAAACCCGACGATAGTATCAACCTTTTTAAATTGGGCTTCATTAATCAGATACTTACAGAAGCGAACAGTCTTTTAAAACAGGAATATCTGCCTATAAATGGCTTTCAATCATTTGAAGAAGATAATCTGCCATCCAACAGCGATGTTGTCCTTATATTATCGCAATATCTTGAGTGTCTTCACCGACAAGGCGTTGATGAAGACTCTTTTCTCTAATTTGTAGGAGGAACCATGAACGAAAAAGAAGTGAACGAATTCGAGCAAATTCAGAGTCAATTACAAGGCTTTTACAAAGAGATGAGTGGCTTTGCATCAAAAAAATCAGATGATGCAATCAACACATTTAAACTCACATTAATTAATCAGGTGCTCAAAAGAGCAAATTCGCTTCTTTCCAAAAGAAAACCATTTAGTGACTTTAGCCAATTTGAAATTGATATTCTGCCGAGCAACAGCGATGTGGTTGTCATGATCTCACAGTATATAAACAGTTTAGAGAAACTTCGAGCAGATAATATTAGACAAAGCATGGGTCACTGGTATTGGATTGTAGATGGAGAAACGTCGGGTATTCGTACAGCCGAACCAAAGAAAATTAAAAATTAACCTCAAAGATAATATTGCCCTTGTTGCATATCCATACCTTCAATTTGAATAGGAGCGAACATGGAAGTCAAAATCATTAATTCAATAATTCAATCCACAACCGCCGATGCGATTCTCGTGGGTCTGTTTGAAGGCGTTGCTCCGGCAGGAGCAACCAGTGCAGTCGACAAAGCCTTGAACGGCGCAATCAGCGAGCTGCTCCGCACCAACGATTTCCGCGGCAAACTCAACGAGGTGGCGGTGATCTATTCGCGCGGCGCGATCCCTGCCCCGCGCGTGATCGTGGTCGGTCTCGGCAAGGTGGAAGATGTTTTGCTGGATCGAATCCGGGAAGCGTCCGCTACGGGAGCGAGGAAGGCGCGCGAACTTGGGTGCAAGTCCATTGCGGCGAGTGTGTTTGGCGCGGAACAGGCAGAACTGTCACTGGCGGCACAGGCCGTGGTGGAAGGCGCGCTGTTGGGTTTATACCGCTGGCGGATAAATCACACCACAGCGGTGGAACGAGGGGACATCGAGTTGATCACGGTGGTTGAATCCGATGCGGCGAAAATTGGAGCCATCGAAGCAGGCGTCCGTGCGGGACATGCCGTCGCGGCAGGAGTTTATCGCGCCCGCGACCTGGTCAACCAGTCACCGAACGTGATGACGCCTGCCGGGTTGGCAAATGCCGCCCAAGCGATGGCGAAGGAAGTCGGAGTCAAATGCACGGTGCATGACCTCGACTGGATCAAGTCACAGAACATGAATTCATATTTGGCCGTGGCGCAGGGATCGGACAACCCGCCGAAGTTCATCGAGTTGGAATACAACGGTTCGGATGCCGCGCCGATCGTTTTTGTGGGCAAAGGCCTGACGTTCGACTCGGGCGGCATCAGCCTCAAGCCAGCGGATGGGATGGAAGACATGCGCGACGACATGGGCGGCGCAGCCGCGGTGATCGGCGCGTTCGAAGCGATTGCCAAATTGAAACTGCCATTGCATCTCGTCGGTTTGATCGCGGCCACCGAGAACCTGCCGGGCGGACATGCCACGCGTCCCGCGGACGTGGTGCGCGCCCGCAACGGCAAAACCATCGAGATCGTCAACACCGACGCGGAGGGACGCCTGACATTGGCCGACGCGCTCAGTTACGCGGCAGACTTCCATCCGCAAGCCGTGATTGACCTGGCGACGCTGACGGGCGCATGCGTGGTCGCGCTGGGCGAGAATGTAGCCGCCGGTTATTTTGCCAACGATGATAGGCTGGCGCAAAAAGTGGAAGCGGCGAGCAAAGTCTCCGGCGAAAAATTGTGGCGCATGCCGCTCTACCCCGATTACCGCGACAAGGTCCGCACCGATTACGCCGACCTGAAAAACACCGGCGGAGCCAAAGGCGGCGTGGGAAGCAGCGCGGTGTTTCTACAGGAATTCACCTCCTATCCCTGGGCGCACTGGGACATCGCCGGGATGGTGCTGGACAAGGTTGGTACCACGTCGCTGTATCCGCACACGCACCCGCCGCACATCCTGCGCGGCGCAACCGGCTTCGGCGTGCGGGCGCTGGTCAGTTTCGCGAGGAACTGGAAGTAATTGATCAAGAAAAGATTCGGAAGGGTTATAAGTAACCCAGTCACTCCCGAAAAATTATTGCCGCGTCTATAACCAGAAACTGTGTTACACTGAGTAAGTAATAACTGGATCACCTTGGCCGCCGACCCTGTTAAAGGGCTGGCGGTCATTTTATTTCCGGCCGTGCCGGAGAAGGATGTAATTAAATGGATATTCGAATTTACGTAGGAAACCTGGCCAAGACGACCACGCAGGAAGAAATCAACACCTTGTTCGCGCAAGCCGGAACGGTCTCTTCGGTGGATCTCGTCAAAGAAAAGGGTACCACCCTGTCGAAAGGCTTCGCCTTTGTGTCCATGCCCACCCAGGCTGAGGCAGATAAGGCGATCAGCATGTTCAATGGCTATTCCCTGGCCAATAACACGCTCAAGGTCAACATCGCCAAACCTCGCGTCGAACACGCGTAGTGCCAAAGTACATCGCAACACCAAGCCCCTCGTTCCACTCGGAACGGGGGCTTTTCTTTTTGCATTTTCGGTGGGACAAATTGGCAATTTGTCCTACAAAGGTACAATAGCGCCATGTTCACCAAGCTCCAAAAAATCTATTCCGATTACCCGCGCCTGTTCTGGATCGTGGTCGGCGCCAGTTTCATTGACGGCATCGGCGGGACACTACTCTTCCCGTTCTTCGCCCTATATATCACGCAGAAGTTTGGCGTCGGCATGACCCAGGCGGGCATCCTGCTCGGCATGTTCTCGCTGTTCGGGTTGTTCGGCGGCATGGTCGGCGGCGCGCTGACCGACCGCTTCGGGCGCAAGCAACTCATCCTCTTCGGGCTGGTTTTCAGCGCGTTGAGCACATTGTCGTTCGGCCTGGTCAGTGATATCCGCATCATGTACCCGATTGCCGCAATTGTTGGCTTGATCGGGAGCCTTTCTGGTCCCGCCCACAACGCCATGATCGCCGACATCCTGCCCGAGGAGAAACGCCAGGAAGGCTTCGGCATCCTGCGCGTGGTGGGCAACTTCGCCTGGATCATCGGTCCGAGCATCGGCGGGCTGGTGGCCAAGTACAACTTCTTCTATCTCTTCGTGATCGACTCGATCCTGAGTTGCGTCGTCGCGGTCATCGTCTATCGCCTCCTGCCGGAGACCAAACCCCAGGTCCACGCGGCGGAAGCGCACAAACAGGAATCGCTCTGGGAAACAGTCAAAGGCTACCGTCTCGTCCTGCGCAATTTCGCCTTCATGGCCTTCATCGTCGCCAGCGTGTTGATGTTGCTCGTCTACCAGCAGGCCTACGGATCGCTCTCGGTCTTCCTGCGCGACGTTCACCAGATTGACTCGCAAGGCTACGGCTTCCTGATGACCGCCAGCGCCATCACCGTGGTACTGTTCCAGTTTTGGGTCAGCCGAAAGTTACGCAACCGCGCCCCCTTCCTGATGATGGCCTTCGGCACACTCTTTTACATGGTCGGCTTCAGCATGTTCGGCCTCGTCTCCGCCTATCCGCTTTTCGTGACGGCCATCGTGGTCATCACCATCGGCGAGATGATCGTCGTGCCGGTCAGCCAGGGACTGGCCGCCAACTTCGCGCCCGAAGAAATGCGCGGCCGCTACATGGCAGTCTTCGGCCTCTCGTGGGCCGTCCCACAGACCATCGGCCCCGGCGCGGCGGGCTACATCCTCGACAACTTCA
The DNA here is from genome assembly GCA_964371065.1 of uncultured Anaerolineaceae bacterium. Classification (GTDB taxonomy): domain Bacteria; phylum Chloroflexota; class Anaerolineae; order Anaerolineales; family Villigracilaceae; genus Denitrolinea. Next base: position 6,998 of record CAYJLS010000075.1, on the reverse strand, counting down.
ACCCGAACCTGCTGTGGTACGTCGGCGGGATTTTGTGCGCCGTCTCCGCGCTCGGATATTGGGTTTTACATTGGAGACTCGGCAAACTGGAACGCTTCGCACCTCGACCTGCGGACGGGGTCGCCGCGGTCGAGCCTTAATATCTCCCCCGTTCCAGCGCCGCTTCGGGATTTGCCAGGTCGCTTTCCCGCGCCAGGAAGACCTGCACCGCGCAGGCCTTGAACTCGGGGATTTTCGCCTGCGGATCGAGCGCGTCGTTCGTCAGCAAATTTGCGGCGGCTTCCGCGAAATGGAACGGGATGAAGACGACTCCCACGGAGGTTTTCTCCGTCACCGAGGCGCGCAGTACCACCTCCCCGCGTCTGCTCTGGACCTTGACCGGGTCGCCGTTCCGAATGCCGTGGATCTCCGCGTCGGCGGGATGGATGTCCACGCGGGCTTCGGGGTAGGTCTCGTTGAGGGCCGAGTTGCGCGTCATCGTGCCGCCGTGCCAGTGTTCGAGCACGCGGCCTGTCGTGAGGATGAAGGGGAACTCATCATCGGCTTCTTCCATCACGGGGACATAATCCAGTAAATGGAATTTGCCTCGTCCGCGCGGAAAAGTGTCTTTGAAAAGAGTCGGCGTGCCAGGATGAGTCATGTCGGGCACGGGATAAATCAATCCGAGCTTGTCAATGCGCTCATAGGTGATGCCCGCGTAATCCAAATTGACACTCGCCATCTCGCGCAGAATCTCCTCGGGGTTGGAGTAATCCCATTTAGCGGTAGCCAGCCCAAGTCGGGATTCGAGGCGCAGGGCTAAGTCGCAGAGGATCTGCCAGTCGGGGCGAGACAGTCCTCGGGGCGGATGCGCGGCGCGGACTCGCTGCACACGTCGATCCGTGTTGCTGAACGTCCCATCCTTTTCGGCGAAGGGAGTCGCAGGCAGGAACACGTCCGCGAACGCGCCGCTCTCGTTGATGAAAATATCCTGTGCCACGAGGAACTCCAACTGCTCCATGTGATGCCGCGTGACATTGAGGTTTGGCTCGGACATCATCGGGTTTTCGCCCATGATGAACAGCGCGCGGATGCCGCCCTTGTGCGCGTGACTTAATATTTCAGTGGTGGTCAGCCCGAGTTTGCGAGAGAGGCCGCCCGCTTCGATGTTCCAGGTTTTCTCCCACTTCGCGGCGTTCGCTTCATCGTCAACGCGCATGTAACCTGGATAATGAAAAGGCATCGCGCCCATGTCGCTCGCGCCCTGCACGTTGTTTTGTCCGCGCAGGGGATTCAGTCCCGTGCCGTCGCGCCCGATGTGGCCTGTGAGGAAAGCGAGATGGATCAGCGCCAGCGCGGAGGCCGTGCCGTGTGAAAGCTGCGAGATGCCCATGCCCCAATAAATGGCGGCGTTCTTGGCATTGGCATACAGCCGCGCGGCCTTGCGGATATCATCGGCGGGCACACCGCTGATCTGCTCGGCGTATTCAGGCGTAAACTTTTCGAGGGTTGAAAGGAATTCGGTATACCCCTCGGTGCGGTCGTCAATAAAATCGTGGTTGACGAGATTCTCTTCGACGATCACATAGGCCATCGCGGCGAAGACAGGCACATTCGTGCCAGGTTTGAGCGGCAGCCATAACTCGGCGAAGTCCACCAGCTCGATACGGCGCGGGTCAATGACGATCATCTTCGCGCCATGCTTCTCAACGGCTTCCTTCATCTGCAACGAAATGATAGGATGGTTCTCGGTGGTGTTCGAGCCTGTGACGATGAAGACATCATTCATTGTCACTTGCGAAGCCGTGTTGCTCATGGCTGAAGACCCGATCGCCTGCTGCAACGCGACCACCGAACCCGCGTGGCAAAGGCGCGTGCAATGATCAATGTTATTCGTGCGGAAGACCGAGCGATACATCTTCTGCAAAAGATAATTGTCTTCGTTGGTGGCCTTGGCGCAGCAATAGACCGCCATCGCGTCCGAGCCGTCGCGGCGATAGATTTCCACCAACCGATCCGCAACAAAATCCAAAGCCTCGTCCCACGAAACTTCGCGCCATTCAGACAGGTCAAAGGCCTGGGTGCGCTCTCCCGCTTTCTGATGCGTCCTGCGAATCAATGGCGTGGTGACGCGCTTTGGGTGATAGATATAGTCGTACCCAAAACGTCCCTTCACGCACAGGTTTCCGTGGTTGACGGGTGAATCAAACGGCGAGGTGACTTTGAAAATGAAATCGTCTTTGACGTGTAACTGTAAAGTACAACCCACACCGCAGTAGGGGCAGGTGGTGGTGGTAATTCGATCTGGTTTAATCATCGTTGCTCCTCAACGTTAAACGTTTAACGTTGAACGTTATACCGATATCATCACAATCGCCGCCAACGCCAGCGCGATGCCAAACATTTGCGAAACAGATATTTTCTCTTTCAAAACCATCCACGCCAGCGCGACGGTCGCGCCGGGGTAAAGCGAACCGAGCACCGCGGCGATGTCCATTCTCCCCGTCTGCGCGGCCAGGATGTAGAGCACGTTGCCAGCCACGTCAAAAATCCCGATAAAGGCGATCAGCCACCAGTGTCCGCGGACGACCGCGAGAGATTCTTTCTTGAAAAAAGCAATCCCTGCCAGCAGGATCGCGGATGAAATACGCAACAACGCCGCAGGCCATAACACGGACTCACTCGCCGCTTCGTGCATGAAGATGAAAAACAATCCAAACAGCACACCGGCAAACAGCGGCAGGCGCACGTCCGTCCAATGGATGCGGACGCGCCCCTCGCGCTCCGTCCGCGCCACCAGCCAGATGGAAACCAGCGCCAATCCCACACCAGCCATCGTCAACCACTTGGGCAGGCCGACCGTGACGAACCCAACCACCACAGGAATAACGGCCGCCATCAGCGCGGAGACTGGCGCGGCGACGCTCATCTTTCCATCCGCCAGCGCGCGATAGAGCATAATGATGCCGATCGCGCCGCAAAAACTTGACAGCACGGCAAACTCCACACTCCGCAGAGATGGAAGCGGATCGCCCAGCGCGGCCGCCAACACTGCCACCGCCGTCATCCCCACCAGGTCGCCCCAGAATACCACCGCGTAGGGCGATGATTTTTTGCTGGCGACGCCGCCGCCAAAGTCCGCCGCGCCCCACGTCAGCGCGGAGGCCAGCCCGAACAAAATTGCAATAAACGTCACGCCTTCCTCTTCTTCCGCCCCGTGCCCAGCACAGAGATCTGGTCGGGCGTCAGCCCCTGCTCCAGCAAAAATTCTCGCTTCGGTTTCAGCGCACCTGTCGGACACACGCCCACACATTGACCGCACAACACGCACGTGGTTTCAGGGATCGTCCGCTCGAAGAACGTGCCGATCTGCGTTTCGAATCCGCGTCCGTTGAAATTGATGGCGAACGTGTACTGCGCGTCGTCCGCGCAAACCTGCACACAACGCCAGCACAGCAGGCACTTCGAGTAATCGCGAATGAACATCGGGTTGTCATCTTTGACTTCCGACTCGCGACGTTCCGCTCCGGGGAATCGACTCGCATCCGCACCGTACTCATCCATCATTGACAGGATTTCGGGCGCGTCGGACAAGTCCATCGTGGACGCCAGCATCTCCAGGATGGTTTTCCGCGCCCGCACCACGCGCTCGCTGCGTGTCTGGACTTTGAGGTTGTTCGCCGCCTTGACGATGCACGCGGGCTGGAGAGTCCTCTGCCCCTCCACCTCCACGACGCAGATCCTGCACAACGCATTGGACGTGGTCGCCTCGTGAAAGCAAATGGTGGGAATGTCAACCCCGTTTTCGCGCGCGGCTTCGAGCAAGGTTTGCCCTTCTTCCACCGATAATTCTTTTTCATCCATCAAAAACGTAATGGTCATTAGTTCACCTGTTTGAACGTTGAACGTTAAACGTTTAACGTTCAACGTTTAACGAATAATTCCGGCCACAACTTCATCGCGGACAACACCGCGCTCGCGGCGGTCTGGCCCAAGCCGCAGAGACTCGCGTCCGTCATTGTCCAGCCGACATCTTGCAGACGGGTTAGGTCGTCGGGCAAAACCATCCCGCTGGCTACACGATCCAGGATTTCCATCTGACGCTGAGTCCCCATCTGGCAGGGATAGCATTTGCCACAGCTTTCGTGAGCGAAGAATTTGCCGAGGCGTCTCAGCACATCGCGCAGGTCGCGAGTCTCGTTGAACACCATCACCACGCCCGATCCGAGCGGCAAACCCGCGGCACGTAAATCTTCGAAGGTGAGTTTGACATCCAAATGCTCAGACGTGGCAAATGCGCCCGCCGCACCGCCGAACAGAACGGCCTGCATTTTGCCAGTCACTCCGCCTGCCATCTCTAACAATTCGCGCAACGTCACGCCGAACGGGACTTCGTAGACTCCAGGCTTTGCCACATCGCCAGAGACGCAGAATAGTTTCGGCCCAGGCGATTTTTCGGTGCCAATTTTGCGATATTCCGCCGCGCTCTTCTCGATAATAAAAGGAACATTGAAAAACGTTTCCACGTTGTTGATGACAGTCGGTTTATCGAACAAGCCATTGGTGGTTGGGAATGGCGGTTTGACCCGTGGAAATCCTCGCTTCCCCTCGATGGACTCGAACAAGGCAGTCTCTTCCCCGCAGATGTACGCGCCCGCGCCGAGGCGGACTTCGATATCAAACGAAAAACTAGTGTTGAGAATATTTTTGCCGAGCAGGCCCGCCATGCGCGCCTCGGCCAATGCCTCTTCCAGCACAGGCAAAATGTACGGATATTCGCCGCGCAGATAGATGTAACCCTTGTCCGCGCCAATTGCGTAGCCCGCGATTAACATCCCCTCGATCAGGCGGTTGGGATCGTCGAGCAACAGGACGCGGTCTTTGAACGTGCCCGGCTCGGACTCGTCCGCGTTGCAGACCACATATTTTTGATCCCCTTCCGCTTTCGCCGCGCCCTCCCATTTGACGCCGGTCGGAAACGCCGCGCCGCCGCGACCGACGAGTCCCGAGGCTTTGATTTCCGCAACCACCAACTCGGGCGTCATTTCGAGCGCTTTCAAGAAGGCGGTGTATTTGCCATATTTTCCGAGCGAAGTTGTCCCCTCCCCGCAGTTGGCCGTCAGGAGTCGCAGGGAACCGGCCACGATGGACTGCGGACGGCCGAGGTCGTACGCGCCCGTTTCGAGGTCAATGTTCGTTTCGGCTTTGTCGTCCACAAGCGCCGCGGGGGCTTGCTCGCAAAGCCCGAGGCAGGGACTCGCCTCAATGGTGAGTGACAGGTCCGGGGTAGTCTGACCCGCTTCCAGTCCGTGGTGCGAACACAGGTGGCGGAGAATCCCGTCCGCACCTTTCAGCGCGCAGGCTTGATCCGTACAAACGCGGATGATCTTCCGTCCGACAGGTTCGTTGTAAAAGAGGGAATAAAATTCGATGACGCCGTGAACGTCCGCCAGCGGGACTTTGAGATTTTTCGCAACTTCCGCGGTCGCCTCCTGCGGAAGCCATCCGTAAATTTTTTGCGCGGCGTGGAGGGCCGGGAGCAAACCCGCGCGGCCGAGTGGAATAAATTTTTCGATGGCAGGTGCAAGCAGGCTAAGGTCAAATTCGGACATTCGCGCTCCAATACGCTGAGTATAGACCGATTCGGGGCGGCTGACAAGAAAGGCACGGCGAGGTTGTATAATCGCCCGCATGAAATACGACTTCAACAAAATCACCGACCGCGCCGGCACCGACGCCATCAAATGGGAAACCATCCCCTCCGAAGAGGACGCGCACATCCACATCCGAACCGACCGCTTTTTTGGTCCGCAAGCCGCCATCCCAATGTGGGTGGCGGATATGGACTTTCCGTCGCCGCCCGCTGTGGTGGACGCACTGGCGGAACGCATCCGACATGGCATTTACGGTTACACCGATCTGTCCGTAACCTACGGCCGCGCGGTGGCAAACTGGATGAAGACGCGTCACAACTGGGAAATCCAACCCGAATGGATCGTGACCACCCCAGGCGTTGTCCCCGCGCTGGCGATGCTGGTACGAACCTTGCTCCAGCCGGGTGAGAAGGCCATCATCCAAACGCCCGTGTATTATCCGTTCCGCATGGTATTGGAATACAACGACATCCAGGTAGTGGAAAATCCGCTCGTCTACGAAGACGGCCGCTACCGCATGGACTTTGAAGACCTGTCCGCCAAAGCCCGCGACCCGCAGACGAAACTGCTCATCCTGTCCAGCCCGCACAATCCCATCGGCCGCGTCTGGACGCGCGACGAGTTGACGCGCCTCGCCGAGATCTGCCGCGCCAACGACGTGCTGGTCGTCTCCGACGAGATCCACGGCGACCTGACCTTCGCAGGTCATCCGTTCGTCTCCTACGGAACCCTCGGCGAGGACTTCGCCCAAAACGCCTTCATCTGCACCGCGGCCAGCAAGACGTTCAATCTCGCGGGCCTGTCCAACTCTAACATCATCATCCCAAACAAAAGCCTGCGTGAAGGCTTCGAGAAATATCTCCTCAAGAACGCCCTATTGAGCACGAACCTGTTTGGCCGTCTCGCGACCGAAACCGCCTACATTCACGGCGCGGACTGGCTCGATCAACTGCTCGACTATCTTGAAGGCACACTCGACTTTATGGAAAGCTACTTCGCCAAACACCTCCCGCAGATTCGGATGATCCGCCCCGAAGGGACCTATCTCGTCTGGCTGGACTGCCGCGCCCTCGGGCTGGATTCCAAGTCCCTGCACCGCTTCTTCCTGGACCGTGGGCGGGTCTACCTCGAAAATGGCTCCGTCTTCGGGACGGCTGGGGAGGGCTTCATGCGCATGAACATCGCCACGCCGAGGAAGTTGGTCAAGGAGGCGCTGAAGAGGATGAGGGAGGTGGTGGACAGTCATCAGTGATCAGTTTTCAGTGATCAGTGGAGTGTTGTCGAAAGTCGGATGAAATGTTGTACAATTGTGGCACGAGGTAACTATGACCATAGACCGTATTGTTGTAGACCCTAAAATTCATT
>CAYJLS010000074.1:1722-20529 GCA_964371065.1 uncultured Anaerolineaceae bacterium | reverse complement strand
CCATCCTGACCTCTGACCTGCCCGCCCAAACCTACTTTTTACCCCCGCTGACAGCAAAATTCATTCGCACCCGCCGCCCCGAAGCCGTGACCCAGACAGGCGACGCCCTCACCGACCGCGCCTACGCCCTCGCCATGCAATATGGCGGACAAACCAACTACGAAGGCTTCCGCACGCTGGACGCCGAATGGGATTTCATCTCCGCCGCCTTGCCGCGCCTGCTGACAGGCGACAATGATCGCCTGCAAACAGCGTCCAACCAACTCATGTTCTTTCTCGATTTTACTGGACGATGGGAGGACCGCCTGTGGATGTGCGCGCAAGCCGAAGCCCGCGCTCTCGCCGCCAACGATAAAGAGAACGCGGGCATACTTGCGTTCTACGCAGGAACAACGTATAAACGCCGCAATCAATCCGCGGAAGTGCTGGCATGCGCTGCCCGCGCCGCTGAACACTGGCAAGATAGCACACCTCGCAATAAAGCTTGGGCAATTCATCTGCGTGGACGTGGTCACGCATCGGGAAATGATTACCCCGCCGCCATCGCCGCCTTCCACGAAGTAGTGGAAATCCATCGCTCCATTTCCCCCGAAAGCGACGATGTCGCCATCGCGCTGAACTCCCTGGCAGATGCGGAACGCATGAACGGAGATTACCCTGCCGCCGAACGCGACTACCGTGAAGCCCTGCGCATTGCGAAGATAATCAAAAACGATGAAGGCGTTGCCAATTACACAGGCAATCTGGCGTCACTCGCCCTCGACCGCGAGCAGTGGGCAGAAGCCGAGACCCTCGCCCGCGAAGCCCTCGCACTGGCAGAAAAAGTCGGGCGGCAGGAGTTGATTGCCAGCGATTATCACCGCCTCGCCAAAGCCCTGCTCAAACAAAACCATAACCTTGATGAAGCCTTATCCATGTCCCGCCGCGCCGTCGAGATTTTCACGCGCCTGCGCCAACAAGACAATTTGCAATCAGCGCAGGAAACACTGGCGGAGATTGAGAGAGCCATCCACGAATGAGACCACGAATTCACGAATGGGAGTCGGGCATTCGAGCATTCGTGTGATATTCGTGGACGGTTTGCCCACAGTAGGAAACACTGGCGGAGATTGAGAGAGCCATCCACGAATGAGACCACGAATTCACGAATGGGAGTCGGGCATTCGAGCATTCGTGTGATATTCGTGGACGGTTTGCCCACAGTAGGAAACACTGGCGGAGATTGAGAGAGCCATCCACGAATGAGACCACGAATTCACGAATGGGAGTCGGGCATTCGAGCATTCGTGTGATATTCGTGGACGGTTTGGCAGGTTACGAAAAAGGAAAATATGCGTAAAAAATCAGACAAGCCTGTTCGACTCGAAATGATCAATCGCGTTGCCGCGGTGATAAGACCCAAAGCGCCCTTTCTGGCATGGATACACTCCATACCCGATATGGAAATGGATGGCTTTACATTGGACAAATTACGGTCAGATGAGCAAACGGTGTTCCTGCTCCCCGAATGTTTTTCACTGGATGAATCTTCTGCCTACGTAAACAAGATATACAAAACCATTTTTGAAACCGAACTGGCGGGCTGGTGGACTGACCCAAAAGACTGGCCCCAAAAGATGACTGTCAAAAAGTTTCATGAGTGGTTCGATGTCGAACTGCACTCGATGGTATTTGATACGACAGGTGACGATTTTCTCACAATGGAGTATTGAAAACGGCTATGAATCAATTCCCCGAAAACAAAGCCCGCGAAGAACGTATTGGCGAGATTACCGCTGATGCGAACGACATTGAAGAACTTATGGTGGGATGGTTTTATTATCTTGACGATAGCATCGTATTCCCATTTGAAGCGGAATGTATAGAGCAAAAACAAACTTCCCCGCTTTGCAAAGGCGAGAAAGTCACCGCGCTTGAACTTTTGTCCGAAGAAGATTCAGGCAATGACTTCTTCGTCCTGATCGAATGGAGCGGACGTAAAATGGGCGTTCCACTCGCACAACTGAAACCATTGAAGGTATCCAAAGAGACCAAACAAGCCATCGAAGACTGGCAATATTGGAAAGCAAGAGGTTATCAGTTCTAAACTGATGACTGAAAACTGATCACTGAAAACTGGAGTCCCATGCCCACCTACCCACCCGAACCCTTCCGCATCAAAGTAGTCGAACCGGGAACCATCCACGAATTTAAAACGAATAAACGAATGCCAACACTTCATTCGTCATCGTGACTTCATTCGCGGACGGTTTGGCAGGAGATAAAAAATGAAACAAACAACAGAAAACAAAGCCCGCGAAGAACGCATTGCCAACGAAGCCACTGTAGATGCCTATGGCAGCGAAGAAGTACTGTCAGGTTGGATTTGCTATCTCGAAGATAATCTGGCATTTCCTTTTGAGGCAGAATGTATCGAAGAAAGAAAAATCTCCCCGCTTCGCAAGGGCGAGAAAATAACTGTGCTTGAACTTTTATCCGACGACATAAGTATAGACGGCGATTTCTTCGTCCTCATCGAATGGAGCGGACGCAAAATGGGCGTTCCGCTCGCGCAGTTGAAACCCTTGAAAGTATCCAAAGAAACCAAGCAAGCCGTTGAAGACTGGCAATACTGGAAAGCCAGAGGCTACGAGTTCTAAATCCCCAATTGCCATTTACCGCTTACTAATCCCTTCCCACTGGAGACCCCATGCCCACCTATCCTCCCGAACCCTTCCGCATCAAAGTAGTCGAACCGATCCGCCTCATCCCGCCCGAGGCGAGGGAAGCCGCGCTCAAAGAAGCGGGCTACAACATCTTCGCCGTCAAGGCCGAAGACATCTTCATTGACCTGCTCACCGACTCAGGCACAGGCGCCATGAGTTCCGAGCAATGGGCGGCGATCATGCGCGGCGACGAATCGTACGCGGGGGCGCGCTCGTACTTTCGGCTCAAAGCCGCAGTGGAGGATATCTTCGGCTTCAAGTATTTTGTCCCGGCGCATCAGGGACGCGCGGCCGAGAACATCCTGTCCGCGGTGCTGGTCAAGCCCGGCATGTACGTCCCCTCGAACATGCACTTCGACACCACCGACGCCAACATCCGCGCCCGCGGTGGACGCCCGACCAACCTGATCATTGACGAAGCCTTCGATCCCGCCAACCCGCATCCCTTCAAGGGCAACATGGATATTGGCAAACTGCGCGCCTTCATCGAAAAGGTCGGGGCGGCGAATATCCCGTTCGGAATGGTGACAGTCACCAACAACGCGGGAGGCGGTCAGCCCGTTTCGATGGAGAATCTCAAAGCGATTGCGGACACGTATCACGCGAACGGAATCCCGTTCTTCATAGATGCGGCGCGCTATGCCGAAAACTGCTACTTCATCAAACTGCGCGAAAAAGGCTACGCGGACAAGTCTGTGATCGAGATCGCCCGCGAAATGTTCAGTCTCGCCGACGGCATGTGCATGTCCGCCAAGAAGGACGCCATCGTCAACATCGGCGGGCTGTTGTGCATGAACAACGAGTCCATTTTCCAGAACGTCAAAAACGAACTGATCCTGCGCGAGGGATTCCCGACCTACGGCGGACTGGCGGGACGCGACCTCGACGCGATGGCGGTCGGCCTGTACGAAGGGCTGGATCCCGCCTACCTGGCTTATCGCCTCAACCAGACCTCGTACCTGGCGGCGCGCATCAACGAGGCGGGCATCCCCACCATCCAACCCGCGGGCGGACACGCGGTCTATCTCGACGCCGCGGCGGTCCTGCCGCACATCCCGCAGAGCGAATTCCCCGGGCAGGCGCTGACCATTGAACTGTACCGCGAGGGCGCCATCCGCGGCTGTGAGATCGGCTCAGTCATGTTCGCGCATCCCGACCCCGACACGGGTAAGATCATCTATCCCAAACTCGAATTGCTACGTCTCGCCATCCCGCGCCGCACGTACACGCAAAGCCACATGGATTATGTCGCCGACACGCTGATTCGAATCAAGTCGCGCGCCGCACAGATCCGCGGCTACAAATTCACCTACGCCCCCGAATTACTGAGGCACTTTACGGCAAGATTTGAGCCGCTTTAAAAAAATTGTTAGCGCGCCAAACCGATGGGGCGGCAGTTCAACTGCCGCCTAACCCCAGCGGTTATCCCAGCACTTTGGCGCGCTAACAAAAAATTTTCCGCGAAGTCCGCGAAGAGCGCAAAGATTTTTGATTATTTTTCTTCGCGGACTTCGCGTGCTTCGCGGTTCATAACCTGACACTTCATCTAATCGCCAACGGAACATCGCGCAGCATCCCTGTGGGACGCAATACGAAACAGATTCACTCTTCATCCTTCAATAATCACCAACGCAACACGCTACACGTTACACGCTTCACGATCTTTTCTTCCTCAACCTCTCAAACCCCTGCCTCGCGCGCGCCAGCGCCGCCTCATCCCTCCAACTCGCGGGGATTTTCAACTTCTTCTCATCGAAAGGCTTGCCCAGGCGGACTTGAAAATAGCGCGTCTTCTTATCGGGCAAATTATATTCCTCCCGAAACAGCCCCAACAAATAATCCAACTGCCGCTCCAGGTCGCCCGCAGGGGCCGGGCGGTACACCATCCCGTCCGCCTCGCACTTCCACATTTTTTCGCACTGGCACTTCACCGAAATCCCCTCCTCGGTCAAACTCCACCAACGCACCGCCAGTTCGTGTTGCCTGCGAATCATGTACGCCGTGATCGTCCCCTCCGCCGGGTCGGCGTAGACCTCCACGTAATCGGCGAGCGGTTTGGGAGGCGCGCTGAATCTTTTTGGATATGCCGCGGCTTTGGGAGTTTCCCGTTTCGGAGGCTTCTTCTCCTTTGGAGTTGTTTCCGTTTTATGAGACGATTCTTTCTCCCCCGCGCGGGTCTCCGTTATCTCGGCCTTTTTCTCGCTGACATTTTTCCGCGGCTCCCCGTCCAGCGCGTGACACTCGCCCACGTGATCGCTGCACGTCACGCGCTTGCATTCCGCGCAACGCGTCAAACTGTGGACGCAGATCGGACGGTCGCACACCGCGCAGGTCGTCACCTCCTGCGCGCACTTCTGGCAAAACGTCCGTTTGCACTCCACGCATTGCGGCGCGAGACAATCCGTGTGCGCCAGGTGGCCGTTATCGCACAAATGCAGGGTCGTCCCCGAATGATTGCACACGTCGCAGGCCAGCGGGTCAACAATGTGCAACAGCGGATTCCAACCGACCGTCCGCTTGATCGTGGATGTGCGCTTGCGAATCTCGACGGTCAAATCCAATTTAGGCAACGCGATGACCGCCAGGCTCACCAACTCCAATTGGACGCGCAGGTGATACTTCTGTTCCACGTCCGCCAATTTGGATTCGCGTTCCGCAACGATGGCCGCAATCTTGGCTTTCAGCGCAGGGTGGCGGTCTTCCTCCGCTTTTTTCAAGCGGCGTTCCGCGTCTTTCAATAAATCAGCGTAATAATCATTCAGGCGGGCGCGATCCAGTTCGAGGAAACGCGCCAATCGTTTTTGCAGGTGGGATAACGTCTCGCCAAGTTCGCCCGTCGCAGATTGACGCGCCCGTTCGAGGAGTCCCGCGAGAACGTTCGGGCTGAGGGGATGCCCCTCGATCCAGGAGGCCGCCGCGGGCGGAGTCTGAGCGTAGTCGTTGTCGGGGTCGAGAATCCCCAGCCGTTCGATGTCCGCCCCTTTGACGGGGTATCCATTCTGTAAATCCATCCACAAAGGCAAAATCAGTTCGCGCTTCTCGTCGGCGATCAAACTGACTTTGAAATTAAAGCGCACGTAATGATGCAGGCGCGCCTGCTCCTTTGCCATCGGGATGGGGAAAATTTTTGCGTTGGGGAGCGAGAAGGTTTTTTCAATCGCCGCGAAAAGGCCGGGCTTTTCGGAGCGCACATTGTTGATGAAGAACTGGCCGTCCGCGCTCTGCCCGCGCAATTCGTCCACGATGGTTTCGACGAGCGCATGGCCGTAGTGCAGGTAGGTTGTGTTTTGTCCCTGGTTTGCCGATTCGAAAACGAATCGCTGGATCGGCGCGACGCCCCAACGCGCCGCGACCTCATCGGGCAGGAGGGTTTCGGAAACGCCGTACGCGGGCGGCTCGACCAGCGCGCCCACCTGGCGGCAATATCCAAGCACGAGTTCTGGGAGGGAGGTGTCTTGAGTCATAGTTTGGTAGTTTGGTAGTTTGGTAGTCTTGTAGTTTGGTAGTCAACGTCGAAGTCTGGCTTACGACTACCCAACTATCCAACTACCCAACTATCCAACTAATTACTCCGCCGAGAAATCTTCGCCAAACAACGCCTCATCGTATTCCTGCGTTTTCTGGTGCGCCTTGCGCGCTTCGATCAGCGTCTCGCCGAGCTGGTCGAATTTCGAGCGCAAATCTTCCGCGTTTTGCGCGCCCACCCAGATATCCACCAGCAGGTCTTCAAAGTCGCGCTCATCCGAAAGTTGTCCGAGGATCATGTCCATTTCGCCGATGACCAGTTCGAACATGTTGAGTTTCTGGTCGAGAATTTCGAGCAGGTAATCCTCCACTGTGCCGTGCGCCGACAGGTTGTAAATCCGCACGTCGCGGGTCTGCCCGATGCGATGAATGCGCCCGACGCGTTGTTCGATGCGCATGGGATTCCACGGAATGTCAAAGTTGATCATCACGCGGCAAAACTGGAGGTTGCGTCCCTCCCCCGCCGCTTCGGTGGAAAGCAGGACGCGGGCGCGGCTCTCGAAATCGGCGATGGCCTGATTCTTGGAGGCAATGTCCATATCGCCCTGATACGCGACAAAGTCCACGTCCATCCGCCGCAGGAGTTCAGCCAAACGGGCCAGCGTGCGGCGGAAGTGGGTGAAGATGATAACCTTCTCGGTGGGATCAACCAAAATGGTTTTGAGCAGTTTCTCCAGCGCCTCCGCCTTCGCCCACGATTCAATCTGCGTGGATTGATCCGCGAGAGCCAGCAAGTGTCGGCGGGTTTCATCGTCCCCTGCGCGCTTCGCCAGCGAACGCAACGTCGGCTCGGCAGATTGCGGACTGCTTCCAATCTCACGCTGGAGGGTCAGCAGGGCAAAACGATCCACCTGGCGAAGATTTCCCTCTTTGATTGGATTTTTTTGCGCGTCAGAATTTAATTCTCCCCCTGGGCCATTCTGTCCCTCTTCCATCACAACATCAGGGGCGATGACCGACGGGGCGAGGGCGCCGCGCACGTAATCACTGACCGATTTGTAAAACGCGGCTTCATCGGGCGAAAGATTCAAACGAACGGTGTTCGCCTGGCGCGGCGGAAGTTTAATATTCACCTGGCTGCGCGTGTGGCGCACCATCACATCGCCGAGCAGCTCGCGCAGTTGTCCGCGATTCTTCGGCAGGCGCGGGTCGCCGCTGACCACAAACTGTTTGCGGAACTCGCGCGGCGTTTTCAGTTGTCCGGGTTTGAGCAGGGTGATCAGGTTGTACAATTCGTCGAGATTATTTTCCACAGGCGTGGCGGTCAACAGCACAATATATTTGCGCTGTAATTCGTTGACAAATTTCCACGAGGCGCTGTTGCGATTTTTGAGATGGTGCGCCTCATCCACCACGATCAGGTCGTAGGAAATGCCGGACAGTCGGGCGCGGTGTTCGGTGCGGCGCGCGGTGGCGAGCGAAGCGATCAGCATTGGGAAACGCTCCCAGGCCTCCGCGCCCGCCGCGCGAAAGTCCGCGTCGGCCGTTGTGACGAATCCCGTCAACCCGAACTTTACCGCCAGTTCCTCGCGCCATTGTTCCACCAGCGCGGCGGGCGTCACCACCATCAAGCGCTGCACGATGTTGCGCGCCAGATACTCTTTGATGACCAGTCCCGCCTCGATCGTTTTCCCGAGTCCCACCTCGTCGCAAAACATCCCGCGTCCGCGAAAACGCCGCAGCATGATCTGCGCGGCGCGCGTCTGATAATCGAACGGCTCAAACTTCAGCAGGTCGAGGCAGATCAACTCGTCGAACCCGCTCACCAGTTGCGCGTACTCCGCCTGCAGCCGCAGACGATACAACTCGCGGCTGGCAAACTTCCCCGCGCTGACCGCCTTGAACAGGGCTGCGTCCACAGGCGTCAATTGAACATCGGTTTCGGGAATGGAGGGTGATAATGCGGACAACATCGCGGCGTAGTGTACCATGAAGTTTGGTATCATTGCCTTCAACATGACCCGCTGGCTCGACCCTCAACCCGTAAACGCCGCCTCGCTCGACTCGCTGAATCTGCATCCCCTCGTCGCGCAGACTCTCGTCCGACGCGGGATTCGGACTCCCGACTCCGCCCGCGCCTTCCTCGACCCGCTTCATTCCCCGCCCGCGCCGGCCTCTGCGCTCCCGGGCCTAGACGCGGCCCTCGAGCGGATCTCGTCCGCCCTGCGCGCCCGCGAGCCTATCTGCGTCTGGGGCGATTTCGATGTGGACGGGCAGACATCCACCACTTTGTTGGTTCAAACGCTTCAAGCGCTCGGGGCGAATGTTACTTATTACATCCCGATCCGCGGCAAAGAGAGTCACGGCGTTCACATCGAGAGTCTCAAGCCCATCATAGACAACGGCGCGACATTGATCCTCACCTGTGACACGGGCATCACCGCCCACGAAGCCATTGACTACGCCAACTCGCGCGGCGTGGACGTGGTTGTCACCGATCATCACGATCTGGGCGAGAGGCTTCCGAACGCGAAAGCAATCGTCAATCCAAAGTTGTTGCCAAAAGATCACCTGCTTGCAAATCTCGCGGGTGTGGGTGTGGCTTACAAGTTGGCAGAGGCGCTTCTGAATTCAGAATTCAGAATTCAGAATTCAGAAAGTCGAATACAGAACGATGATCTTCTGGATCTCGTCGCACTGGGTTTGATCGCCGATGTTGCCCTGCTCAAAGGTGAGACTCGCTCTCTCGCGCAAAAAGGAATTAAAAAACTTCGGGAAACAAAACGACTTGGCTTGAAAGTGATGGCAGAGTTATCAGGGACAAGCCTCGAAACACTGACGGAAGAAACCATCGGCTTTACCTTCGCGCCGCGCTTGAACGCCCTCGGAAGGTTGGGCGACGCGAATCCCGCCGTCGAATTACTAATTACCAATGACCCTCCCCGCGCCCGCGTCCTTGCCGCGCAGATCGAGGGGCTGAACGCGCAACGCCGATTATTGACCAGCCAGGTCTACGAAGCGGCCGAGGCGCAACTGCGTGCTAATCCCGATTTACTGACTGAACCCGCTATCGTTTTATCCCATCCCAATTGGCCGGGCGGCGTGGTAGGCATCGTCGCCAACCGCCTCGTTGACCGCTACCACAAACCCGCCCTGCTCCTGACCGAATCCGACGACGGCATCCTGCGCGGCTCCGCGCGTTCCGTGGAGGGACTGCACATCACCGAAGCGATCACCACCCAAAAGGATATTCTGCTCGGCTTCGGCGGCCACCCCATGGCGGCGGGACTGTCCATGCCAGCGGATAAATTGACGGAGTTCAAACGGGGCTTTGGCAGGGCCATCGAGAAACAGCTTGGTGAAATTGTCCTCGAAGAACCGTCGCTCCAAATCGACGCGTGGCTCGAACTAAACGAGAGCAATCTCGAACTCGCCTCCGCGTTGGAGTCCCTCTCTCCGTTTGGCGCAGGGAATCCATCTTTAATCCTGGCTACGCGCAGTGTCAATTTGGTCTCATCCACCACCATCGGGAAAACCAGGGAACATCGCCGCTTGAATGTGGAAGATGGGAAGGGCAACTCACAAAGCATTCTGTGGTGGAATGGCGCGGGCGAGGTATTGCCGGAAGAAGGAACCAGGTTCGACATTGCTTATTCGTTACGCGCCAGCACCTATCGCGGGCAGAAACAAGTCACATTGCAGTTTGAGGAATTCAGGGTTGTTGAAGAAAAGTCCATCGAAATTCGATCTTCGAAAGTCGATATCCGAGATTTACGATTACAGACTTCGACCTTCGACTTTGGACCTTCGACATTGGTCTGGGCGGAAGGAAGCGACAAGGCCAAAGGCAAATCGCGCTTCGAATTGCAGCACGCTGACGAGTTCGCGATCTACACCACTCCCCCCTCCCCTGCCGAGTTGCGAAAAGCACTGGAGATTGTCAAACCAAAAACGATTTATGTTTTTGCAATTCCGCCCGCAGAGGAAAAACCAGATGATTTCCTGAGCCGACTCGCTGGCTTATGCAAATATGCGCTGAAACAACGCGGCGGCAAAGCGACGGTTCACGAACTCGCGGCGGCGATGGCTTCGCGCGAGGGTGCGGTGCAAATCGGGTTGGAATGGCTCGCGGCGGGAGGGCAACTCTCCGTGACGGTGCACGAAAATCAAGTGAGATTGTCCGCCGAGAAGCACGAGAAGAATCCGTACTTGCAAGCGGAGTTGATTGTGGCGTTGCGCGGGATTTTGAATGAGACATCCGCGTATCGAAAGTTTTTTGCGACGGCAAGCGATTTGGCGGGGTTGATCGAGATTATTGGACAATAATCATGGCCACAAAAACATCCCCCCAATTTGTTGTATGCCTCAAAAACAACGGCTACGAAGCCTCCCTTGAACCGCGCAAGATTTATCAGAACCTCTCCGATAAGGAAGCGGAAAGCCACAAAATGATCCGTGTGATTGATGAGTCAGGAGAGGATTATCTCTTCCCTGCCAGTTTATTCTCACCCATTTCCCTGCCACAAATGCTTGTGAAAGAATTGGCACTGTCTGCATAACCCGACCCAATCGAACCAAAAAGGCTGGACATTTCCATTCCAGCCCTTTTCATTTTTAAACAACCATCCACGAACAAACGAATGGACGCCGATCCTTATTCGTGCATTCGTGGACGGTCATGGAATATCACGGGCGCAGCGGAAACCAGAGATGTCATCGGTTTTATAGGGATTGTACATACGCCGAACTGATGAACGAGAACCGATTCCAACTTCATACCATGAACCGCCACGGAGTATATGCTGGAATCCCGTTTCTGGCCCAACCGGATTGGAAGATGGAGATCGCCTGTAATACGTGTCTGAAAATTTGTCTGCTACCCATTCCCAAACATTGCCAGCCATATCATATAGTCCATAGCCATTTGGAGCAAAACTACCTACCGGCATAGTTGTGTGGGTATCCGAGCAGTCCAAAGTATTGGCACCGGTTGATTCACCTTTCGTGCAGATTGGTGATTCATCTCCCCATGGGTATATTTTACCTTCCAAACCGCCACGTGCCGCTTTTTCCCATTCCGCTTCCGTAGGCAAGCGTCCATTAACCCAATTACAAAAAGTTTGGGCATCAAATAAAGAAATGCCGGTTACTGGAAGCGATTCATTTCCTTGGATTTCATAAGCCTTATTATTCAATGCGCTACAAATACCCGCTTTCACACACTGATTGTATTGGTAATTAGTAATCTCGAATCTTCCAATTTCGAATGTATCTAAGTATACAGTATGGATGGGCTTCTCATTATCATCGCCAAGTTCACTTCCCATTTGAAATTCACCCGCAGGAATAGTTACCCAATAATTCTCCATATCCACAGGCCGGTAAATAAGACGATTGAAATACCCCATCTGTGCAAGGACGATACCAAGAAACAACACAACGCCCATGCCTGCAATTGCAAACCAACCCATGCGTTCCCGCTTCTTCACATTCTGGCTTGCCCTTACATACTCTCTTTCCAATGGGCTAAGTTGTTCGCCATGTTCTTTCACCCAATCCAGCAATTGCTTCAACCTTGCGCCGCGATATAACTCACTGACTTCTTTCCCTCTGCGTTCCCATTCCTGCGCGCTCTCGGTCAAGTGACGGTGCAAGCGCAGGCCCACGCGGTCTTCGTCCAGCCATTTACGCAGGGTTCCCCATTCGCGGATCAAGGCTTCGTGCGCCACTTCGGCATTGTCTTTTTCTGTGGTCACCAGCCGCGCGTCGGTCAGGGTTTTTAGTACTTTTCCCACTGCTTCCTGAGTTCCCAACTCGCTCAACTGGACGCGGCGGCGGGTATCCTGCACGCCTTCGCCCAGTTCGGTCAACCGTAAAAAGATGCCGCGCGCGATGGTTTGTTCAGTGGATGTCAGGCGGTCATATACGCTTTCGGCGGTTTGGGCAATGGCCTTCTTCACCCCACCCGCGTCGGCATAGCCTTTCAAAGTCAGCGTGCGTCCCTGCCTGCGCTTCCACGTTTCGAGCAGGGCATGCGAGAGCAAGGGCAGCGCGCCAGGCTCCGTGCCAACATCCTGAAGGATCAGATCCACCAGCCCGGTTTGGAAGTCCCAGCCGGCAGATTGTGCGGGCGCGGTGATTGCCTGTCGCAGTTCATCAGGAGTCATCGCGCCGATATTTGCTTGATGTTTCTCCAACGCCAAACGCAAACCTTCATATTCAAAACAGTGATGATAGAAATCCGCGCGCAGGGTGATGACCACGCGGGCGGGGCTTTCCTCTTCATCTGCCAGCATCAACAGGTTTTCGATGAACGCCTTGCGCTCGGCGGGGTCTTTGCATAAAGTAAAGGTTTCTTCGAATTGGTCAACCAGCAATAGCAATTTTGTTTCCCCCAGTGTTTTCTTGACATTCAACCGCAAACTGCGCGTATCTTTTGTCAGATCATCCATCAACGTTGAGGTCGCGGTAACCGATTCTGAATCACGCGTCAGGCTCGCCGCAAGGCTTTCCAACGGATGTGCGGTAGGTGTGATGACGTGGACTGCGCCTTTCGTGTTTTGTTTCCTCCAGGCAGGAATCAGTCCCGCGCGGGCAACGGATGATTTTCCACTCCCCGACGCGCCAAGGATGGCAAGGAAGGGTTCCTTGGCGACGCGGGCAACAAGTTCGCGGGTCAGTGATTCGCGGCCGAAAAACAATGTCGCATCAGATGTGTCGAAGTAACACAGGCCCATGTACGGAGGCTCGCCTTCAACGACTTCTTCAGTTGCTTTGGCTTTTTCTGGACTGAGTAGTTGCAATGCTTCTGGCGTCAAGGAAATGGTGTTGCCATCCCCTGTAATCACAATAGACTGCTTGACATCCCCGCCAATGGAAATCTCTCCGCTGGCAAGCGCCTGCTTGAGCAGTTTGATTTCTTTTTCGGAGGCTGTGCCATTGAGAAGGTTTTGAAGCGCTTTGGTTTTCTTGTCCATGTGCTGGCTCCGTGAGGCAATTTTGCCGCGTCCCTGTTTGACTTCGTACCGCCCAAACCACTAATGATGGCTGATTATAGCAAGAAAAGACCCGAAAAGTTTTGTAACCTTTCGGGTCCAGTTCCGACTCAATTACTCTCCAAACTTAATCCCCTGCGCCAGCGGCAATTCTTTCGACCAGTTGATGGTGTTGGTCTGGCGCCGCATATACGTCTTCCACGCGTCGGAGCCAGACTCGCGCCCGCCGCCGGTCTCTTTTTCGCCGCCGAACGCGCCGCCGATTTCCGCACCGGAAGTGCCAATGTTGACGTTGGCTATGCCGCAATCCGAACCAGCCGCGGAGAGAAAGGTCTCCGCCTCGCGTAGCGAGTCGGTGAAGATGGCGCTGGACAAACCCTGCGGCACAGCGTTGTGAATGCGGACGGCCTCCTCGATGGTTTCATATTCGAGCAGGTATAGGATCGGGGCGAAGGTTTCGATTTTGACAATCTCGGTCTGCGCGGGCATCTTGACGATGGTCGGCTCGACAAAGTTCGGGCCAAGCGCGGGGAGCATGCGCCCGCCACAGACAATTTCGCCGCCGTCGGACACCGCCTTCCTGACGGCATCCATCATCTCTTCCACCGAAGTGTTGACCACCAGAGGCCCCATCAACGTATCTGATTGCATCGGATCGCCGATGCGTACCTGCTGATAGGCTTTCACCAGGCGGTCGGTCAGCTCTTTGGAAATGGACTTCTGCACGATGACGCGCCGCGTGGAAGTACAGCGTTGTCCCGCCGTGCCGACCGCGCCAAATAGGATGGCGCGCGTCGCCATCGAAAGGTCGGCCTTCTCCGTGACAATGATGCCGTTGTTCCCGCCCAACTCCAGGATGGTGTGCCCGAAGCGGCGCGCGACCACCTCGGATACGTGGACGCCGACCTCCGTCGAGCCGGTGAACGAGATCAGCGGGACGCGTTTGTCGTTGAGCATCAACTCCCCCACGTCGCGGCCCGAACCGACAGTCAGGTTGAAGACGCCAGTCAGGCCGTGGTCGCCCATGACTTTATTGGCGATGTGCGTCACCGCGATGGCGGTCAAGGGAGTGTAGGAAGACGGCTTCCAAATGACCGTGTCGCCGCAAATGGCCGCCAGCGCGGAGTTCCACGCCCAGACCGCCACCGGAAAGTTGAATGAGGTTACAAGCCCAAGGATGCCCAGCGGATGCCACTGCTCGTACATGCGATGCGAGGGACGCTCGGAGTGCATGCTCAACCCATAAAGCATACGCGATTGGCCGACGGCAAAGTCGCAGATGTCAATCATCTCCTGGACTTCGCCCTGGCCCTCGGCGCGGATCTTGCCCATTTCCAGCGTCACGAGATCGCCAAGCGGTTCCTTGAATGCGCGCAGGGCATCCGCGAGATCGCGCACCATCTCGCCGCGTTTGGGCGCGGGAGTCTCACGCCATTTTAGGAAAGCCTGCTGGGTGGTCGAAGCGACCTTCTCGTATGTCTCCGGGCCGGCTTGAACCACTTTGGCTAACGCCTCCCCGGTGGTCGGGTTGTACGAAACAAGTTCCTTACCTTTAGAATCCATCAGCCAACCGTCGGGGCCGGCACAAGCGCCGGGGTTGACTGCCTGAATATTGAGTTTTTCAAAAAGTTTTTTCATGCGATTCTCCATTGGATGTGATGTAAACAGAAACCGGAATGTTTCCAGCCAGGAGCAAATTCTAGCACGAGAGTGACGTTTTTCCCAATAGGATAATCATCATGGATTCCCCGCTGGCTTCAGCGGATCGGACAGGGCGGAACATTCGGCCTCCACACGCCGTCTGCAAGCAAACCATGCTGGAGGCATCCCATGAACCGCTTCTTCCTGACCCTGCTCCTGATCTCGCTATTGACAGCCTGCGCGCCAACCCAAACCCCGCTCCCCGACACGCCCGTAGACAGCGACACGCCGCCTGTTTCCACCCCACCTCCCATTGATAACCCCATCATCAACGAAGAACCTTTCCTCCCCCTCCCCGCAGACAAAGCGTTGCACCGCGGCACGGTCTATCTGGACTCGATAGACCTGCTCACCCTGGAAAGTTATCCGCTTCAATTCAGCCTCGCGCTCGCGGGCAACCTGCCCACGCCCTGCAACCATCTGCGCGTGGCCGTCAGTTCGCCCGACGTGGAGAATAAAATTATGGTGAACGTGTACTCGGTGGCTGACCCGAACGCCGTCTGCATCCAGGTGCTGGAACCGTTCGAGGTAAACATCCCGCTAGGCAATTTCCCGTCAGGCCATTACACGCTGTGGGTCAACGGGGAACAAGTCGCGGAGTTCGACGCGTGAGGGAGGTACGACGGGCCGCGCGGTGTCAATGCGTCAGAATCTGCGAGAGAAACAACTTCGTGCGTTCCTCTTTGGGCGATTTAAATATCTCATCCGGCGTGCCACCCTCCACGATCTGCCCCTGGTCGAAGAAGAACATGCGGTCGGCTACTGAGCGCGCAAACCCCATCTCGTGCGTGACCACCAGCATCGTCATGCCCGATTTCGCCAATTCCACCATCACATCCAAAACTTCCTTGATCATCTCCGGGTCCAGGGCAGATGTGGGCTCGTCGAACAACATGATCTTGGGCTGCATGGCAAGCGCGCGCGCAATGGCCACGCGCTGCTGCTGTCCGCCGGAAAGAAGACCAGGATATTTATGCGCCTGCTCCGGGATACCGACCCGCTCGAGCAGTTGCAGGGCAACCTCTTCGGCCTTTTCCTTAGGCCATTTGCGGACCCAGATCAATGCCAGGGTAATGTTCTGCATCACGGTCAGGTGGGGAAATAGGTTAAATTGTTGAAAAACCATCCCCATCTCCATACGGACATGCTCGATGTTGCGAACATCGTGGGTAAGCTCCACGCCATCCACGATAATCTGTCCCTGCTGGTGTTCTTCCAACCGATTCAGTGTGCGGATGAAAGTAGACTTTCCCGAACCCGATGGGCCAAATATAACGATCACTTCCCCTTTGTATACTTCCATGTTTACCCCTTGAAGAGCGTGGAAGTGTCCATACCACTTGTGGACATCCTTGCAGGAGATGATCGGGGATCGGTCCTGGGCGTCGTTTCTGCTCATCATCTTGATTCCTCAATATGGTTGTTGGATGGATGGCCGGGCATTTATCGCTCGCCTACCCCCAAGGCTTTTTCCACCAGGCGGCTGGCATACGACATAAAATAACTAAAGATCCAAAAAATCATAGCAATAAAGAGATAGACTTCCATCTGCAGGTGGACGAACTCCGGGTCCAGGTTCAGGATCGCATTCCCAATACCGAGCAAATCGTTGATACCCACGATAACCACCAGGGTTGTGTCCTTGAATAAGGAAATGAACTGGCCTACGATGGTCGGAATGACCAGCCTCAACGCCTGCGGCAGGACGATGAAGGTGGTGATATAAAAGTTATTCAGCCCCAGGGCTTTGGCGGCCTCCACCTGCCCCTCCGGGATGGCTTGAAGCCCGCCGCGCACATTTTCAGCCGTGTAGGCGGCGCTGAAGATGACCGTGCCGATCAAAGCGCGCATAATGCGGTCAATCCTGGATTCTGCTGGCAGGAAAAGCACCAGGATCACCGAAAACATGAACAGGATGGTAACTAGGGGGACTCCGCGCACGACTTCGATGAAGAAGATCGAGAACCACTTGACGACCGGCAGGGATGAGCGCCGCCCCAGCGCAAGCAGGACGCCGATGGGAAATGAGAGAACGATTCCGCCAACAGCCAACAAAAGCGTGATCATCAACCCGCCCCAGGCGGTTGTCGGAACGGAAGGTAATGCAGGGATGTTCTTAAATCCAGGCAAGAGCGCCAGTGTGATTAACGCCGAGGCAATCAACCAGAGGCTTATCACAAGGCTTCCTTTCGCCGCCGGGAGGCGTCCAATCCGGTAACCCACATAGATCAGGAAAGGATTGGCAATAAAAACAGCCCGCACAGCCGGGGTGATTGTGGGCGTATCCAACGGGATCAAGGCCATCGCGCCCAGCAGGACGCCGAGGAAAATGGCGAAGGCTTTGAGGTATCGTTCCCAAACTCCCCAACTCATTCCAATCAGAAAAGTGGATATCAACAGGCTGGCGCCGGGCCGCCAAAGTTGATCGCGCGGGTATTGGCCGACCAGGAAAAGCAGCGGGGAAACCGTCACCGGTCTCCAGTCGGCGGTAAAAAATATCCATCGCGCCGCGCCAACGAGGACAAAGTAAATAAAACCAATGGAGATTATTGTCAGTATTGCGTTGAACCAATTACTGAACAGGTTTGCGCGCGCCCACTCAAGGGGTTTTGGGGCGGCAGGAGGATGATGGATAATCCCGGATGATGTCGTCATCATTACCTCTCTATGAATTGAACGCGCCGGTTATAGATATTCAGGACCAGCGAGGTCAACAGACTTAAACCCAGGTAGGTCGCCATGATCATGACAAAAACAGGGACGGCCCGTCCGGCCTGGTTGATGGTAATTTTTCCCACCGCGAAAAGTTCCTGGTAGCCAATCGTCAGCGCCAAACTGGAGTTCTTCGTCAGATTCAGATATTGACTGATCAAGGGAGGGATCACGACACGCAGCGCCTGGGGAATCACGATCAACCCCAGAATTTGACTACTCCGCAGCCCCATCGCTTTGGCGGCTTCCACCTGTCCCTTGCGGACCGACTGAATACCGGCGCGAATTACCTCCGCATTGAACGCCGCCGTATACGTGGTGAGTCCCACCAACGTTGCGGCAAATTCCGGCGTAAGGCGCAATCCGCCTTTGAAATTAAACCCTTCCAGGACCGGAATATCCACGTACAGCGGCGATCCACCCGAGACAAACCAGCCAATCAGCGGAAGCAAAAACAATATTCCGAGACTCACCCAGAAGAAAAATGTCGCCCGTCCTGTAGTTTCTTGAATGCGCCGCAAAATTTTCCAGGCAACGACTGCCAGGATCACGCCTGCCACGATGAAACCCAGGAAAACATCCCCTGTCTCCGTAAAATGCGGCCAGGAAAGATACAGTCCGCGCTGGCTTACATAGATTGGTCCCGGCAATCTAATGCTCTCCTTCACCCGCGGAAGCCGGGTAAAGACGCCAAAGTACAACAAGAACAACAAAACCAGCAGGGGGATATTGCGATGAAATTCAATGAATGCGAGAGCAATGCGGCTAAGAAGCCAGTTCGAAGAAAGCCGCGCCAGGCCTACGACCAGGCCGATCACTGTCGAAAGAACAATGCCAGCCGCAGAGACAACCAGCGTATTGGTCAGGCCTGCCAGAAAAGCCCTGCCAAACGACATGGTCGGGTCATAAGGAATGAACGATTCGGAGATCGGGAAGCCAGCCGGTTCTTTTAAAAACCCAAAGGTCAACGGCATCCCGCGTTGTGTGGTGATCGCAAGGAAATTGACAATGGCCCAATAAACGAACCCAATGATGATGGCCGCGGAAATCACTTGCGCGGCCATTCGGAGGACGCGTTCGTCGCGCCACAAAGGGGTTTTTTCGCTCGAAGAGAGATTGTTTCCCATGGATAGTCCCGGAATTAAGCGGGTTGTAAACCAGGCTGGGGGGGGGGGGGGGGGGGGGGGGGGGGGGGGCGCGCCCCGCCCCCCCCCCCCCAACAAACCGCC
>CAYJLS010000074.1:0-1712 GCA_964371065.1 uncultured Anaerolineaceae bacterium | reverse complement strand
TAGATTTTTTTCCCATGGCATCGCCCCGCATTTAGGGGGGTTTAAACCCTGGCGGGCGCCCCCCCCGTTCCGGGCTGCGCGCCAAGAGACACGCGAACGCTACTTAACCGGCGGAGCGTAGATCAATCCGCCGTTGGACCATAGGTTGTTCAAGCCGCGATCCAAGGGGAAGGCAATGCCATTTGCGCCGAAGTAACGGTCATAGATCTCACCATAGTTACCGACGGCTCCAATGGCCTTTGCCAGCGCATCGGCATCCAACCCAAGCGCCGTGTAGCCCCAATCGCCCTCCGCGCCAAGCAACGTGCGGATATTGGCATTTTCGCTGGCCTTCATCGCCTCGACGTTTGCCGAGGTGACCCCGTACTCTTCGCCATTGATCAAACCCCACATGACGGTCTTGACAATGTCGAGCCACTGATCGTCACCGGCAGGAACGGCTGGAGTCAATGGCTCTTTAGAGATGGTCATGTCGAGGATGACATGGGCGTTGGGGTCGGTGAAACCGGCGCGCACGGCCGCCAGTTGCGATTTATCGCTGGTGGCAACATCACAGCGGCCTTCCTGATAGGCGCCATAGACTGCGGAGGTCGCCTCAAAAGTGACTGCCTCATATGTCAATCCGGCATCGGCAAACGCTGTCGCCAGGTTCTTCTCGGTGGTTGTTCCGGTGGTCACACAGACGGTAGCGCCATCCATGTCTTGCAGGGTTGCGATACCGCTATCTGCGCCCACGAGGAATCCCTGGCCGTCGTAGAACGTGGTCACAGTGAAGTTACCCCACTCCGCGTCCCGCTTGGAAGTCCAAGTCATGTTGCGGGAAACGATGTCAACTTCACCGGTCTGCAAAACCGGTCCGCGGTCGGCCGCGGTAATCGGCACGAACTCGATGGCTTCGGGGTCGCCCAAAACGGCGGCGGCAACCGCCCGGCACAAGTCAATATCGAAGCCGATGTTGCGGCCATTCGCATCCAGGTATCCAAAACCGAGCAATTCGGTATGCGCACCGCAGACCACTTTGCCGCGTTCGCGCACGCGCGCGGCAATCGTGCCGTAGCCTTGAGGCTGGGTAACGACGGTTTCGCCGGGGACTTCGACCGTCACAACAACTGTTTCCTTAACGGTCACAGGCTGGCCGGAAGGCGCAGGAGTTGCGCCTCCGCAAGCCGCAAGGGCAAGGCTAAAGACAACCAGCATTGCCAGGATCGCAAATGTTTTACGCATGTTCTCCTCCTTTGGAGTTAGGTTGAGATTGAATTAAACAAGATGGGCAAAGTGTGTCTATTTGGGGAGGCTGCCTCCTTTCACCGGTTTCAGTAATGAGCGTTATTATAGTATAGAAGTGACCGCAATGTAGACACGTAGACAGGTACACACGCGAGAAAACCTGTATACCTGTATACCTGTCTACGTGTCTACGCGCTTACTCACCCCCGCAAACCTCGCGTTGGTCAGCCTCGCCAGCGCCTCGACGGGGAGTTTGATATTCAGGCCGCGCTGGCCGCCGGAGATGTGGATTTCGCCCAGCGCCTGCGCGGACGAGTCGATCACCACCTGAAAGCCTTTGTTGATCAGCGCCAGCGGCGAAATGCCGCCCGCCTGCAAACCTGTCAGCGCCTCGGCTTCGCGCTCGGTGGGCAGGGTCACTTTCTTTTCGCCGAGCGCGATGGCTAACAATTTCAAATCCACTTCGCGGGGACCGGGTACCACCA
>CAYJLS010000073.1:0-20562 GCA_964371065.1 uncultured Anaerolineaceae bacterium | reverse complement strand
GTATAACTGCTCGCGAACCTTGAAAACGGGAAGTTATTCTTACACAGATCCTAAAGGCAGTACTGTTTAGTTAGCGGGAGCGGAGTGCAAAGTCTTCGCGGAGCGCGCTATAAGCGCCCGATGCTGCGCCGAAGTCAGAGGCTTCGGACTCCTTAACTAAACAGTATTGACCGCATTAACGACAAATACTCCAAATATCAAACTGCAATTGGAATAGTTTCAAAGACGTTTATAATATAGCAGAAAAGCGCGTTTCTGTGCAGAACCAACGCCGAAACAAATTCTCTGCGCGCCCCGCTTTGGAGACCCCACATGTCCCTCCCGGCAAGACCAGGAGAGGTTTTGCGCGGCCGCTACAAGATCCGCGAACGGATCGGTCAGGGCGGCATGGGCAACATTTACCTTGCCGACGACCTGCGGCTCGAGGGCCGTCTTTGCGCCCTCAAGGAAGTCGAATACGACCGCGCACTTCCCGAACACATCCTGCAAGAGTCCCGCGACCAATTCCTGCGCGAGGCCACTGTATTGGCGCGCCTGGATCACCACAACCTGCCCAAGGTCTCCGATTTTTTCTCCATCGAAAAACGCGACTTCCTCGTCATGGACTACGTGCCGGGCAAGGACCTGCGCGCCCTGATGCTCGAAGCCCGCAAGCAGAAACAATTCCTCTCCGAGGAGGATGTCCTGAATTGGGCAAACCAGATCTCGGATGCGCTCATCTACCTGCACAGCCAGCAACCCCCGATTGTCCACCGCGATATCAAACCCAGCAACCTAAAATTAACTCCCAGCGGACTCGTCAAACTGGTGGACTTCGGCCTCGTCAAAATCCTCGCGCCGGACGAAGTGACCATCACGGTCATTCAGGGACAAGGCACCGCGCTCTACACCCCGCTCGAACAATACGGCGGCGACAGCGCACACACCGACATCCGCTCCGATATTTACGCCTTCGGCGCGACGCTCTACCACATGCTGACGAACGAACCGCCCGCGGAGGCACGCGTTCGTTTCCTGGACCCCTCGCGGCTGGTTCCGCCTCGACAGATCAACCCGGAAATCAGCGTCCGCACCGAGCGCGCCACCCTGCGCGCCATGGCGCTTCACCCGGACGAACGCCCGCAAAGCGTGGACGAATTCCGCGCCTACCTGTTCGGGACACGCGACGTGCCGACGGGGCCGCTCGGCTCGAAGCGGCAGACCTCCCCCGCGCTGGACTTTCAAGTGCTGTCGTCCGATTCTGTCCTGGCGTGGACCGCGCTGGGCATGTTATTGCTCAGCCTGTTAGCCACACTGGCGCGATAATCATCAAGGAAGGTGACAGTCATTTACACATGAGCCAACCTGGTTCTTGAAATGGTCAGCGTTCTCGCATCCACAGCCAGGCGCACAGCGCGCCGAACAATTCCCCCAACACCGTCAAACCAACCAATGTCCCGCCCCCGCCCGCCTTGAGCGCGTTTGCCGCGCCGGGCAGGCCGAGCGCCAGATAATTGTAAGCCAGCAGGCCGCCAAGCAAAGCGCACAGTCCCCAGCGCATGCCCCAGCGCGACTTGCCCAGCCCCAGCCCCACCCAGTAGGCCAGCAGGAAACCTCCTGCCAACATGAACAGGATCAGCATCCAGCCGCTGAAGCGCGGCGCGCCGGACAAGGTGACAAAGTCGTTCTCCTCCACCGGCACGGGCGTGAACGTGGCAGGCGCGACCGTCTCCGACTGGGCCGGTACGATGACAGTCACCACGGCGGCCGCGCCCTCCGTCACGTCCAATTGCAAAACCTCGGAGATGGTGGCAGGCTCACTGGCGGCGCGGATTTCCACCAGCCCGGGCTTGTCAATGCGAAAGGAGATGCCCGCCACGCCGGCCGCGGTGGAGGCATCCTGTTGCTGGAACACGCCGCCGCCTTCCCCGCCAAGCGAAACGGCAAAGCGCACCACGGTGTCATCCGGGACGGGGTTGCCGTTGTTGTCAAGGATGATCCCCGTGCGGACGGTGACCATATCGCCCAAATTGAACGACGGCATGGCGGTCGGTTCCGGCGTCAGCGAGGGAGAGGCTGTGGGCGCGGAAACCGCCGGCAGGTCCAGAAAGAGCGAGATGATTTGTCCCGGATCGGGCGCGGTGACGGTGATCAGGTCGTATCCGATGCCGGGGATCGAGACGGGGGAGTGTCCATCCTGCGGCAGTTCCTGGTAGAGGACGCGCGCGGCCACATCCACGAACGCGGGAGATTTGCTATAGAGCGCAAAGTAGGCGGACAGTTTGGCGATGTCGGTGGAATCGAAATAATAGGGCGCGCCAAACGAGAACAGGATGATTTTCTTGGCGCGCAGGAGGTCCTGCCGATCCGCCAGGAATTGGTGCACCAATTGCGGCTGGGCGGAGGTTGCGTCGGTGAGGGAAATGATTACCCAGTCTGCGCGGCGCAAGGCGGATTCCATGCCTTCAATGCCACTCCCGGCCAGCAGGTTCGAGAGGTCTGTGAACGAATAAGAGGCCAGGTGGCTGGGAATCACCTGCCCCCCGGCAGTCGGCCCATACAGGCGCAGGATGGCCTGCTGGAAGGTATCGGCGGCAAGCACCGGCTGTTCAGGGCAGGTACTGCATTGATACGCAGAACTGGAATCGGTGAGGAAGACGAGATAATCGTTGGAAGTGGGCGGTTCGGGCAGGACCGTGTCCAGTTCCTGCCGCTCGGGGCTGAGCAGGCTGACGGCCTGGCTGGCAACCTGAAAAGCGACCTGGTTCGATGCGCCAACCGCATCCAGCGCTCCCGCATTCGGCGTGACGCGGGCCGCGGCAAAGTCCCCGTACAAACCATATTTGCGAATGAGGATGCGTTCCACAGATGCATCCACGCGCTGGGCAAAGGCCGGGTCTTCGATATATTTCTGGGCGAAGTAACCCAGGATCTGTTTGACGGTCGCATCGTGATCGGAGGCGTCCGCGGAAAAGATGTTGCCGAGATACAGCAGGTCGTTGCCCGCCAGGAAGGCGTCGCGCACGATCAGGCGCGCGTTGAAGGGCGCGTCGCCGGGCGCGTAGAAATCGCGCACCGCGCGGCTCCCGAGATCATCGCTCACGATTAATCCGCCGTTGTCCCGCCAGGCCGAGAACTGCGGAAGTTTCAGGATCTCGCCCAGCGCCTGCGCGTCAAAACTGACCGGGCGCGTGGTGGCGCGGATGTTGCCCTGAAAGCCCTGGTAACGGATGTGCGAGACCAGCAGACCGTCGGCGGTTGCGCCCGCATCCGGCGCGTTGCCGGTCACGGCGAAGAAGGGCGCCAGTTCGATCTGCTTGAGTTGCTCCAGCGATTTGCGGACGGTGGCGACCTCCTGCTCGGGCAAACGATCCGAACTGCCGCGCCCGGGGAAATGCTTGGCAATCGCCAGCAGGCGGTCCTCACTGCCGCGATGCAGGCCGGTGATAAAGGCGCGCCCCATCTCGCCCACCCAAAACGGATCGCCGCCGAAAACGCGCGTCCCCAAATCGCCGCCGGAGGCGGAGGAGGGCTGGTCCAGCACATCCAGCGAGGGGCCGAAATACAAATTGAATCCCAGCGCGGCCAGTTCCTGCCCAGCCAGCGCGCCCACCTGCTCCGCCAGGTCGGGTTGCCAGGTTGCGCCCAGCGCCATTTCGGAAGGCAGGGGCATCAGCCCGTTGAGAATCTGGTCGGTTGGCGCGCCGTTGCCTTCCTGCGCGATGCCCACCCACAGCGGCACGTAAGCGGGCGCGACCATTCTGCCCGTTTCGGTATTCAGCGCCTGCACGGCGGATGCCGCGCGTTCGGTTTCCTGCAAACTGGCAATCAGCGCCTGCGCGTCCGCCAGTGTGTCCGGCGCGGCAGTAAAGTTATCGTTGGCCGCCAACAGAACCACCCCGCCCACGTGGTCATTCACGATCAAATCATAAATCGGCGAAGTCTCGTCCACTCCCTGGCACTGCCCGCCACTATCGTCCCCGGAGCGTAGCGGAGCGGGAGGGCAGATGCGCGCGCCGCTGAACGTCACCAGAAACAACTGTCCCACCCGTTCCTCGGGCGTCATGGCATTGAGCAATTGCCGCACCAAAATTGGCGGTTCGGGAGTTTGAGCCTGCGCAGGCTGGATGAAGACGACCAGCAACGTGAGGATGACCGCGCCTAAAAAGAGACGTCTCATGCCCGTGCCTCTCCCGCGTATTCGGCGACGATGCGCGCGTGGACCTCGGGCTGGATATTGCCCCCCGAAACGATTGCCATCTTCGGGCCGGAGCCTGCCAACCCAAGCAACGCCGCGGCAATCGTCACCGCGCCGGAGGGTTCAATCCTCTCGCCGTATTCGGTAAACGCGAACGCCACCGCGCGGGCGATTTCTTCCTCTGAAACCAAAACAATTTCATCCACCAATTGCTTCACCATCGGGATGGTGACCGAATCCGATTCCACCGCGCCGGTCAAACCGTCCGCCAGCGAGGGCAGGTCGGGGATGCCGTCCTGCGAGCCGCGATAAAACAGTGCGCGCATGAAAGGCGCGGCCTCGGGCTGGACTCCCACCAGCCGCGGCCGCGGCGACAGACGCGCCAGCGCCGCGCCGATGCCCACGATCAGCCCCCCTCCGCTGACGGGAACCAGGTAAGTCGAAATAGTATTTCGATCTACCGCCTGCATAACTTCCAATCCAATCGTCCCCTGCCCCGCGATGACCTGCCCGTCGTTATACGGCGAAACCCAGGTCTTGTGATTCTGCGCGGCAAAATTCCGTCCGGCGGCTTCCGCTTCGGGGTATCCGCCCACGACCGCGACGATCTCCGCACCCAGCGCGCGGATGGCGTCCACTTTGACAGGCACGGCATGCTCCGAAACAAAGCACGTGACTTGCGCGCCGGTCAGTTGACCAGCGAGGGCTACGCCCTGTCCGTGATTGCCCGCCGAGGCAGTGACAATCCCGGCCTCGCGCTCCCAATCTTCCAATCCAAGAATTTTATTCAACGCGCCGCGCACTTTGAAGGAACCCGTCTTCTGGCGGTTCTCCCACTTGACATACAAATTACGCGCCGCATCATGCGTCAGGGGCGTGCGGACGATGTGCGGCGCGATGCGCTCGTCAGCCTGGTCAATCCATTCGGAAGGGATCATGCCGAGGGCCCTTTTACGACACGGACGGCGAGAAGCGGATCATCGGTGATGAGTCCGTCCACGCCCCAGGAAATCAGGCGGCACATGTCCTCTTCCGTGTTGACGGTCCACACGTTGATCTTGCGCTTGAGGCGATGCACGCGTTGCACCTGTTGTGCGGTCACGTCAGTGACGTAGGGATGCAGGGCGGCGTAGTCCCCAAAACTGAAACCGAAGGAGCGTCCCCACATGCCCAGCACGCTGGCCTGTGTGAGCAGGCCGCGCGGCACTTCGGGCAGGAGCGCGGCGGCTTTTTTCAGGTTGCCCGCGAAGAAAGACGAGAACAGGATGCTCTTTTGCAACGCGTGGCGGCGGACGAGTTCGCAGACTTTTTGCACGAGGCTGTCGCGCGGCGTGGAGTAGTTGGTCAACTCCACGTTGATGACCGCGCGCTTGCCGATGGTCTCAAAGACTTCCTCGAGGGTGGGGATTTTCTCGCCGCAAAAATTTTCCGAGAAGAAACTGCCCGCGTCCAGTTCGCGCAGGGCCGCCAGGGTCAGGCGCGCGACGCGTCCCGTCCCATCCGTGGTGCGATCCACGCGGGTGTCGTGATGGACGACCACTTGCCCATCGGCGCTGAGTTTGGCGTCCAGCTCCACGCCGTCCGCGCCCTGCTCCAATGCGAGGCTGAAGGCAGCGAGGGTATTTTCAGGCGCGTAGTTCCTGGCGCCGCGATGACCGAGGAGGAGGGGAGAGTTGTTTGACATGAGAGGAGGGAGACGACTAAAGTCGTCACTACGTAGTGACGACTTTAGTCGTCCTACAGATCCACAAAATACGCCAGCGCGGCGCGGTCAATCATTTCGCGGGTCATGGTCGGTTCCACGGACAGGTAGGAGGCGATATCGAGAATCTGGTCGCAGATGTCGCGCGGGTGGGAGGCGCGCAGTTTGCGGTTGCGTTTGATGTACCACTCCTGCAACAAGTAAGCCAATCCCTGGTCGTTGTAGGGAATTTTCTTGTCCGCCGCGACGCGCTTGAAAATCTCGCGATACTCGTTGAAGGACGGGTCGCCGATCTCGATCTTGTGGCGCAGGCGGCGCAGGAAGGCCTCGTCCACCAGGTCCTTCGGCGGCAGGTTGGTGGAGAAAACCACCAGCACGTCGAAGGGGATTTCGAACTTGCGTCCCGTGTGCAGGGTCATGTAATCTACGCGGTTTTCGAGCGGGACGATCCAGCGGTTGAGCAGGTCGCGCGGGCGCACCTGCTGGCGGCCAAAATCGTCAATCAACAGGATGCCGCCATTGGCCTTGACCTGGAACGGGGCTTCGTAAAATTTGTGCGTGTCGTCGAAGACCAGGTCGAGGCCTGCAAGGGTCAACTCGCCGCCGACCACGATGAACGGCCTCCTGATCTTGATCCAGCGCGGGTCGCGCCGCGTGGACGGACGCAGGTTCCCCGTCCCGCCGCCCGCGCCTGAGAGGGATTCCGATTCGGGCGCGGTTTTGTGGCTGACCGCGTCGTAGAGTTTGATGACCTGCCCGTCCAGGTAAATAGCGAAGGGGATGTACATCGTTTGGGCGAGCGCCAAATTGCCAAAGGCGCGGGCGATGCTGGTCTTGCCGTTGCCGGGCGGGCCGTACAGGAAAATGGATGTGCCTGAATTGAGCGCGGGGCCGAGACGCTGGAACGAGGCTTCGGAAATGACCAGTTGCGAGAGGATCTGCCGCATCGTCCGCGTGGTGACGGTGAGATGCCCGCTTTTCTGGCGGCGGATGGAGTCGTTGTACACGTCGAAGGGAACGGGCGCATGGCCCGCGTATTGACTGCGCTCCAGCGCCTCACGGGCGCGCGCGATGCCCGCACCGGTGATGGCATAGGTATACGCGCCCTCGCCCAGTCCGCCCTGCGAGGATTTGACCTCGATCAGTTTTTCCGTCTTGAGCGCCTGCAAAATCTGGTCGGTGATGCCCGCGAACGGCAGGGCAATCTCCTCCGCGATCTTAAAGCCGTTCATGTAGCCCTGAAAATACAGGATCTTCAGGGCCAGGTCTTGCAACCACAGGAGCGAAAGACCGGTATCCTCCACGCTGTTCAAGACGGGAGGATAAAAAGGCACATTGGAAGACATCATGGGTTCCCCTTTTCTTAAAGCTGTCATGGCGGGCCTCCCGATTTGGGATGTAATTTCAGTAAATCACAGATTCCACCGTCATTGCGAGGAGGGTGGTCTTCCCGACGAAGCAATCCCCGATTCCACGAGGAGATTGCTTCGCAGCGAACGCTCGCAATGACGGATGCCAACGATGGGTTGAATCAAACCGTGCTTTACTGAATTTAGCGGGTAGGGCGATTATAGCATTCATTGCAATTTCGTTTATAATTCCGCGCCATGAAACTATCCGTCATCATCCCGGTCTACAACGAAGTTGAAAATATCGAAGAAATCCTCAAGCGGGTGAAAGCCACCAAACGAGCCGCCGAGATCATCGTGGTGGACGACGGCTCGCAGGATGGGACGCGCGACCTCCTGAAAAAACTGGACGGCACACTTGCCCTGGCGGGCAGTGCCAGGGAGGGCAGGGTGCGCGTGATCCTGCGCGAGAAGAACCAGGGCAAGGGCGCGGCGATTCGCACCGGACTGGACGCGGCCGCGGGCGATATCCTGCTGATCCAGGACGCCGACCTCGAGTACGATCCGCGCGACTACCCGGCCCTGCTCCAGCCGCTCGAAGAGGGATTGGCGGACGTGGTGTACGGTTCGCGTTTTCTGGGCGGGCCGCGGCGGGCAACCATGTTCTGGCACATGATCGCCAACAAGATGCTGACGTTCATGACCAACATCCTGTACGACACCATCCTGAGCGACATGGAGACCGGCTACAAAGTCTTCCGCCGCGAAGTGGTGGACGGGATGAAACTGCGCTCCAAACGCTTCGACTTCGAGCCGGAGTTCACCGCCAAAGCGCTCAAACGGAAGTATCACATCTACGAAGTGCCCATCTCGTTCAATCCCCGCGATTATTCGCAGGGCAAGAAGATAAAATTGAGAGACGCTTTCGAGGCAGTCTGGACGTTGCTCAAATACAGGTTTGTGGATTAACCAGCAGGTCACGCAAGATGCGTGACCTGCTTCATTAAGGTTTCCGTCTTCCCAGCACCCCAAACCCCACCAGCAAAACTGCAAAACTGAAAATCAAGATCGCTATAACCATCCCGTTTTCTTGAACAAAATCACCGGACGAGGTAGTTTGCGTCACACCCGTTGCAGTCGGCGTAACCGTGATTACCGGCGTAACGATAAAGGCATAATCCACAGCCGCGGGGGCGGTGGCAGGCGCGGCTTCGCCGGGCGCGGGTTGCGTGGCGGCATTCATCACGATCAGTTTTTGTCCCGGCTGGAGTGTATCCGTGTATAGATTATTCAGGCGGCGGATCTGTGCCATGGTGGTGCCATATTGAATGGCGATGGACCACAGCGTCTGCCCGTACTTCACTTCGTGGATCACGTCCCCGTTGGGGAGCGCGGTATTTTTAATGACCGGGATGGAATATTGTGGAAGATTGCTGTACTCCGCATATTGGGTGGCTTCGCCGATGCAGGCGGTGTGCGTCATGGGGATGCCGGTCAGGATGCCGGACGCCTCGTATTGCATATTTCCGCTGGCGGTCCGCAAGGCAGTTTCGAGCACCACGTAGGTTTGGTCGCCGACGGCCACCGCCGCGCCGATGTCGCTACGGTGTTCGGAAAGCATGGTGTTCGTATGCAGGTCATCGCTCAGCCAGAATGAGATGGCCTGTTCGGTGGTGGAAGCGGCCACCCAGTTCTCGGAGCGATAGCCATCCAGGGACAGCGCGCCGGAGAGCGGATAGCCCATCTGGAGCAATTGCTGGCCGAGAGTCAGTCCGCAGGGACGCTCGTGTCCGATCGAGCCTTCCGATGCGGCCAGCGCGTTGGCCTGTTGTTGCGCGACCTGCGCCAGGACGGGATGAACCGTGAGCGCGTTCAGGCCGTGCGAAAGGCGCAGGTTGTTGACCGCGTTGATAATGTCCGCGGGGGTGGGCGCGGAGGCCGTCGTGGGAGTCTCGGTGGGGGAATCCTGCCGGGGGGGAGAAAAGCCTGAATGGGCCGAAACCACCCGGAAGGGAGAAAGAGCGAAGAGTCCCGTCAAGAGCAGGGCAATCAGCGTGAGGGTAAAAATTTGTCTCATGGCATCATCCTGTTGATATGTTGCAATTGTACGTGAAAAATAACAGGGAATACAGGGCAGTCCTGCTATAATCAGGCTGTCTGTGTCAACGACCTGAAGTCGCACCACAAAAATTTCGCCCTAAAAAAAGGATCCATATCCAATGAAAGCTATTGCTTCCCTGTTCGGAATCTTGCTGGTGGTTTTGTTGCTACTCGGCATCGGCGGCGCGCTGGTGTTCCTGCTGGCGTACGGGCTGGGGTGGACGATCAACCAGATCGCGCATTTCGAGCCGTTCCAGGCAACCGTGCTGGGCATCCTTTCCATCGCCGTGGCGGGATTCCTGGCGAATCGAATCTGGGACATGGTGCGGCCTGCGCCGGTTTCCATGGATGACGATGAATACGACGACGAATACGATGATGACTTGTTCAACGAGTTCGATGGCGAAGATGAAGAAGATGAAGACGAAGACGAAAAACCCAATCCCTATCCCGGCATCCCGCGCTGGCGGCAACCGCTCAAAACGTTGGATTTTTCGAAGGCTAAACTCAACGATCGTTGTCCCTGCGGAAGCGGAAAACTCTACAAGAATTGCCACGGCGCGAAACATGCGAAATCGTAGACAGGCAGGCGCGTACACAGGTACACACGGAAACAGGTAAACATGGAACACGCCAAACTATCAAACCACGTAACCACCAAACTACGTAACAATCAAACATGTTCATAGACCAGGTAGAAATCCAGGTTCGATCCGGCAAGGGCGGCGACGGCATGATGCACTTCCACCGCGAGAAGTATGTGCCGCGCGGCGGCCCAGATGGCGGCGACGGCGGCAAAGGCGGCGATCTCATTTTTGAAGTCAAGCCCACGCTCAACACGCTCTCGGCCTTCCGCCCCAGCCAGAAGTTCGAGGCGCAGGATGGCAAGGGCGGCGGAAGCAACCAGAAGTCCGGCAAGGGCGGCGACGATCTCGTGATCTTCGTCCCGCCCGGCACGGCCATTTTCGACGCGGACACGCAAGAGTTACTGGGCGACCTGACCCAGCCCGGCCAGCGGTTGACCATCTGCAAGGGCGGGCGCGGCGGACGCGGAAATCAGCATTTCGCGTCGTCACGCAACCAGGTGCCGCGCATGGCCGAAAAGGGGGAACCGTACGAAGAGCGACGCCTCAAACTGGAATTGAAGTTGATCGCCGACCTCGGGCTGATCGGCCTGCCAAACGCGGGCAAGTCCACGCTGCTCTCCGCGCTGACAAATGCCCATCCCAAGATCGCGGCGTACCCGTTCACGACTCTCGAACCGAATTTAGGCGTGGCACAGGTGGACGATGAAACGACGGTCGTGCTCGCCGACATCCCCGGGCTGATCGAGGGCGCGGCGGAAGGCGCGGGTCTCGGCCACGATTTCCTGCGTCACATCCAGCGGACGCGCGTCCTGATTCATTTGGTGGACGGTTTCTCGGAAGACCCCGTGGCCGATTTCAGCCAGATCAATTCCGAACTGGCGTTGTTCGACCCGAATCTGGCGAAGAAACCGCAGATCGTGGCGCTCAATAAAATTGACCAGCCCGAAGTACAGGAACGGCTGGCGGATATCAAGAAGAAGTTCAAAAAACATAAAGTGGAACTGATGACGATCTCCGCGCTGGCGCGCACGAACACACGCGAACTACTGCTGAAGGCGGCCGCCAAACTGGCCGAGACGCCCACGCTGGAAGATGTTGAACCGCCCATGCCGGTCTACCGTCCCGAAGCCGACCCGAACCAGTTCGAGATCAAACGCGAGGGTACAAATGAGTGGCGCGTTTCGGGCGCGTCCATCGAACGTTCCGCCAAGATGACCTACTGGCAACACGAGGGTTCGTTGCGCCGATTCCAAAAAATGATGGAAAGGATCGGCGTGGACGAGGCGCTCCGCAAGGCGGGTGTGAAAGAGGGCGATACGGTCGCGATTGGCGAGTTTGAATTGGAATGGCAGGAGTGAGGAGGCAGTAATTGGTAATTGGTAATTGGCATTGATGGTATTGTATAATGTCGGTAGAAACAGGAATATGTTATGAACACACTCAGTATCAAATATCCACCCGAAGTCTTGTGGGCATTACAACAGGAACCGAAGGAATTCGAGCGAGATGCGCGCTTGTTGCTGGCTCTCAAACTCTTTGAAAGCGGCAAACTAACTACAGGACTAGCTGCCAAACTCGCGGGAATCCCGCGCGTCACGTTTCTGTTCCTGCTGGGGCAATACGGACTATCCCCCTTTGGTGAAACTCCCCAGGAAATATCAAAGGATCTAAAGCGTGCCCGACAAGCCCGTCATCGTCAATAACACACCGCTGGTGGCGTTTTGGGCAATTGGCCGCCTTGACACGCTTCGCGTGCGGTCGCTCTTTGACGAGATTTTGATTCCTGCCGCTGTCAGAGACGAATTTCTTGCAACCGAAAAAGAGTCTCGCCGCAGGACTCTCCATGAAGAATCATGGATACGCGTGGTTGAAGTGCAAAATCCCCGGCGAACCCAATCTTTCGTCGGTCTGGACACAGGCGAAACAGAAGTCCTTGTCCTTGCGGAAGAACAAGGCGCGTCGCTGGTTCTCATAGATGAGCGCAAAGCCAGACGTTTTGCGGAAAGGATGGGATTGCCCTTAAGCGGCACACTCGGCGTCCTTCTTTTGGCCAAAGAAGAAAAAGTCATTTCGGCGGTTGCGCCCGTGCTCCGAAAGATACAAGAGGCTGGGTTGTACTTCCACAGCGAACTCATTGAACGCGTCCTGCAGTTAGCAGGAGAAAAGTAATCAACACGTTTCAGATTGCCATCCCAAAAATTGGAGGATGGCGATTTCGTTCACAACCTTCACCAAACAGAAACGTAGTTAAAACATAAAATCCTCCTCGATATAAAACATGTTCCATAACCCAGCATGAACAAATCCGTCACTCCCTCCACAGCCACCCCCACCTCGCTGAAGGACCGCCCTGTCCTGCGATTCACATTGCGAGCAATCTGGGTGGCTGTGGCTATTTATATTGTCCGCATCCTGGTTGTCGGCGCGTCGGTCTACATGGACGGATGGTTTACAAACGCGGGACTCCTCCAGCAGATCACCCGGCTCGGATTTAACCTGCTCACTTTTTCCGCCGTTGATATCATCTGCGATATTTACATTCTTCTGGGGTACTTTGGACTGGCAAGTGTTCTCTTCGTACAGCGTTCGGACGATTGGTTTGCCATCCTGATCTCCATCGTGATCATGTCCTTCGGAATCAGCGTGACCAACGGCGGGAATGAGCTTGCCTCCAGCCCCAACTTTGAATATTTGATGAGCCCGATCATGATCCTCGGGCAAACCGGGATCATTCTGTTCGGCTGGCTTTATCCGGATGGACGCCTGTTCCCGGGCTGGCTCAAATATGCCCTGCCGGTCATGCTGATCAACGTGGTTTTACTCTATTGGCCGGGTTCGCCATTTTTTGCAAAGCAATTGAATTTACCTGTTTTTCTGGGCATTTCCCTTTTTTGGTATTTCAGTTCTGCCGGTATGATGGTTTATCGCTACCGCAGTATTTTCAACCCGAACCAGAAACAACAAATCCGGTATGTCTTCACAGGCATGATGGGCCCCCTGCTGTGGTTCATCCTGTTTTACGGGATCAACCTGTTCTTCCCTGCCGTTGGGGGCGATGCAACGCTGACGCCCGTCGTCTTTCGGATCGTCATGCGGATCTTCAGCATCGGACTATTCCTGGTATTTCCGGCTTGTCTCACAATTGCGATCTCCCGCTTTAAATTATTCGACATTGACCTAATCATCAATCGCGCCATGGTCTACGGCGCGTTAACGGTTGTTTTGGCTTCTGTTTTCGGACTTGTTTTGATCATCGTTACCGCCCTGCTGAACGTTATTACCGCAGGCCAGCAAACCACCATTGGCCTGACCATTTCGGCAATTGCGGCAGGCGCGCTTTTCCAGCCTGCCAGAAAAGCGTTTCAACGTTTCGTGGACCGCACCTTCTATCATATCAACATTGATTATCTCAAGACGCCTGCCGGGATAAAAAACAATCATGGGGGCGGCGATACGATCACCCAGGCGCCGGTCCTCTTTTCCCATTACACCAACCTGGCGTTGATCGGTAAAGGCGGCATGGCCGAGGTCTATCGCGCCGAACACCCTGCCAGCCAGCGGGTTGTTGCCATCAAAGTCCTGCTGGCTAACCTGGCGGAAGATGAACAATTCCGCAAACGCTTTCAACGTGAGTCGCAAGCCCTGGCCGGGCTGGAACATTCCAACATCGTCAAGATTTTTGATTATGGGGTGGAAAACAAACTCTACTTTATGGTGATGGAATATCTTAACGGCATGAACCTTTCGACCCTGCTCAAACAAACGGGACAAATCCCATTCGATGAAGTTGTGCCAATCCTGGAAAACGTCTCCGCGGCGCTGGATTACGCCCACCGATCAGGGGTGATCCATCGGGACGTGAAACCTTCCAACGTGATGCTGGACACCAGCCTGAATTATCCCCGCGCAGTGCTGACCGACTTTGGCATCGTCAAACTTTCCAGCGCGTTCACGAACATCACCGCATCGGCCATTATCGGCACGTTCGACTACATCGCGCCGGAACAGATCGAAGGCGCCAGGGAGGTGGATGGCCGGGCCGACATCTATTCCCTGGGCGTGATGACGTATCAGTTATTAAGCGGCGCCCTGCCATTCAAACGTACTCCGCCCGGGGCCTTGTTGCTGGCTCACATGACCACCCCGCCTCCAGACGTACGCGAACTCGTTCCAACCGTATCGCGCCAAACTTCCCGGGCGATCCTGAAAGCAATGGCAAAGAATCCCGATGAGCGTTTCCCCACTGCCAGGGAATTTGTCCAGGCTTTGAAGTAGATACGCCTGCGCAGCTAAAAATCAGTAAACAAAACCTCGGAGGCATTTCGTCTCCGAGGTTTTGTTTACTGATTACCGAACACTGATCACTTTTTCTTCGCAGTGGTTTTCTTGGCGGCTGGCTTCTTCGCAACCTTGCCATTGCCTGCGCGTCCCATCGCATCCATGACGGCCACAGACGCGATCTGCACGATGGCGTTCACGTCGTCGCCCGTTTGCAGGACGTGGACGGGTGCGCCCATGCCGAGCAGGATCGGGCCGATGGCTTTGGCGTTGCCGAGGCGATTCAGCAGTTTGTAGGCAATGTTGGCCGATTCCAGCGAGGGGAAGACCAGCACATTGGCATCCTTGACCGTGCTGAACGGGTAGCGTTCCTCCACGATCTCGGGTTCCACCGCGGTATCCGCCTGCATCTCGCCATCCACCATCAGGTCGGGACGGCGGGCTTTCGTCAGCGCGACAGCCTTCTGCACTTTTTCGGAAAGCGGATGCGGCGTGGAGCCAAAGTTGGAGAACGAGAGGAAGGCCACGCGCGGCTCAATGTCGAGTTGCTTGGCATAATCCGCGGCCAGGCAGGCGATCTCGGACAGGTCATCCGCCGTCGGGTCAATGTTGACCGTGGCATCGGTGAACAGGTAGACGCGGTCGTCCACGATCATGATGTACACGCCCGCGGCGCGCGCTGCGCCTTTCGCGGTATGGTGGATCCTGAGCGCGGGACGGATCACATCGGGATAATCGTAGGTCAGGCCGGAGACGAAGGCGTCTGCGTCGCCCATCTTCACCATCATCGAGCCGAGGATATTGATCTCGCGCACGCGACGGCTGGCGATGGCCAGCGTCACGCCTTTGCGGCCGCGCAGGGACTGATAGGCTTGCGCGTATTGTTCGTGTTTCGCAAAATTGGACGGATCAACCACATCCGCGCAACATGCCAGGCCAAGTTCCTGAATGCGCTTCTGGATAATATCCGGCCTGCCGATGAGAATGGGCGTGGCGATGCCCTCTTCCTTTACTTGATAGGCGGCGCGGATGACCTTGGATTCCTCGCCCTCGGCGAACGCGACGCGCTTCGTCCCGCCGCTGGCGCGCGCCTTGTTCTGGAAGAAGTAACGCACCTGCTCACCCTTGCCCTGGCGATAGGCCAGTTGCTGGCGATATTCGTCAATGTCAATCTTCTTGCGCGCCACGCCGGTTTTCATGGCCATCTCGGCCACCGCGGGCGCTTCCCACAACAACACGCGCGGATCCAGCGGCTTGGGGATGATGTACTCGCGCCCGAACTTCATGCTGTCTACGCCGTAGGCCCTCAAGACAGAATCAGGCACATCTTCCTTGGCCAACGCGGCCAGGGCCTTGGAAGCGGCAAACTTCATATCGTCGTTGATGGACCTTGCGCGCACGTCCAGCGCGCCGCGGAAGATGAACGGGAATCCCAGCACATTGTTCACCTGGTTCGGGTAATCCGAACGGCCGGTGGCAATGATCACATCCTTACGGGCCGCCTTCGCCAGTTCATATTTGATTTCGGGATCGGGGTTCGCCATGGCAAACAAAACCGGATCCTTGGCCATGGACTTGACCATCTCCGGCGTCATCACATTCGCCACCGAGAGACCGTAGAACACGTCCGCGCCGCGCACTGCGTCGGCGAGCGTGCGCGCGTCGGTGTCCAGCGCGAAGCGTTGCTTGTATTTGTTCAGGTCGGTACGGCCTTTGTAGACAACGCCTTTGCTGTCGCACAGCATGATGTTCTCACGCTTCACGCCCCAACGGATGGCTAGTTCGGCGCACGAGATGGCCGCCGCGCCCGCACCGGAGATGACGATGCGGATATCACTATGCTTTTTGCCGACGACTTCCAGCGCGTTCGCCAGTCCCGCGGACGAGATGATGGCCGTGCCGTGCTGGTCGTCGTGGAAGACCGGGATGTCGAGCATGCCCTTGAGCGTCTCTTCGATGTAGAAACACTCCGGGGCTTTGATGTCTTCGAGGTTGATTCCGCCAAAGGTCGGTGAGATGGCCGCCACAACCTTGATGATTTCATCCGGGTCGTGCGAATTGACCTCGATATCGAACACGTCAATATCCGCGAACTTCTTGAAGAGCACGCCCTTGCCTTCCATGACGGGCTTGCTCGCCAACGCGCCGCGGTCGCCGAGTCCCAGAATGGCCGTGCCGTTGGTAATCACAGCCACCAGGTTGCCTTTGGAAGTGTACTCGTAGGCATCCTCTGGATTCTTTTCGATCTCCAGCACCGGCTCCGCCACACCGGGCGTATACGCCAGGCCCAGGTCGCGCTGGGTATCCATCGGCTTGGTCGGCACCACTTCAATCTTGCCGGGTTTGCCTTTCAGGTGATGATATTCGAGCGCGTCTTCACGCGTGATCTTGGACATGGGACCTCCAAATATGTAGTTTGAATGGATGAGGATCCATCAAATTATCGCACAACCTGCAAAAAACACATAGTTCTATTCGTCACATATTTGAGGGTATTTCCAGTCAGATCCAAATGTCCGTCGGGCAGGTTTTAATGTATAATTAAGACCACTCCGCAAGGATGAACGCGACATTTTCCCGCCGTTTCAACGGCCTGGCTTGCAAATTGCAACGGAACTACGACTCTTGCCCTGTAATTGGGACAAATTGCGACGAAAACCGAACTGACAGAATGGTTGGACTTAGTGATTGTGGATTTGAACCGTCATCCGGTTTAGCGTACCCCCGTTCCGCCGCACGCGGGACGTTGGGGCTGTTGTAGCCAACCCAAACCGATTCGCACAGCCGAGGCCGCTCCGGGCGGTCTGCGGCTGTGTGTGTTTAACTGGGTTGCGGAGCGGACTGCAAAGTCTTCGCGAAGCACCCTGCAAAGGGCCAGACTTTGCAGCCCGAACCATCAAACGATGAGAAAAATCACCGCCATCGAAGCGCAGAAGAACAACCCCAAGCGAGTGAACCTCTACCTCGACGGGGAATTCGCCTTCGGGCTG
Organism: uncultured Anaerolineaceae bacterium; assembly: GCA_964371065.1. GTDB lineage: Bacteria > Chloroflexota > Anaerolineae > Anaerolineales > Villigracilaceae > Denitrolinea. The sequence goes on along the minus strand of CAYJLS010000073.1, from coordinate 3,379 downwards.
GACCGTTTCGTGGCCGCCTGGTTGACCGTCGGGCAGGCGCTGGACGAGGAGAAGATCGCCAAACTCCAGGCCGACGAGTCCGGCGAAAAAGCCTACCAGCAGGCCATGTTATTTCTAAGTTACCGCGCCCGCTCCGAGGCCGAGATCCGCAAGAACCTTGAAAAACACGAAATCCCGCCAGCCGTCCTGGATGAGACGATCCAGCGCCTGCGGGAGGCGCGGTTGGTGGACGATGAACAGTTCGCCCAAAGTTGGGTGGCGAACCGCTCCGAGTTCCGCCCGCGCAGCCGCCGCGCGCTGACCGTTGAGCTGAAACGGAAGGGGTTGGCCGAATCCGCCATAAAGTCCGCGACCGAGGCGGTGGACGAAAAAGCCCTGGCCTACGCGGCCGCCCAAAAGCGCGTCCGCAGGTTCGAGGGCCTGGAATGGATCGAGTTCCGAAAAAAATTGAGCGAATTCCTCGCCCGGCGAGGATTCGCATACGAGGTCATCGCGCCGACGGTGAAACGCCTTTGGGAAGAACGCGCTGGCCAGCACGAAACAAACTTTGACAATGAGGAAATTTCATGAACCTACCGATAACGATTGTGCTTGCGTTTTTTTCACTGTTGTTGGGACTGGCGGTCGGGTATTATTTCCACCGCTACCAGGTCGAAAAGGCCCAGCGCGACCAGCAGGACAAGACCGCCAGTATTTTGAAGGGCGCCAACGAGCAGGCGCGCCTGATCGAAGCGCAGGCGCGTGAGAACGCGCAAAAGGTGTTGCATGGCGCCGAGCAGGATATCAAGGAGCGCCGCGCCGAAAATAGCCGCGAGGCCGAACGCCTCGACAAGCGCCGCACCGAACTGGAAGGCCGCGCCGACAAACTGGAACAGCGCGAACAGACCCTGAACAAAAGACAATCCACCGTTGACCGCCGCGCCAACGATATCGAAAAAGTGTACCAGGAACAGGTGGAAAAACTGGAGCAGGTGGCGCAGATGTCGCAGGAGGATGCGCGCAAGGATCTCTTCACGGCCGTCGAGAAGGAAGCCCGCGCCGACATGGCGCGCATCTACCGCCAGATCGAGGCGGAGGCGCGCGAGGAGGGCGAGAAACGCGCCCGCAAGTTGATCGCGGACGCCATTCAGCGCGTCGCCTCCGAACACGTGGCCGAGGTGACCAGTTCGCGCGTCACCCTGCCGAACGAGGAGATGAAGGGGCGCATCGTGGGACGCAACGGGCGCAACATCAAGGCCTTCGAGCAGGCCGCGGGCGTGGATGTGATCGTGGACGATACGCCCGAATCGGTGACCATCTCGTGCTTCGACTCGGTGCGCCGCGAAATCGCCCGCCGCGCCCTCACCCGCCTGACCGTGGACGGGCGCATCCATCCCACGCACATCGAGAAGGTTCTCGAGGATGAAGCCAAGGCGGTGGACAAGATCATCAACGAGGCCGGCGAACAGGCCGCCTACGATGCCAACATCGCAGGCCTGCATCCCGAAATCCTGCGCATGATGGGACGCTTGAAATTCCGCACCTCGTATGGACAGAACCAACTGGCGCACGCGGTGGAAGTTTCCAAGTTGGCAGGCATCCTGGCCGCCGAACTGGGCGCGGACGTGGAAATGTCCAAGCAGGGCGGTTTCCTGCACGACATCGGCAAAGCCATGGATCACAACCAGGAAGGCACGCATGCCGGGCTGGGCGCGGAATATTGCAAGCGCTATAACGTGAACCCGAAAGTGGTCAACGCCATCGCGTCCCACCACCACGAGGCCGAGCAGGAGAGCATCGAAGCCGTCATCGCCGAGGCCGCCGACGCCATTTCGGGCGCGCGTCCCGGGGCGCGGCGCGAAGACCTGGAAGCCTACATCAAACGCATCAAGAATCTCGAAGACCTGACCAACTCGTTCAAGGGAGTCCAGCAAAGTTTCGCCATCCAGGCGGGACGCGAAGTCCGCATCATTGTCCGCCCGGAGGAAATTGACGATCTCGACTCCGCCCGGTTGGCGCGCGACGTGGCCAAGAAGATCGAAGAGACGATGCAGTATCCCGGCCAGATCAAGGTGACGGTCATCCGCGAGACGCGGGCTGTGGATTACGCCAAGTAGCTCTCTGTCATCCAACCGAAGGTCATTGCCCATGAGTCGACAAGGCATTGGCACGGAGAAAAAGCCTTTCTATGACATTCCAACGCGTCCGGTCTGGGCGCGCTGGATTTACGTGGCTGTGGCGTCTCTTCCATACTTGTTGGGTTTCGCTATCGAAAAACTCACTAACAACGATGGAACGGGAGCGCTTGTGCTTGTCACTCTTCCGGTCGTTGCAACCAGTTGGTATTATGGCATTCGGTGGGGTTTACTGTCCAGCCTGATAGCGACTATCTTGAATGGTATTATTCTTCTTTCCTTGAAGCAAAGTGATTGGGCCTCAATTAATGGTTTTCTATGGCCTGGGGGACTAATGCTGGTACTTGTTTCCGTTATTACTGGAAGAGCGCGAGAGCAGGCAGATGAACAACTTCGCACGGGAACGGAACTTCACGCTCGAGAACGATATCTTACGATGGTTAATATAACCGTCAAGGATATTCTGAATCCCAAATACCCGGAGAACAGGAATTATGACCTGGTTTTGCACCTGGCAAATATTTTTGTTGCCGATTGCGCTTATCTCGTTCGCTGGAACGCCGCCAAGGAACAGGCGATCCTGGTTGCCTCCACGACATCCCTGGCGCAACCCTTTTCTGAAATCGTATTGGACGCAAATGAAACGAATCTAATACAGTCGGTATTGCAAAACGGGTCTGCTCTAGCCCTGGATGATGCGCCGAATTCGCATTACATGATCAATCCTGCCGCTACTAAAATACTTGCGCCGCCGACCCGATCTGCGCTTTGTATACCCTTGATAACGAAAGAGTATCAATTTGGCGTTGCAATCATTACATTTAATTCCCCACGCCACATTAGCGCCCAGGAACTCTTATACGCCGACCTGTCTGGGAATCAAGTCACTCTTGCCCTGAGGACTGTCGAACAGGAAGCCAGGATTCAAAAACGACTTAATGAAGCCGTTACACTATCAAACATAGAACACGCCCTTAGTAAAACCGAGCGAACCAGCCCGCGCCATGTCCTGCAGATGATCGTTGATTCCGCAAGGGAGTTGATCCCTGATACAGAACAGGCTGTCATCCATTTATTTGACAAGGAGGAGCAGGCGCTCATCCCACAGGCAGTTTCCGGGTTTCAGGAGATGGGCGGCGCGGGGAAGTTCAAGATGCGCCTGGGCGAAGGTGTGGCAGGGCAGGTAATCGCCGATGGGATTGTTGTCAATATCGCGGATGTTCAGGCCGACCCGCGCTTCCGGCAACAAAACAAACCGATTAAGT
>CAYJLS010000072.1:0-20681 GCA_964371065.1 uncultured Anaerolineaceae bacterium | reverse complement strand
CCAAAGCCATCCTCGTGGATCTACCGGAAAAATTCTCCGCCGAGGCAATAGATGAATTCGGCTGGAAGGTGTATCCCGATGTCGAAACCAGTCACGATTGACACCATCACCACCCGACTTGAAGAAATCGAAACCAGCCAGAATGTGGCTATTCTGTACGCTTGCGAAAGCGGAAGCCGCGCCTGGGGATTTCCGTCCGCTAACAGCGATTACGATGTGCGCTTTCTCTATCTTCGACCGGTGGAGTGGTACCTTTCCATTGAAGACAAACGGGATGTGATCGAATATTCAATTGATGACCGGCTTGACATCACGGGGTGGGATCTTCGAAAGGCGCTGCAACTCCTCCGCAAATCCAACCCGCCATTGCTGGAATGGCTCGGCTCGCCGATCGTGTATCGTGAAAAATATTCCATTACCGGGAAAATGCGGGAGGTTGCCAAAAACCATTACTCTCCCCTGACTTACTTCCATCATTACTTGAACACTGCTTTGAATCATTTTCACGAAGCGCGCAATGGAAACGAGATCTCAATAAAAGAATATTTCTACACCTTGCGTACCATTCTCGCGGTCCAATGGATCGAAGCCGGGTTCGGACTGGTACCGACCGAGTTCGGAATCTTGCTGGAACGCATGGTTAGCGCTCCCATCCTCAAAGATGAAATCCAAAATTTGATGGCGCTGAAAAAGACAGGAACAGAGGCGGATGGTATATCCCTGATCCCGGCCATCAACGAGTTTATCGAATCCGAACTGGCAAGGCTCGAGAACAAACAGCCCACCTACAAAAACGATGTTGCACCTTTTGAAACCCTCGACGCCATCTTCCGGGGTGCGCTCAGCGAGGTTTGGAACGACTCTCCCGCATAATTTCCCTGTTACCTTTTCCCCGCCTCCTGCAACATGTTAACGTGCGCACACAACAGGAGGTTTTCCTCACCCTCATGGCCGAACCAACCGAACCCACCCCAGACGACCAACTGGCGCGCCAGGCACGCGCGAGCGCGCAGGCCTTCGCCGAACTCTATCGCCGCCACGTGACGCGCATCTATCGCTATCACCTGGCGCATACGGGCAACGTCAAGGACGCGGAAGACCTGACCTCGCAGACCTTTTTGGCCGCGCTGGAGGGCATCCGCTCGTTTCGCGGGGAGGGCGCGTTCGCGGCGTGGTTGATGGGGATCGCCTCGAAGAAGCGCGCCCTCTTCTTTCGCGGAACCCGCCCCGAGGTCCCGATTGAGGCGGCGCTTCACCTCCCGACCCCCGGCCTGCCCACCGATCAAGCCGCGTCGCTACGTCTGCAAATGGAATCCGTCTCCCGCGCGCTGAGGCAGATCAGCCGCGACCGCGCCGAAGTCATCGCGCTGTGCCTCTTCAGCGATCTGACCTGCGCGGAGGCGGCCAAGGCCCTGCGAAAAAGCGAGGCCGCCGTAAAAATGTCACTCTCGCGCGGACTGCGTGATTTGCGAGAGCGTACCTCCCTTGCGTTGGAGGTGGAAAAATGACCGACAAGAATTTTCTTTCGCCCGAAGACCACCGCCTGGCCGAACGCCTCGAAGCGTTGGCGCAAGGCCTGACGCCCGACGCGTCTTTCGAGCGCAAACTGGAGAAACAACTGATGAACACTTCCCCCGAACCGAAAGCGAAGGGGTTTCTCGCCCAAGTCCTGCCGACCCTCGGCTGGGCGGGCGCGCTGGTGGCGCTGGCGCTCGTCCTAAGCTGGGCGATCCGCACGCTGACACCCAACCCGCCGCAGCCCGCCGCGGGCGACACGCCCACCGCCATCCCCACAACCGAGGCGTCCACACCCACGCCGATTGTCGCCAGCGCCACTGTTTACGACTGGCGCGGCACACCGCTGACCCTCAACGCCCCCCTACCCGACTCGCCCGCCGAGGTCAGCATCTACAACTATCAACCCGAACAACGCGCCACGCTGGAAAGCGCACGCGCACTGGCCGCGCAATTTGGATTAACCGGCGCGGCCTACGCGGGGGGCGAAGGAATCCCCAGTACAACAGACTTTCTCATCGTGGACGGGATTCAGCGCCTGCACGTCCGTTCGGATCAGTACTTCCAGTTCTACCCTGATTTCCCACGCTATGTCGCGGCCATCAACGGCGCGACGCCACCGCCAGATGCCGAGGCGCAGATCGAAGGATTCCTAGCCGCGCACGGCTTCGACTTCCCTCATCAAATCTGGGCTTCGGAAATGTACGGCGGCTACGTTGCCCTGCCGCTCACGCCGGACGGCCGACCGATCTGCTACGAATATTTCCAGTGCGCCGGTCTGCGCTTCACGCTGGACGAGCAAGGCATCCTCTTCGTAGATGGCGCACTGCCGAAATACGAACCCATCGGACAATATGGCATCATCAGCGCCGAGGAGGCCTTGCAAAAGATTCTCAACCCCGCCGCCATGTCCGATCCCGCCGCAGCGACAGGCATGATGGAAGGGATGCACTCGTCTTCCAAGCCGGTCGCCACCTGGCAACGCCCGCATCCCACCGACCAGACCATCATGATCTACGGCTGGCTGGACTCCATCCCGTCGCTGGAAGGTGGCGTGCCGCTGATCACATTGGACGGCTACACGGTGACAGTCAACACTGCGGACATTCCCGCTTCCCTGCCCACCACGTTCGTCGAGGCGACGGGCCGAATCCACAATCAAAACGGCGCGCAAACCTTCGAACTCGAATCCTGGAAGCCACGCGACAACGCGGAGGATGGCCTGCTCGGCACGATCAGCAAGCGCCCAGACGGACAAATCATCCTGAATACAATGGATGGCGAAATACTGCTTCTACCCGATGTCCCCTCCGATTTGCCTCTGCCGCTGGAAGGCGCTTTCGTTATCGGCGTACGCGACGGCGAGACATTTGAGTGGAAAAGCATTGACATGCGCAACGCTCAGGGTGGAGGCGGCGGTGGCGGTGGCGGACTTGGATTCTACAAACTCAACCTGACAGGCATGCCTGTCCCCTTCCCCACATTCGTACCCACGCCACAATTTGGTGGAGGTGGAGGCGGTGGCGGAGGGGGCGGAAACGGCGGACAGACTTACATCGTGATTGCAGGCGACACCTGTCAAAGCATCGCGGCCACGTTCAATGTACCCGTCGAAGATTTAATCGTCATCAACAATCTGCCCGCGGATTGTTCCACGCTCACCATCGGCCAGACGCTCATCATTCCCAGTGCGGCGACTCTCCCCAAAAAGGTCGAGGGCCTGCGCGGGATGATGTCCATTACCATCTACAAAAAGCCGGATGGCAGTCAGCGCGTGGACTATGGCTTTGTCACCAACGCCGATCCCTATCCCTACCTCCTGCTGGAAGGCGCGGATCTGGAAGCCCTGCAAGCCTACCAAAACCGCCCGGTGGATGTCTGGGGAACGATTGACCTCGGCGCGAACGGTTCTCCCGTTTTGAAGGTGGAACGTTACGAGATTCCCTTCCCCGACCTGCAATTCCAAATCCTGCGCGGCAAGCAGAAGGTGGTCGCGCTCGAGGGCCAGCCCGCCACCCTGTTCACCACCGACGATGGTCAGACCTACGTTCAATTCTCGCCCGGCGGCGGAGTGGACGGTTCCACTGTAGGCAAAGAGGGCGACGAAGTCCTGCTCGAGGCGCTGGTCATCCCCGGCGAGACCTTCGGCGATTACCCATCCCTGCGCGTTTTTAGCGCCAACATGGCAATCAGCCCGAAGAACGGTCAGCCGATCGAATTGCAGGTAATGTCCGATCAAATCCCCATCTATGACGAGCCGTCCCCAGGCGAAAGCGTTCCGCCGACGGCCACCATCGAGCGCATCGAACTGGTCTACTACATGCCCGACCCGCGCTACCTGCCCGGTCCGCTGGAGATGGATCAGCGCTACCTGCAACCCGCCTGGCTGTTCATCGGTCATTACAGTGACGGGAGCGAGCTCGTCATCCTCGTCCAGGCGCTCAAAACGGAATTCCTGTTGCCCGAAGTGGCGCCATACACACAGCCCGGATAAGCAACGGTAGGTCACGCTTAAAGCGTGACCTACTTTATAATAGGGGTCGGAGGCATTCATGATTACAACCTACCACCGACCCCAGACTCTTGACGAAGCCCTGACGCTTCTTTCCCAACCGAACACCGTTCCCCTCGGCGGCGGGACGCTTCTTTCTCACACTTCGACCCTTCGACAAGCTCAGGACAACGCTTCGCTCGGTGCAGGCTCCCAGCCTGATCCCGTTTCCGTGGTTGACCTTCAAGCCCTCGGCCTTGACTCGCTCCGCGTCAGCGGCAACGATCTCGAAATCGGCGCGACCGTCACCCTTCAGCAATTGCTCGAATCCGAATATTGCCCCGAAGCGCTGAAAACCGCCCTCAAACTCGAAGCGCCGCTGAACATGCGGAATGCCGCCACGGTAGCGGGGACGCTTGTCGTAGCGGATGGACGCTCGACATTTGCATGTGCGTTACTGGCTCTCGACGCGAAGATCACAGTAATCAGTGATCAGTCATCAGTGATCAGTCTGGGAGAGTTTCTGCCTCTGCGCCCGCGCGGACTCGTCACCCAAATCACCATCCCCCTCCACGCCAAATTTGCTTTCGAATACGTGGCGCGGACTCCGTCCGACAAACCGATCGTCTGCGCCGTGCTCGCCCAATGGAAAAGCGGTCGCACCCGCCTGGCGGTTGGCGGCTGGGGCAAATCCCCGTCCCTGGCGATGGACGGAACAGAATCTGTAGGCATCGAAGCCGCCGCCCGCAACGCCTGCCACGAAGCCACGGACGATTTCGGCTCCGCGGAATACCGCATGGATGTCGCTGCGACGCTGGCGAAGAGATGCTTGGATACCGTCAAGGATTCCCAGGCAGTATAATTTACACCAGAAAGCGAAGGTGAAACAATGATCGAAATGACAATGCGCGTTCCAAACAATCTTGCGCCAAAACTGCGCCGCATGAGCAAGTGGCTGCCAGCCGTGCTCGAACTTTCCCTGGCCGGATTCAAGACCCCCACCGCACAGACCGCCACGGAAGTGATCGGATTTTTATCCAAAGGTCCATCGCCAAAACAAGTGGCTGAATACAAAGTAACGGAACGCCCGCAACAACGACTACGCCGCCTGCTCGCCCTCAATATGTCGGGCTTGCTTTTCACAGAGGAACAATCCGAACTCGATGAGATTGAAACGCTGGAGCATCTGGTTGTATTGCTCAAAGCCCGGGCAAGTGAACAATTGGCGGCCAGAAGCAAATGAGCGCAGAGACACCTGCATCACTTCGAAAACTTGTAAAAGAGTGGGCAAAGGGAAAAGTTGAACGATGAAACGCGCATCGAAGAGCGCGAACGGTTGATTGCTTTGGGAGCGTATTCATAAATTCGGTGCAACGCCTGCCACAAAGCCACGGACGATTTCGGCTCCGCAGAATACCGCATGGATGTCGCCGCGACGCTGGCGAAGAGGTGTTTGGAGAATCTAGCAAAAGAAGGAATATAAAATGTCAGACGAACAGAAACCTCCTCAAACCGACAAAATCAAGACCCAGCCAATGGGATTTTGGATTGCCATCGGTACAGCCATTGGAGCAGGATTAGGCGTGGCGCTCGATAATATTGCTGTCGGCGTAGGTGTTGGCATCGCGCTGGGTGCGGCCATTGGTGCGGCACAAAACCGAACGGACAAGAACAAATAATCTTGACACCCCCCCCTCTCGACCAAATCCTCCGCGGCGACTGCATCTCCCTGCTCGCCTCGCTCCCCGCCGCCTCGGTGGATTTGGTCTTCGCCGACCCGCCTTACAACCTGCAACTTTCGCAGGACTTGTACCGTCCCAACCAAACCAAAGTGGACGCGGTGGACGATGGCTGGGACAAGTTCGGCAGTTTCGCGGAGTACGATGAGTTCACGCGCAAATGGCTGGCAGGCTGTCGGCGCGCGCTCAAGGACACGGGCACGCTCTGGGTCATCGGGACGTACCACAACATTTACCGCGTCGGCGCGATCATGCAGGATCTGGGATTCTGGATTCTGAACGACATATTATGGATCAAATCGAATCCCATGCCCAATTTCCGCGGTGTGCGTTTCACCAACGCGCACGAGACGCTGATCTGGGCGCAGAAGAAACAAGGCGCGAAATACACCTTCAACCATCACGCCATGAAAGCCCTGAACGATGATCTGCAAATGCGCTCAGATTGGAACCTGCCGCTGGCAACGGGCAGGGAACGCATTAAATCCAACGGCGTGAAGGCGCACTCCACGCAGAAGCCCGAAGCTTTGCTGTACCGCGTTTTGCTATCCAGCACGAATCCCGGCGACGTGGTTCTCGATCCGTTTTTTGGCTCAGGGACAACGGGCGCGGTGGCGAAGAAACTCGGACGTCACTTCATCGGCATCGAGCGCGACGCGAAATACGTCAGGGTGGCGCAGAAGCGAATCGAAGCAGTGACCGCCGCGAGCATGGAGAGTCTCGCCGTCACTCCGCCCAAACCGCCGCGAGTCCCGTTTGGGAATCTAGTCGAATGCGGATTGCTCGAAGTCGGTCAGACTCTTTATTTTGCGAAGGATAACGTTAAGGCAAAAGTCCTCGCGAATGGACACATCAAATGCAAAGGCGAAGTCGGTTCGATCCATACCATCGCCAAATCGCTGACAGGCGCGCCCGCCAACGGCTGGGATTTGTGGCTGTACGAGGATGAGGCAGGGAACAAGGTTCCGATTGATCGCCTGCGCGAAAAAATGCGTAGGCAGGCACACAGGTAAACAGGTCGCGCGTTCACGTGTGTACTTGTGTACTGGAAGTGGTATAAAATAGAAACCATGACCACCGCTCTTCCGATTACTGGCGATCTCCTCGTGTCCGAACTCTGGGCGCGGGATGTTCCCTTTTTGATGGGAGAACAAACCAGCCCCGCGCCCCTGCTCGACCCCGCGACTCTCATCCAATCGCTGGCACAAAGCGAGGAGGCGCGCGTGCGAATGGCGTTGATTCCGCTCTTTCTGCGTCACCCTGAATTTTCCAGCGAAGCAGAGAAGGCGGACAAAGGGCTTTTGCCATCGGATCAACTTTATCTGCGCTTTTACTACACCGCCGCCGTCCTTCTTCAACAAAAGTATTGGGAGCGATTGGTCAAAATCTTTGGCGAGCAAGCGCAATTACCCGATTTGTTTTCGGAGAAATTGGGATTCTCGCTTGGGGCAGACCCCGATGAGACTCTTGTCCGTTTGGGAAAACATCACCAGGTTTTGAGCGAACGGAAAATCAACTGGGTCGAAACTTACGAGCATGGCGCGGAACGTCTTGTCAAACACATGGAAAAATTCAGATGAAAGTCGTATCGAGGCAGAGCATACAAGAATTTCTTGAACGATTGGGAAGTCGTTACCCAGGCAGCGCAACGCTTTCCCTGCTTGGAGGTAGCGCAATGATCCTTCTGGGAAGTTCGCGCGAAACGATGGATATTGATTATGTAGGCGACGATATTCACAAGAACGAGTTTCAAATTGTCATCGAGAAAATTGCCAGCGAACTTGGGTTGGAAACAGAGGCTGTTTCCATAGAGCATTTCGTGCCGCTGCCAGAAGGAAATGAACAACGAAGAATTCACTTCGGTCAATATGGCAATGTAAATGTTTACATCATTGACCCGTATAGCATCGCGCTCAGCAAACTGGATCGCGGTAGTGACAGAGACTTGGATGATCTCGTTTTCCTGATCCATCAAAACCACATAACCCTGGAAGAATTGGAGCGAGTCGCACATAAAGGCTTGGCACGCGCAGGGAAATATGATTTTCATCCTGAAATCCTTGCCCATTTGGAAGAGTTGAAAAATCACTTGAAGTGATTTCAGTCTCACATCTCCTATTTCCTATCCTTCATCTCTCATCTCTCATCTTTCATCTTTTGACTTTCGGAGTTCCCATGCACCTCGCCCTCCACATCAACGGCAATGACCATGAAATCGAAGCGCCCGCGCACACCACACTTCTCTCCGCCCTGCGCGGACTGGGATTCCACGGCGTGAAGTTTGGCGACGAACAGGGGCTGTCCGGCTCCGACACCATCCTGCTGGACGGCAAGCCTGTCAACGCGGGATCGTTGCTGGCCGCGCAGGCCGAAGGTCACAAGATCGCGACCATCGAAGCGCTCGGCGAACATCCCGAACAGGGCTGGAAACACACCGAGGGATTGCATCCGTTGCAGAAAGCCTTCGTCGAGACAGGCGCGATCCAGTGCGGATATTGCACGCCCGCACAGATCCTGGCCGCGAAAGCATTGCTCGATAAAAATCCCAACCCAAGTGAAGAGCAAGTCCGCGAGGCGATTGCTGGTGTGTTGTGCCGATGCACGGGTTATCTCAAACCTGTTCAGGCCATATTGAAAGCCGCGGCCGTGATGCGCGGCGATGAACCGATTAGTTGGGAATCGGTAAATTGGGATTTTGGAAATCGGGAAGGATTTCCTCCCAGCGGCCAATCCACCAATTTACCAAGCGATCAATTTACCAATGTGATGACGCGCCCTACGGTTGTCCTCACCCCCGAAACCCATACCTACCAGACCGTCGGCAAGCCTGAGATCAAAGTGGACGCGGTGAAACTGGTGCAGGGTAAGCCCGCCTTCACAGCGGACATGGAAAAGCGCGGACTGCTCTACGCCAAGGTTTTGCATTCGCCGTACGCCCACGCCCGCATCAAAAGCATTGACGCCAGCCGGGCGCGCGCCCTCGAGGGCGTCGCGGCGGTGCTGACGTGGCAGGACATCCCGCGCGTTGTCTACTCGACGGCGGGGCAGTCCGACCCGATCCCCGGGCCGCTGGACACGTTCTCGCTGGATAACAAGGTCCGCTTCGTGGGCGACCGCGTCGCGTTCGTGGCGGCAGAGACGCCCGAGATAGCGGAAAAAGCTATCAGGCTTATCGAGGTGGAGTATGAGGTGTTGACTCCGCTCCTTGACTCGCGGCAGGCACTCGGGAGTCCGATCCGCATCCACGATGAGCCGGAGTACGTCAACTTCGCGGATTCCAATCCAGAGAAGAATCTCGCCGCGGAAATCCGCATTGACATCGGCAACGTGGAAAAAGGATTTGCCGAGGCCGACCAGATATTTGAAGCTGAATACACCGTTCCTAAAGTTCAGCAGGCGCATATCGAGCCGCATGTCGCGGTCACTTATTGGGACGAGGATGACCGGCTGGTGATTCGCACATCCACGCAAGTGCCGTTCCACGTGCGGCGGATCCTCGCGCCCGTGCTGGGATTGCCGGTCAAGCGCATCCGCGTCATCAAGCCGCGCATCGGCGGCGGGTTTGGCGGCAAGCAGGAAGCGCTGATGGAAGACGTAGCCGCGCATCTGACAATTGCCACGAAGCGGCCTGTGATTTACGAGTACACGCGCGAAGAGGAATTTATCGCGGCGCGTTCGCGCCATCCGATGCGCGTGCGGATGAAGACCGGCGTCAAAAAAGACGGGACGATCACCGCCAACGAGATGGTCGCGCTGTCAGACACGGGCGCGTACGGTTGCCACGCGCTGACCGTCACGGGCAACACCGGCCACAAGTCCATGGCGTTGTACGTGGGCGACGGCCGCGAAGCGTATCGCAAGTCGCCGAATATCCGCTTCTACGCGGACATCGTCTACACCAACACGCCGCCCGCAGGCGCATTCCGCGGTTACGGCGTCCCGCAGGGATACTGGCCGTTGGATCGTCACATGGAAAAGATCGCACGCGCGTTGAATCTCGACCCTATTGAATTCCGCTTGAAGAATGCCATCCACGCGGGCGAGTACCATCCTTTCAGCACCGCCTGGAACGAGGGCCGCGAGCCGCGACCGGAAATTATCCACACGGTGGGACTCGAACAATGCGTGGCGCAAGGAAAAGCCGCCATAGATTGGGACTCGAAATTTGGAAATGAGGCATGGCGTTCAACGTTGAACGTTAAACGTTCAACGTTATGCAAAGGCATCGGCGTCGCGATGGTCATGCAAGGTACTGCGATTCCGTATTTAGATATGGGCGGCGCGTCCATCAAAATGAACGATGACGGCTCCTTCAACCTGCTGGTCGGCGCGACAGATTTGGGAACTGGCTCAGATACTGTCCTGGCGCAGATGGCCGCCGAAGTGCTGGGCGTGCCCGTGGATGATATCCTGTGCTATTCATCCGACACAGATTTCACACCGTTCGACAAGGGCGCATACGCGTCGTCCACAACCTACATTTCAGGGACTGCGGTTTTCAAAGCCGCTGAGATCTGCGCGGAAAGAATTAAGATTCGAGCGGCGAAGATTCTTCAACTATCAAACTACGAAACTATCAAACTATCGAACAAACAAGCAATCGCACCCGACGGAAAGTCTGTGTCGCTTGCTGAAATCGCACTCGATACACTCCATCGAAACGAACAGGAACAGATCATGGGCGTGGCGTCGTACGTCTCGCCGTCATCCCCGCCGCCGTTCGCGGCGCAATTCGCCGAAGTGACAGTGGATACCGAGACCGGCGCGGTTACCGTGGACAGGCTTGTGATGGCAGTCGACTCAGGCGTCATCGTGAATCCGCTCACGGCCTCGGGACAGATCGAGGGCGGGATGACACAAGCGCTCGGCTACGCGGTCTGCGAGGAGATGCGCTACGATGAAAAGGGGCAGGCGCTCGAACGCGACTTCGACCGCTATCACATCTTCCGCGCGGACGAGATGCCCGCGCTCGAAACCATCTTCGTGGAAACGTTCGAGCCGAGCCACCCGTTCGGGGTCAAGGCTGTGGCGGAAATCCCGATGGACGGCGTCGCGCCCGCGGTCGGCAACGCGGTGCTCGACGCGGTCGGAATCAATATTGACGATAATCCCATCACGCCAGAGAAGGTGTGGAGGGCGATCAAGAATCAGGAAACAGGATCAGGCTGAGGTCCAAAAAAGATGCGAAACGCTCTTCGTGTTCGTTCATCGAGCTTCCAGTCAAGGCGAGATATAATTGGAGCAGGTTAAATATGCTTAAATCCATGCCGATCAAAACAAAAGTTCAACCCATCGGTTTTCCGCCTGTCTCAAAAACGCTGCCGCAGGCTGTAAAGAAAATCGCCGAAAAACTCAAGCCGGAGAAGATCATTCTCTTCGGTTCCTACGCGTATGGCAACCCCACGCCCGACAGCGATGTGGATTTGCTGGTGATCATGGAAACGAACGCGAAACAAACGGAACGTTACCTTGCAGTCTCCCGCGTATTGATCCCGCGCCAGTTTCCCGTGGACATCATCGTCAAAACTCCGGCAGAAATAAAGAACGCGTTATCCAATAAAGAGAATTTCTTTATGCGGGAAATCATCCTGAGAGGAAAAACGCTCTATGCGCGCAGAAACCGATCTTGACATCTGGATTGACCACGCGGAAGACGATTTCAACGCGGCGGGAAAATTATTGCGCGGCAGGAAACCGTCCGTTTACGGCGCATGTTTTCACGCGCAACAATGCGCGGAAAAGTACATGAAAGCGCTGCTGGTGGTCAAAGGAAAACGCTTCCCCATGATCCACGATCTTGTCACGATAAACGATTTGTTACAGCGAGCGGGAATCAACATGGAAGTTTCGGAAAACGACCTGGCGTTTTTATCTGCTTACGCGGTCAGGGCGCGTTACTCCGGAGAACGCCCTGAAATGGAAGATGCAAAGGAAGCCATCGAGATCGCAAAAATAATCCGCAAATTTTCCCGCACATTTTTGGGACTCAAATAGCGCCTGACAAAATCCACGTCATCGGCCGCGTCAACCCCGACACCGACTCCATCGCCGCCCACGGTCGGCAACGCCGCGCTCGACGCGGTCGGCGTCAACGTGGACGACAATCCGATCACGCCTGAGAAGGTGTGGCGGGCGATAAAAACGAGATAAAAGAAAAGGCCGGACATCCGCAATGTCGGGGCTTTGATAAACAGGTAAAATAGGGACACTCTCATTTGGAGGCACATATGGTTACCATCGCTCCCGAAAATATCAGGATCATTCCCAACGCCAAAGGCAAACCCACTGGCGTGCTGATTGACATGCAAACATGGGAGTCCATCCTTGAAGCGCTCGAACTGGCCGATGATCTTCCAATTATTAAACAGGCGCTGGCGGACCTCAAGTTGGCTGGGGGCGATCCAATTAAAGCCGGTTTCATTCCCTGGTCTGATGCGCGCGCCAAGTTGGAGAAAATGGATGCCAAAAAGTAAGCCCGATGCGTTCCTGTATCCCTACGCATGGGATGACTTCAACCGGTTACCTGGTAATGTGCGCCGCCAGATTACCGTCGCGATCAATGCGCTTGCAAAAAATCCGCGTCCATCGGCCAGCAAACAGTTGGATATACCAGACGAAACATGGAGGTCAGGCGATTCAGCATGGGTCATTGGCGTATTAATTGCACAGTTGCGAACGAGCAAGCAATGATTATTACAATTCGCCGCAGGCCGCCTTATGATTATGAAGATCTGGAAAACTTGCTCAAGGGGCTATAAATCATGCCAGATCAAATCTTCGTCATCGGCCACGTCAACCCCGATACCGACTCCATCGCGGCCGCCATGGGCTATGCCTGGTTGCTGCGCGCACGCGACGGCGCGAACGCCCTCGCGGCTCGCGCCGGCGCGCTCAATCCCCAGACCTCGTGGGTATTAAAAAACCTCAACCTAGAAGCGCCGCTCCTGCTGACCGACGCCTCGCCGCGCTTCGAGTCGGTCATGCGCCGCCTCGACACCCTGCGCCCGGATGCCCCACTCGGCGCGGCCTGGACTCTCGCCAGCAAAACCGGCGGCATCGCGCCCATTGTCAGCGGGGATGGCAAACCCTACGGCCTGATCAACGGCCTCAGCCTCTTTAAATATTTCGCCAACGTGCTCGGCCCGCGCCCCGGCGACACCACCGTACGCGAGATGATGTCCGCGCCCTGCAAAGACGCCGCCGACACCCAGGTCCCCAAATACGCGGCCAACGCCCACATCCGCGACTCGCTCAACAAAATCCTGCGCGACGATTACGACGACTACTGGATCGTGGACGAAAACGGCCTGTACCTCGGCATCGCCCACCAGCGCGAAGCCCTCAACCCGCCGCGCCTCAAGATCATCCTCGTGGATCACAACGAGCCGCGCCAGGCCATCGCTGCGCTCGAGGAAGCCGAACTGCTCGAGATCCTCGACCACCACCGCCTCGGCAACCCGTACACCCACACGCCCATCCGCTTCACCGTGGACATCGTCGGCTCGACTTCCACGCTGGTGACGGAGCAGACTGCCGAGGCGGGACTCTCCGCGCCGCCCGCACTGGCAGGGGCGCTTCTCGCGGGACTTTTAGCGGATACCCTTATCTTGACCTCCCCCACCACGACGCCGCGCGACAAGGCCGCCGCGGACGGGTTGTCCCGCTGGGCCTTCGTAGGTGGGAGTCCGCTCAAAGGCGAGACGCTCGAATCCTACGGCCAGCAGGTACTCTCCGCGGGCGCGGGACTCTCCAACCGCAAACCTGCCGAGGTTGTCAGCAACGACATCAAACCCTTCGAAGCGGGCGGATTCAAGTTCGCCGTCGCGCAGGCCGAAGTGACCGACCTCCTGCAACTCAGCGAGCATCTCGCCCCGCTGACAGAAGCCCTCAATGCCCTGCGCGACAAACGCGGCCTCGACTTTGCCATCCTGCTTATCACCGACGTGGTACGCGGCACCAGCCGCCTGATCCTCTCCTCGTCCGCCCCGCCCATCCTCGACGATCTGCCCTATCCCCCGCTCCCGGATGGCACGCGCGACGCGCAGGGCGTGGTTTCGAGGAAGAAGCAGTTACTGCCGGTGGTGTTGGGACTGCTGGAGAGATAAGCAGTCACGCACCCTCGACCATTTAGGTTAAAATAAGAGCCAGGAGCACCATGATGTTTCAGCTCGAAACTAAAATGAATCCGACCGGCTTTCCGCCCGTAGCAGAGACTTTGCCACTGGCGGTTGAACGCATCGTGTCCAACCTAAAACCGGAAAGAATCATCCTGTTTGGCTCCTACGCATATGGTGAACCCACTCCCGATAGCGATGTGGATTTGCTCATTATCATAGAAGGCAATACGAAAGACAATCATTTGGCAACTTCAATGTTGCTTTACCCGCGGGAATTTCCAGTTGATATTATCGTTAAGACGCCGCAGGAATTCGAAGAAGACTTGAAAGGCGGAAAAGATAATAGCTTTTTTACCCGCGAAATTGCCAAAAAGGGAATCATCTTGTATGACAGAAATAAACGAACTTAAGTCGTGGGTATTGAGCGCTGAGGATGATTTCCGCGCGTCCAAGGAACTTTTGCGACTCCAAAAGCCGCTCGCCTCCGCTTCCTGCTTTCACGCGCAACAATGCGGGGAGAAATATCTCAAGGCCTTACTCATTTTAAAAGACGTTGACTTTCCTAAAACTCACGACCTTCTAACGTTGGATACGTTATGCAATCAGGCGGGCATTTTCACCGGCTTTGTCCCACAACTGCTGTCCGATCTCAGCAAGCACGCTGTTCAGTCCCGTTACCCTGGCAATCAACCTATTCTTGATGAAGCAAAAGAGGCGCTCAAGATTGTCACTACCATCCGCCGATTTGCGCGTACATTTTTGGGATTGAAGAAATAATTCCTTTGAACCCATGTCCCTCCCCAGCCTCGACGGTAAATACTCCTCTGGCAAGCGCCGCAAAAAACTGTTTAGCGATTCCCCGCGGCGGCGGGCGGCCATCCCCCTCAGCCTGATTCTTTTGGGAGTGCTCGCTCTCCTCTTCTGGCTGGTCCCGGTCTACCGGTTGGAACCGATTCTCCCGCTCCAGCCGGAAAACCTCCCCACAACAACGCCCATTCCAACCAACACGCCTCTGCCGACTCCCACGTCCGCGTTCACCAGTTTCGGCGGGCGGATCGTGTTCACGTGTACGCGCGGGGAGGTCAACCAAATCTGCGCCATCAACGCGGATGGCACTGGCTACGCGCAAATCACGGATGACTTCCGCAATAAGTACTATCCCATCTTCACGCCCGACATGACAGGCGTCCTCTTCGCCAAAAACGAGGGCGATTACTTCGATCTGCACCTGCTGACCTTCTCCGACTCGAAAACCATCCAACTCACCTACTACGTCGGCAACGCCTTCTCGCCCAAATTCTCGCCCGATGGGAAGCAAATCCTGTTCCTCAACCGCATCAAAGATAGCCCTGTCTCGATCTGGATCATGGGGCCGCTCGGCGAGGATCCACATTTGCTGTACGCAGGCGCGAACACCATCGTCGGCGCGGACTGGTCGCCGGACGGAAAAACCATCGCTTTCGCCGCTATGTCCACGGGACAATTCAACTCGTACGAGATTTACCTGCTGGATATCCTGGATCCCAGCCAGCCGCTGTTACAGATTACTCATGCGGTCGAAGGCGTGACGGCAAGCCTGGACTGGGCGCTGGACGGAAAGTCCCTGCTCCTGTGCATGGGCGCCGCGGGCGACAAAAACGTCTTCCGCCTCGACCTCGCGACGGGGGACGCCATCCAGTTGACCTTCGGCGGCAACAACGCCTCCGCCTCCTACTCGCCGGACGGGCAGTACATCGTCTTCAACTCGCTCCGTAACGACGGCCAGGCCGACCTGTTCATCATCCGCGCGGACGGTCACTCCACGCGCCTGCTGGTGGATAATCCCGAACCAGACTGGCAACCGGTGTGGGGGCCGTGAAAGGTTTAGGGTGGTTTATAATCATCGTAGAAATTCCTATGGCACATATTCGTAAACCTAGAAAACCGCCGATTCAACCGTCATTGCGAGGAGGGCGATCTTCCCGACGAAGCAATCCCCGCATCGTGGAGGAGATTGCTTCGCAAAGAACGCTCGCAATGACGGGTTGGTTGAGTTGTTCGAATCAAAACCGTGATTTACGGAAACTACCTCTTGTTCTTGAACCTCAACCCGAGGGCGGATTTACTGTCACTTGTCTCGTATTTCCTGAACTCATCACAGAAGGCGATAGCGAACAGGAAGCGTTAGAAAATGCAACGGACGCCCTCGAAGCAATTATTGAAGCGTTTTCCTTTTTGCAACGTCCGCTTCCCCACAATTTGCAATCACTATGATCTCCATCTACCGCGCCCTCTCCGAAATCGAAGCAAACAACGAATCCGCCGCGCTTTGCACGGTGGTGAAAAGCGAAGGCTCCACGCCGCGGCACGTGGGTAGCAAAATGCTGGTTTACCCAGACGGGAAATTTATCGGCACAGTCGGCGGCGGGGACCTGGAACACCGCGTCCTCGACGAGGCGTGGATGGCAATCGCCGATGGGCAAGCGCGCCATCTGCATTACAACATGTCTGACCCGTCACGCGGGGACCCGGGCGTGTGCGGCGGTCAGGTGGAGGTGTTTGTGGAACCGATCCTGCCAGCCCCGATGGTGATCGTCGTCGGCGCGGGACACGTGGGCAAGGCCGTGGCGCACCTGGCCAAGTGGCTGGGGTTCCGCGTGGCCGTCAGCGATGACCGCGCCGAGTTCTGCACGCCGGAAGTCGTCCCAGAGGCGGACGCGTACTACCCCGTCTCGATGGAGAAGTTAACGGAACACGTCAAAGTGACGCGACAGACCTTTTTGGTGTTGACCACGCGCGGCTCCAACGTGGACGCGGCGGGGTTGGGTCCGCTCCTCGAAACGGAGGCGGCCTACATTGGCGTCATCGGCTCGAAGCGCAGGTGGCTGGAAACGGTCAAGGCGCTTAAACAAAAAGGCGTCCCCGCGAAAAAGATCGAGCGCGTCCACTCCCCCATCGGGCTGGAGTTGCAGGCCGAAACACCCGAGGAGATCGCGGTCAGCATTATGGCGGAGATTTTGATGATCCGCGACAAGGGGACGGGGAAGGCGATGAGGGAGAAGTGAGCAGTGGGCAGTGAGCAGTGGGCAGTGATCAGTGATCAGTCACCAGTGAGCAGTCACCAGTGATCGGTTTTCATCTTTCATCTTTCATCTTTCATCTTTCATCTTTCGTCTTTCGTCTTTTCCCCCCCGCAACGTTCGCAGGTGGAATTCGTAGAGAAATAAGAAAATCGGTTCTTGTATCAACAAGTCCATTCGACTATAATGCAAGAGTAATTCCAGAAAAGGAGAAACACATGGCCAGGATTTTTGATGTCATTGAATACTCGAACGAGATGGCCGACGAGATCGTGCATCGCTTCCCCGAACAGGGCATCGGCGATTTCCGCATCGGCTCGCAGGTGATCGTGCGCGAGAGCCAGAGCGCGGTCTTCTTCCGCGAAGGCAACGCGCTGGACGTGTTCAAAGCGGGACGACACACCATCACCACCGCCAACATCCCACTGTTGATTGACTGGATCGGCAAGGCCTTCAACGACCGCACGCCCTTCCCCGCCGAGGTGTACTTCGTCTCGATGAAGGAGTTTGCAAACAAGAAGTGGGGCACGCCGCAACCGATCATCGTCCGCAACCCGGGCATGGGATTGGGCGTGGCGCTCCTGCAAGGCTTCGGCACGTACTCGTTCCAGGTGGCCGACCCGCAACAGTTCGTGACGCAGATCGTCGGCACACAGGGAGCATTTACAACATCGGGCATCGAAGAGCGGCTGCGCACCATGTTGCTCTCCAAACTACAGGACATTCTGGGCGAGACGGCGGCCAAGAACTCCGTCCCTGAAATGATCGGGCTGACCGAGGAGATCGGCGCGGGCGTGCGCGCCAAGGCCCAGGATGACTTCGAAGCCATCGGCCTGACGCTCAAGACCTTCTACGTGGGCAACCTCAAGCCCAGCGAGAAGAGCGCCCAGGAACTGCGCGACATGGGCATGCTCGATATGGCAACCTACACCCAACTCCAGGCCGCAGACGCCATGCGCGACGCGGCGCAGAATCCCAGCGGCGGCGCGGGGCTCACGGCCGGCATCGGCGCAGGCATGGGCATCGGCAACCTGATGCAACAGGCCACCTCCGGCGCGATGCAACAGCCGAGCGCGGGCGGAAAATCCGCAGCGATCCCGGACGTGATGACGCCTAGCGAAGCCGCAGCCATCCTCAAGGTTTCCGAGGAGGATGTGCTGGCGGCCATCAAGGATAAGAGCCTGAAAGCCAAGAAGATGGGAAGCGCTTATCGCATCAGCAAGTCGGCGCTGGAAGATTTTCTCAAAGGTTAAACGTTAAACGTTGAACGTTAATGCAAAGACGCTCCTCGAAAACGAGGGGCGTCTTTTGTTGGAAATCATCAACGTTGAACGTTTAACGTTAAACGTTGAATTCCGCCATCACATCGCTGACGCAATCGAGGAGGTCGCCCGCGAGGACGGAGGCGGCGCTTCCTACGACCTCGAGGCTGGTCAGTCCCGCCCGCGCGTGGATCCACGCCCCGGCGACCGCGGCCTCGAACGCGTCCACGCCCTGGGCGCGCAGACCGACGATGAGTCCGGCCAGCACATCCCCGGTCCCGGCGCGGGCCAATGCGGCGGACGCGACTGGGATGACGGCGATCCGTCCATCCGGCGCGGCGATGACGGTGAACGCGCCTTTCAGCACGACCACGTGTCCCCATTGTTTCGCGTATTTTGCGGCGATGGCTTCGCGGTCGGATTGGATTTCATCTTTCGAGAGTCCCGTCAGCACAGACATTTCGCCCGGGTGCGGGGTCAGCACGGTGGGCGCGGGGAGTTTTGCCTGCCAGTCGGGGATTTGCGCGAGGAGTTTCAGCCCGTCGGCGTCCACGACCAGCGGAGGCAAATTTGCTTCGAGCAATTTCGCCAAAAAGTCTTTCGTGGTTTCTTCGAGGCCGAAGCCGGGACCGATGAGCAAGGCGGTGGCGCGGCTGAGATTTTGTGCGACGGCAAGCGCGCCGGCGCGGGCGATGAATCCGTTTTCGTGCGGGAGGGGAATCCACGTCACTTCGGGGAGATGTCCCGCGAGCGCGGGATACAAGGGTTCGGGGAGCGCCAGCGTGACGAGGCCCGCTCCGACGCGGTAGGCGGCCTTGGCCGAGAGATACGCCGCGCCGGTGTAGCTGACCGATCCCGCGACAATGAGCGCGGCGCCAAACGTGCCTTTGTGCGCGTCGGCGGGACGCGGCGGCAGAAGTCCGGCGACCAGCTCAAGGTCAGGGACGATGCGCCGGATTTGAGTCAGCGCGGGCAAATCGTCGGGCAGGCCGATGTCCACCACTTTGAGTTCGCCCACCAGGCCGAAGGCGGGCAGGCGAAGCAGTCCCTGCTTGACGGCGGCCATGGTCACGGTGAGATCGGCGGCGAGGCATTCGTCCGCGGCCGCGCCGGTGTCGCAGTCCACGCCCGAGGGACAGTCCACGGCGAGGACGAAGGGAGGCTCATCCAATTTGGACAAGAGGTCATTTGCTTCATGGAGGACGCGGGCAATTTCAGGTTTGAGCGGAAGTGTAATGCCTGTGCCAAGCAGACCGTCGAGCAGGAGGTCGGCGGTTTCAAGAAATGCCGCCAGCGAATCAAAGTCCGTATCGGATTCCGAAATAACGATTTCGCCACCCGCCTGGACAAACATTTCAACCAGTTCGTCGTTTTGCGTTTTGCGCTTGACGCAATACGCCCGCGCCCGCCAGCCCGCGACGGCCAGGTGCGACAGCGCGACCAGCGTGTCGCCGCCGTTGTTGCCCGGGCCGACGAGGCCGAGCACATCTTCCCAGCCAGCGCCACTTTTCAAATCGTGGATAACATCCGCCAGGCCTTGCCCGGCGTTTTCCATCATGCGCGCGTAGGATAGGCCGCGGGCATCGGCCTGCGCTTCGATGGCTTTCATTTCAGAGACGGTGACGAGTTTCATGGGGGGGGGATGAAAGATGAAAGATGAAGGATGAAGGATGAAGTTGCGAGGTAGGAGATGCGGGTTAGGAGCGTGTTGCGTAGTTTGGGAGTTACGTAGTTTGGTAGTTCTGTGTGTACGTGTCTACCTGTGTACCTGCTTCCTTACGAGTCGAGGGGGGATTTTACAGCGAGGCCGCCGCGCTGTAATACATGCGTATAAATCATGGTGGTTTTGACGTCTTTGTGGCCGAGGAGTTCCTGGACGGTGCGAATATCGTAGCCAGCCTGGAGGAGGTGGGTGGCGAAGGAGTGACGGAAGGTGTGGGGGGTGACGTGTTTGTTGATTTTTGCGAGGCGCGCGGCTTCACTGACGGCTTTTTGGACGGTGGATTCGTCGAGGTGGTGGCGGCGGATGATTCCAGTGGGTTTGTCTTTGGAGATTTTGGGAGCGGGGAAGATGTATTGCCAGATCCAGTCTTTGTTTGCATTTTTATATTTTCGTTCGAGGGCGTAGGGCAGGTAGACGGAGCCGAAGCCATCGGCCAAGTCTTTTTCGTGAATGGCCTTTACGTATCTTAAGTGAAGCAACATGGGTTGAATGACCGCATCGGGCAACATGGTGACACGGTCGTCTTCGCCTTTGCCATCACGGACGATGATCTGGTGATTATCGAAGTCAATATCCTTGACGCGCAGGCGCATGGCTTCCATAATGCGCAGTCCGCCGCCGTACATAACCTGGGCAATGAGTTTGTTGAGGCCGGTCATGTTTTCAAAGACGCGTTTGACTTCATCCTTGGAGAGGACGGTGGGGACGTTTATGGCGCGCTGGGGGCGAAACTCGTTGAGGCTGGCTTCGTCCACACCAAGGTGAAGGACGTGGC
>CAYJLS010000071.1:0-20688 GCA_964371065.1 uncultured Anaerolineaceae bacterium | reverse complement strand
CTACACCCGCTACGTTCGCAGTGAGCGTGAACGCATCGACAAGGCCGAGGCCAGCCTGGCCGGATTGCGGCAGAACCTTTCTGCCCTGCGCGCACACAGCCATCACTTGACGGCCTCTCCCACCTGACACTTATTACTTGTGCTGGATATATCATTGATGGTAAGTTCGATCACCACACGGTCGTTTACGCGACGCGTATCAAGTGAGAGCAATTGTTGTAAGTCACCTACGTCCGTCATTGCGAGACAGTATTCGTCCGTCAAAGCAATCTCCTCGCCAAACAGGGGATTGCTTCGGGCAAAACCAGGAGCGCCCTCGCAATGACGGATGAACCGTGTAAGGTGATGGAGTAATAAAAAGTTCCTCGACAGGTAAGTCATCTTTTTAAAATATTCATCATAGTTGTGTGAATTAAATCAATTGAGATTGCCTCCTCCCCCAAGTGGCGGAGGCCAACACTCCCCAGACGATGGATGCGTCTGGGGAGTGTTTGTTGTAAGATGGATTTATGACCCGCGTATATTTAGCCGATGCCAAACTTGAAGAACGCTCTGCCCTGCGCCTGGTACTCCTTGATTTAAAAATGGAAGTAGTTGGCGAAGCCACAGATTGGGCAACCGCGTTAGCACAAGCGCCAATCAGTCATTCAGATATGTTGTTGATTGATTGGGATTTGCTTCCTGATGCGCCTACTGCTGCCCTGAGTGAACTCCGAACAGCCTGCCCGGCCGCGCTGGTCATCATCCTCATCAGCCATCTGGACGCCCGTCATCAAGCGGCGCTCTCCGCTGGCGCCGATGCGTTTATCAGTAAAGGTGAGATGCCCGAGCGTGTGGCCGAACGCCTGCGCCTCGCGGCCGCCAGCGTTCGTACTACGTTGACGCCAGTTGGCTGATGATAATCCCGCTTTCGGCACGGGAATGAGAGACTTGAAATCCGGCGCACCAAGGCTGTCCCGAGCGCCGGCAATAATGGGACAGCTTTTCCATAGATTGGCTGTGTGAGCGCCAATCGCCTCTGTTTGAAGGATATGGAGGAACCGCCTATATGAAAAAGCAAAAGCAGATCAGTTTGGATGAAGCCAAACGCATCGGAGAATCCCTGCACATTGATTGGGATCAGGTTGACCTCGAACAATTTCGCCAGGGCTTAATAGGAAATCATCAACAAAGAGTCATAGACCCTGAAGCGGGACCGACCTACGATGGCGTGCTTCTTACCGGAAAGATTGTCCTAGCCCATATGCAGGAATTTCCGGATTATTTCACCCGGCTGGCAAAACTGAAAGCGGAAACCGCTGAGTACCAAGCCGGGAGAAGGTAACGGATGTAAGTGCCAGGGTAAACGTGAAAGTTTTTCAAATGATCCAAAGGAGGATCAAACCATGAACAAAGATGTATTCGAAGGCAAGTGGAAACAAATCCGAGGCGAGGCCAAAGCCTGGTGGGGCAAACTCACCGACGATGATCTCGATCGGGCCGCCGGCAAGTTCGATGTCTTCACCGGTATACTTCAGCAAAAGTATGGCTATACCCGCGAGGCCGCCGCCGATGAAATTGATAAGCGCGTGACGGAATACGAAACCAAACTGAAGGGCAAGACCGAACCCACCCCTGTTAAATGACCGGAGTGGTGACCCAACCCCTTCTCCCTTGAGGGGGTTGGGATCAACAAAAACCGGGTACCGTGTATTTGAAATGTTCAAAAAGGAGAAGAAAAAATGAATCTGATCATCTATCTCATTGCTGGAGCGATCGTTGGCTACATTGCCAGCAGGATCATGCATACGAATTCGCAACAGGGCTTGTTGCTCGACATCATAGTCGGCGTCATCGGCGCGTTCCTGGCTGGTTACTTCATCAGCCCTCTGTTGGGGATCGGGACCATCAACGACGCCATCACCCTTCCGACTATGCTGGTAACACTGCTGGGTTCCGTGGTTCTGCTGTGGATCGTCAAGATGGTCCGCCGTTAAGGGCAGTGGCGCTGATGATTTAGGCTTTAACCTGCGAATGGATGAGCAGGGGTGTAACACATCCCTGCTCACAAGAATTATTGATAACAAGCAACGTATTTATCGTTAGCGAGGACGGTCATTCTATTGTTGAATCAGGATCAACCTCAGAAAGAAAGGTCAAAATGTCAAACGAAAACAGAGTATCAGAAGTTAGAACGTCACAAAGCGAACCGGAACGGGAGCAACGCATCTTCACTTTCAAGGCCACACAATTGATCTGGCTGTTTCTGGGCATCCTCGAAGTCCTCATTGCGCTCCGCATCGGATTAAAACTGATCGGCGCCAACCCGGATAGCCCAATCGTTTTCCTGATCTACGGATTTACCAACCTGTTCCTGTTCCCCTTTGCAGGCATGACCGCAACACCCTCTGCTGGCGGCATGGTGTTGGAACTCTCCTCCTTCTTTGCCATGGTGATCTATGCCCTGATCGCGTGGGCCGTGGAAAGAATAGTCTGGTTGGCCTTCTATCGCCCGCGTGGCCCGGTGGTAAGCGTCAGCGAAACTACCACCAACGAGCGCCATAACCCATAAAACAAACCCATAGGGTGCTTCGCTAGAGGCAAGAATGGATCATTCCTTCCGTCAACAAGGTTCCGAAACCCACCAACAACCGGGCGGCTTGTTAGCCAGTCTGCAGATTTTTAATAGCATCCTACCGCTTATGCGGCACTCTGTAAATTGGCTGGCTGGTCTCATTCAGTTGACGGAAGAGGAACAAAAGGATGCCGGTATCCAAATTGGTGATCCGCGCTACAAGTAAACCCTGGTCAGGTGATTTGACCTGCGTATAAATACGAAAATCGGAACAAACACTCACTCACTGAAACAACAAGGAGAAAACAAAATGGTTAACGAAAATCAAGAACCCGAATACCACAACAATAATATTCTGGGCGTTTTAGCCGGAATGTTGGTTGGCGGCCTGGCCGGAGCCGTGACGATGTTATTGCTGGCGCCGCAATCTGGAAAAAGAACCAGAATGCAAATCCAGCAAAAAGGTTTCGAACTGCGCGATCAAACCACCGGAATGATTGAAGATGCCATGGCGCAGGTGCGGTTGGATGGGAACAAACTCACCAGAGATGGACGCCGGAAAGCCAAAGAATTACTGCATCAGGGTCAAGATTTGGTGGCCGAGCAACTAGAGCACATCTCCGATGCCGCAAAGGCCGGAAAAAAGGCAATCCAAAGTTCCTGAGGCTGATAACGGTATGCGTTGAAGTGTCGTGAAAGTTATCAAGTTAGTATTAACTCAAAGGAGAATTACAATGCACATGAATCAATTGAAATGGATCCTGCTCGGAATCTTCCTGATAATCACCGGCCTAAGTCTTCTGGGGGTAGGTCTTGGCGCAATATTTAACGTCATCGCGGGAATCTGCGCGCTGATCGCCGGTGTGTTGTTCATAATCAACCGCTAGTAGGATCAAAAGCCATCTGGCTAGCCAGCCGGGTGGCTTCCAACAGATCATTCAAAAGGAGAAATCTCATGCTGTGGACTATCATCGTAATTCTATTAATCCTGTGGCTGCTCGGATTTTTCGGTGGAAACATAAGCCCAAGCTTCCCGAAAACAGGTAGTTGGATCCATATTCTGATCGTTGTCGTCGTCATACTCGTCATATTGCGCCTGCTTGGAATAGCGTAAATATCTCGCGCTTCGATTAGACCGGGGCTGTCGAAGCAGATGGCGGCTCATCTTGCTAAATCGCAAAACTGTCTTCCACCCGGTCTTACAGCCGGGTGGCCTGCCTTCACATGAATTGAAATGCAAGTGTCAACTTCAAGCAAATTCAAACCAGCCTCCCACCGCCCACTCCGGGCGAAATTGATATTTAATGCAGGCTCCGGCCGGCCGGAAGAATCCCCCCATCAGCTTGCCAGCATTCTTTCCGAGATGCAGGATCAGCAGATCTTGCCCGAAGTCTACACCGTGCGCCCGGACAGTCCGCTTGAAAAAGTTGTGGAGGACGCCATTCGGTCGGGCATCAAACTGATCGTTGTGGCGGGCGGCGACGGGACAATTGACAGTGTCATAGGGGCCATGATCGGAAGTGATGCGACCCTCGGCATTATCCCAACCGGCACGCGCAACAATGTCGCTTTTAACCTGGGGATTACCGGGGATATCGCAAACTCTGTTGCCCTCCTGCGCCAGGGTCGCCGGTTGAAGATTGATGTAGGAAGAGTCCACTGCGGACATTCCCGCCACTGGTTTCTGGAAATCGCGGCGCTGGGTCTCCTGTCAGATCTATATCCCATGGCAGATAATCTCCAGCACGGCGATCTGGCACAGATCGGGGGATTATTATCAACACTTATCTCTGCAATACCCTCACGCCTGCGTATGATTCTGGATGGGCTTAAACACCTTGATACGACAGCGCATATGATGTTGATCACGAATATGCCCTTTCTCGGGCCGCACTTCCAAATTTCCCCGAATGTATCCTTCAGGGACGGCCGTTTGGACGTGTTCACTTTTTCGGATATGAGTAAACTGAACATGCTCTCTTATGCAGTGCTGTCTCGCGGAGGCCTTGTGCAGGATGCCGGTATCCAGCACTACCGCGTCAAACACGTAAAGATCCATTCGATCCCGCACATGCCTGTGCTTGCCGATGGCACCCTGCTGGGCCAGGGTTCGTTATCTGTCCATATCCACCCGCGCGCCCTGAAAGTGATGGCCGGCTCTGCGCTGACTGGACATTTGGCGACCTCTGAGTTGACGGATTCAAAGGTGGCAGTCAATGGCTAGCGGTTCTGAACAGACGCCCCTGCCGTCGCAGTTACCCGAGGCTTCTTTTTGGTCTGCCAATAAACGAAGACCTGTTTTCCTGGTTGTTCTTTTGATCGGGCTGATATCGTTTCTCATCTGGATGCCGGACGGGGCGCGGGCTTCGCTATGGTGGGCGTTGAACCTCCAGCGCGGACTGTTCGCCCTGCTCTTCCTCTTCGCCCTGGTGACGTTGTCCCTGATCTGGTCGGCGGGGCAACGCCTCGACAGCCGGGTCTTTCGTCTTTTCAACATGCGCGGCTATCCCCAGTGGCTGGACCGCGTGATGTGGATCGTCACCCAGTTTGGCAATATGGTCGCGGCCTGCATCGCCGTGGTCGTGCTGTTTTTCCTGGACTATCAACGCCTGGCCTTTGTGACCGCCCTCGGCACCCTCATCCTTTGGTTGTTGGTAGAAACCATCAAAGCCATATCCGTTCGCGAGCGTCCGTTTCTTAGCATGGAGAAATCGCGCGTCATCGGCTGGCGGGAAAAAGGCCACTCCTTTCCCAGCGGGCATACCAGCCAGATATTTTTCCTGATGACTCTGTTCATCCACCACTTTCAGCCTGGAGTTGTCGGAACTGCCGTCCTGTATGTGGTCGCCACTCTGGTCGGTTTCACGCGCATCTACATCGGCGCGCACTATCCAAGAGATGTTATCGCAGGCGTCGTGCTTGGATCCGTCTGGGGGACGCTGGCGGCTCTTTTGGATCCGACAGTGAGGTAAAGGATGACACTCCATCCACCTTCGCAACCGTATGAGTGGACATTCCAGCGGGTAGTGTGGGCAACACTGGCGCTTGTTTCTGTCATCCTGGGCTTTTGGCTTCTGTATCGGTTTTACCAGGTGGTATTCATATTACTGGTCGCGGTCGTGATCGGCACCGTGATCCGGCCTGCAGTCGCCTGGCTGTATCAGCGCGGGCTTCCCAAAATAGCAGGGGTCATTCTTGTCTTTCTTCTGTTGTTCATCCTGCTCCTAGGCTTCCTGCTCTTGTTGTTCCCATTGATCGTTGAGCAAAGCACAACGATTACCGCCTCCATAACAGGTTATTACCAAAACCTGCGCGTGTGGATGACCGCTTATCCCAATCCATTAATTGTGCGTTTAAGTGAGTTCCTCCCAGTGACACTGCCAAGCATGAAGCCAGTTCAGCAAACAGGACTGGAGGTAATGGCATCCGCTGGGCAGGCATTGGGTTACGTAGTCATGGCTGCCAAGGCTGTCTTTATCACACTGGTGATTCTGTTCCTCGCTTTTTACTGGACCCTGGATGGGCCGCGAACCATCCAGTCATTCCTTCTGCTGGTTCCACAAGACCATCGGGAAAATATCAGTGAACTCATTTCGGCCATGGAAACCAAGGTTGGTTTCTTCATCGCCGGACAGGGAATCCTCTGCCTCGTTATCGGCGTCATGGCGCTGATCGCTTATCTACTCATCGGCCTGCCCAATGCTCTGGTTTTGGCTCTCTTGGCGGGCGTGCTGGAAGCGGTACCCATGCTCGGACCGTTGTTGGGCGCTATTCCCGCCGCGCTGGTTGCGCTATCCATCGGGCCTGACAAACTGATTTGGGTCATCGTCGCGACAGTTGTGATTCAGCAGTTGGAAAACAGCCTGCTGGTCCCACGTGTCATGAGCAAAGCGGTCGGGGTAAATCCATTCGTCACTTTACTGGCCATTTTTGCATTTAGCTCGTTGTTCGGCATCGCCGGGGCGCTGATGGCGATTCCCCTGGCCGCCATAATTCAGATCCTCCTTAATCGTTTCGTCTTTCATCCAGCGGCGATGGATTTGGAGGTATCGGCCGGACGCGATTATGCCAGCCGTTTGCGCTACGAAGCGCAGGATTTGGCCCAGGACCTTCAGAAGCAGGCGCGGCTCAACAAAAGAGGTTCGGACCAAAGAATTAAGCAGATCGATCACGTAATGGACGAGATCGAGACGATAACCACCGATCTTGACACATTATTAGCCCAAGCCAGTACATCGGATGCGCCATGACGAAGCAGGTAGTGGTATTTGGAACCGCGGTGATGACCACACTGCTGGTGCTGGCGGTGGTGTGGCAATTCCGCATTGTGGTCATATACGTACTAATCTCGCTTGCGCTTGCGGCAACCGTCCGTCCATTTCTTACAGGCTGGTCGAGGCGCAGCCTCGTGACGCGTCTGGGCTTGAGTCTGCTCTACATGGTTAGCCTCGGCGCTTTTGGGTTCTTTATTTTTCTTGCCGGCAGATTTGCGATCGCTGACATTCAGCATATAGCCCAAACGCTGTCAGTACAAGGCGTCTGGAGACTGCCAGCGTGGTTGGAGGGCAGTTCATTCCAACTGCTACTGGTTGCATGGCTGCCAACACCGGATAAGCTCTTTGTCGCCATCACCGGCGAACAAGGCCAACTTGTTCTGCCCGCCGTACTCGGCTTCACGCAAGGCATTGGCGGTGTCGTGAGCGGTGTGCTCGTCATACTATTCTTGAGCATCTATTGGAGCATCAATCAAATCCATTTTGAACGACTCTGGCTTTCCCTGCTTCCATCTGGACAGCGCAAGCAGGCGCGTGGTATTTGGCGGACCGTTGAGCCGGATATCGGCGGTTACATCCGCAGTGAGATCGTTCAAAGTCTCCTGGCAGGATTGTTATTGGGACTGGGTTATTGGTTGCTCGGCTCCCCGTATCCAATCCTGCTGGCGCTGATCGGTGCGCTGGCATGGCTGATTCCCGTGGTTGGAGCGCCACTGGCGATCATCCTGCCGTTGTTGATTGGATTATTGACCAGCATGCAATTGAGCCTGTTCACGGTTCTCTACACACTTGTTGTTTTAATTGCTCTGCAAGTATGGGTTGAGCCGCGCCTTTACAAACACCACTGGGATAATCCAATTCTGACCCTGGTTATAATTCTGGCCATGGCGGACGCTTTTGGCCTACCCGGGATTTTTGTTGCCCCGCCCTTATCCGTGATATGCCAAATCCTGTGGAGCCACCTGGTCCGCGGCCAGCTTGCTTCAAGCGCCTCTGCCCAGGTTTCCGATCTCAAGGAACGGCAGGCGCATCTGCGGACTGTTATAACGGAGATGGATGAACCGCCTCCGCCATTGGTGCTCAGCAGTATGGAGCGGCTCGCCAGCCTGCTCGAGAAAGCTGAACCAATTTTACAAGTAGCTCTGCCTGCTGAACCCTCCGATCTATTCCACCCATCCCAGCCTGTCACCGGTGAAGATGGGTCACCAATACCCACAAGACCATGAAAAAAACGAGCATAACCGCATCTGGTCTGGTTGGATTGCTTGCGCAACTTAGGCAACGGGTTCTTCAGAGTGCAAACGGCATCAATGAGCGTACGCGCGGCTGGTTAGGGATGGTGGCGGGTGCGACAAAGGAAACCTTAAAACCTGAGTCGGCGATGACGGCCGCGGCAATTGCCTACTTTGCCCTCTTCTCCCTGTTCCCCATCACTCTCTTAAGCATTTCCATTGCCAGCTTTAGTCTTGGCCCGTTGATGGACCAGCAACTCATCATTCAAAGGTTGGAGTTTATTGCGCCGGCCATGGGACAGTTGTTGGGGCAAAATATTGATGAAATTATCGAAGCGCGCGGACCTGTTACCGGGGTCGCGTTGGTTGGGCTGATCTGGTCTGCCTCGACAGTTTTTTACACGTTTACTCACACCTTGAATGAAATTTGGAGTACTAAACGACGCCGCTCTATCTGGAAGCGTCGTGGACTGTCCATATTATTTGTCCTGACCCTCGTTGGTCCCATTCTCTTCCTGGCTTCATTTGCCGGCAGTCTGCTTGTCCACCTCCGCGCCTGGTTACCTGACTCAATTATTTCAATGGGAGGCGGTTTCAGTTTGTTACTGGCTATCTTGCTTGATATTGCCTTGTTTATGGCGCTCTACATGATTCTCCCGCATGGAACTTCCACCTGGCGCGAGATTTTACCCGGCGCGCTGGGGGCGGGGTTCCTGTGGGAACTAGCCAAGAAAGCCTTCCTGTCTTTTGTTTCCACCTACATCTCCGTCTCGAACCTGGTCTATGGTTCAGTGGCAGCCATTATCGCCTTCCTTGCCTGGGCATATCTGAGCGGCCTCATCTTTCTCTTTGGCGCTTACCTAAGCGTTGCTTATTTCCAACTCAAACAGCCGCTAAAAGAAACGGTAGACAAAATACGTCAATAGAATTCATTGGATGAAAGCGGCGGTGAGATCAGGGGTCTCCCCCAAGTGGACTAGTTGAACACTCCCCAGCCGACGGATGCGGCTGGGGAGTATTTCATATAAGATGAGAGAAGCAAACAAGAATCGCGATATTTCGCAGGTTCGTGTAAAGCGAATTACACTGAATGGTTCTTCATTGCGATCACAAAGGAAAAATTGAAAACGTTCAAATTTCTATCGCCATCCCTTGTGCTTGTGCTTATTCTTTCCGCCTGCAGTCTGATTACGCCTGCCCAAATCCCCGCCCTCCAACCAACGGACTCCCTGGCCGCGCCGACCGCGCAGGCCCAGGCCACGCCGACCCTCATCTTCCCACCGACTCTGCCTGTGTTGACGATGACAGTCTCGCCCAATTCCACACCCTTCCCGCCCAACGTCCCCGTCTGGGTGAAATATACCTACAACTGCACCTCCGTATCGGGCGGTAGTACGATGACGATGGACTTGAACTGGAGCGACCGCTCCACGAGCGAAGAAGGTTATACCGTCTATCGGGATAAGCAGGTAATCGCAACCCTGGCGCCAAATTCCACAAATTATGTGGATGTCGCGTTTGTCGCCACGGGAAGGACACTGAGTTATTCCGTCGAAGCCTTCAACACGAACTGGCGGGCAAACTCCAGCACAATCACCTACGGTTGCCAGTGACGGAAAAATATTGACGGATGCATGATTGGTACCGATCAAGGAAATAGAAGTCACAATGAGCAACCCACGATCCAATAAACAGGAGATCAAGCATGAAAAAAAATAATGTTTTTGTAGTTGCAAGTGCCAGCCTGATTTTGTTGTTGCTGGTAGCCGCCTGCAATGTAATCAAACCAACGCCTGCGCCGACACAGACCCCGGCGGTCCCTCCCGCTACGGGCGTACAATATCACTTCGTCACCAACAAACTGTTGTTACCGACAACGCAGGCGCTAACACAGGAGTTTGCCTTGAACATAGACGGGGATTCACAACAGAATCTCGACAATAAGTTCGGAGAACTGCTCACCTTGCTCACGTCTGCATCCCCAGGCCTTGATTTACAGTCGACCCTCGATCAGGAAGTTAGTTCCGGCCATCTGGTTTCGCTTCACGTGGTGAAAGCAGACGATCCCCTGAACGACTTGAGTGTTTCGTGGTCCATATTCCTGGGACAAAAGACCCAGTCGCCACCCAACTTCGACGGCGCGGACAAGTTCACTGTCGATTCCGCTGCGCCTGCCAACACACCGATTGTCGGTACTCTTACGAACGGCCACTTCACAGGCGGCCAGGGCACGGCGCGCGTCCAGATCTTTCTACTGGGCCAGCCGGTTGATGTGAATTTGATCGGAATGCGTCTCGAAGCTGACACCAGCGCTACGGGTTGCACGAACGGAAAACTGGGCGGCGGTGTGACTGTCGAAGATTTCCGCGGCAATCTTCTTCCGGCGATTGCCGACGGACTCAATCAATTAATCACAGCAAATCAGGATGCGGCAAACACCCTTCTGCCAGTTTTCGACGCAGACCATGACGGGACAATTACTACGCAGGAGCTTGGGAACAATCCCCTGTTGATGATCGCGATCTCTCCCGACCTGGATCTGATGGACGGATCTGGCAAGCTCAATTCGGGTCAGGATGGCGTGAAAGACTCGTATTCGATAGGCTTGGGCTTTACATGTGTCCCTGCCACCTTCACTGCGCCTGGGGACTAGGTTCGGTTCCGTTGAATCAGCTCACTCCTCGCCTCCGGCCGCCTCCCCCAAGTGGTGGAGACCAATACTCCCCGGACGATGGATGTGGCTGGGGAGTGTATGTTGTATGATGAATTAAGACCCGATGTGGGTCGGTCAATTCCAGGTCGTGTAACTGGCGGATGTTAATCAAACCACCAGTCATGATCATCATACTGAGCGAATCGCTCAAGGAGAAATCTCATGTTGTGGACTATTGTCGTAATTCTACTGATCCTGTGGTTGCTCGGCTTTTTCGGTGGAAACATAAGCCCAAGTTTCCCGAAAACAGGCAGTTGGATCCATATCCTGATCGTTATCGCCGTCATACTCGTCATATTACAACTCCTCGGGATTGTGCGCTTCTAGTGTTTCGATGATTAGACCGCGTCTGTCGAAACGGATGACGGCCTCATCTTGATAAACCGCAAAGCGATCTGCCACCCGGTCTTAGAGCCGGGTGGTCCAGATCGTCGGAAGTCGCCGATTCCATCCCAAGAGAGGAGAACTCATGAAGAAGTGCAATGATGTAATGACAAAAAATCCGGTTTGCTGCCTGCCAAATGACATGGCGGTAAAAGCGGCGGAGTCGATGAAGAAAGATAACGTCGGTTCAATCCCCGTGATTGAAAACGCGCAGACTCAAAAGTTGGTCGGTATCGTCACCGATCGCGACCTGGCTTTGAAGGTTGTGGCCGAAGGGCGCGATGCCAAATCCACGAAAGTGGAGTCGGTCATGACGCGCAAGTTGGTGACCTGCCGCGCTGAAGATGATTTACAAAAAGCATTGGATGCGATGGCTGAACATCAATTGCGCCGCATTCCTGTCGTGGATAACGATAACAAGATCCTGGGGATCATTGCCCAGGCAGATGTGGCGACGCGCGTTAACCAACCGGAAAAAATCGCCGAAATGGTTAAGGAGATTTCGCAAGCCAATGCGAAGTAAGAGAGACCTTGATGCACTGCAATCCGCGCATTGCCGCTATTTCGGCATTGGTATTGGCGTTGCTGACCATGGCATCCTGTGGGACGCAATTTGACAATCCGCCGCAGGCGGAGGTGTTGTTGGCTACACCAGCGCAACCAGATGCGCCCTGTGAGGTGTGTGACCAGGCAACTCTGGCCGCCGCGCTGACCCAGGAGAGAAATAACGCCGATAACCAGGCGGCGGCTACCGCCGAAATTGAGCGCGCCAATGCGCAGGCAACCTTGAATTCAGCCAACGCAACATTGGGCGCGGCCCAAACCGAGGAGCAAAACAATGCGAATGTCATTGCGGCCCAGATAGCCGCTACGGCCGCGATAGTGCGCGCCAACGCGCAGGCAACCCTCAATTCGGCTGTTTCAACGCAGAGCGCCGCGTTAACCCAGGATGCGATCCGGCAGACCCAAATGGCAGACCTGGCGACAACGAGCGCAGAAGCCCTGGCGAATCAACAAAACAAAGACAATCTTGCCGCCAGCACCCAGACCGCGATTGCCAACAATATCGCCACGCAAACCCAGGTCGCTGTTGCAACATCCCAATGGTATACCGACCAGGCGCGCCAGCGCGAAGAGCAAAGGCAGGGACCAATTGCTTTCCTGTGGATGTGGTGTCTTCCGACCTTCGTCGTGCTATTCGCGGGTTTGATCCTTTGGGGATTCTGGCGCTGGCTCAAGATTCGGCAAGCCAACCAGCGTATTCTTGAAAATCCTGTTGAAAAGTTGCAAGCGCCAGCGGCTGAAATCATAGATTATCAACCGGATGATTCGTTGCCATATCTTGAAAGCGGCGTTATTGATAATCGCCACCAGCCGCTTACAACACCGGAGGATCAGGTGGATCGCTGGCTTGACGAAGTCAAGAGCAAATTGCTGAGCAATGATAAGAAGGATGAAAATGACAACACCGACAAATGATCCGCGACATTTCGATCAAAAAGCTCGGCGCATCAGAGTTCGGGCAGCGACCATCCTGACAAAATGGGGATTGTTGCCGCGATTTAAACGCTGGCGATTAACGCAGGACCCAGATACCGGAATGGTCGTGCTGTTTGGCGTACTCAATAAAAAATATATTGCCACGCATACCTCAATCCCCTTCAGCAATTACTTCGACCCGCGCTTATTGCATGATCTTGAAAATGAACTGCAAGTGCAAGTCGTGTCTTGCAACAGCGATGGTCTCCGCTATGCCTTCATCCTGGACCGCGGCCAGCTTGACATCTTACCGACGCACATAGACTATCCCTTCCTGGATGATAATAGACTTTTTGTCCGTGTCGTCTACAGGGATAAGCCAGTACCGCAAGCGCTGGAACCGAAAATTACGCTTGCGCCACTCATTCCGGCTGGCATTGTTGATGATCAAACGCTAGTCCATCGAGGCGTCGGGGCCTTCTTAAAGATCTTTGACGATATTAAACTTAGGGACAATGCCGCCCTGCAACTATCTGCTCAAAACCTGCCCGGCATCGTGGTTATAGACGAAGATGAATTCAATAAGCGGGTGGCGGAGCATGAAGCCGAACGGCAAAGAATCCAACGCATCAGAACTTTACTTGATGATGCGGCTGGATGATGCGCTGATGTTTATCGTATTGAATGTTATCGAGGAGAAAAAACAATGAAACTGAAACTGCTCTTTATCATTATGGATTTGCTTACCTTGCTTGCCTATCCGATCGTGTTTTTTACGGCAAACTACGCCAGCTTTCAAAATCAAAAGAAGGGTTCGCTCTCGCGAATTGATTAGTATCTGGTTTGGTCACAGCAGGCAGATGACCAATTGAAAAATTACGAACATGCGAAAGACAAAGTTTCTCGCATGAACACAACAAAAAACAGCATAAAAAGAAATGGAGATCAGAATGGGAATACTTTCCTGGATCATCGTTGGCTTGATTGCGGGCTGGTTGGCCGGGTTGGTTGTAAAAGGAGGCGGTTATGGGTGTGTCGGTGACATCGTCGTCGGCGTGATTGGCGGATTGTTGGGCGGCTGGATCGCTTCCTATTTCTTCCACATGGGCGACCCGATGTCTGGCATCAACCCGCAATCCATCCTGGTTGCATTCGTCGGAGCGGTGATCTTCATCATCCTCCTACGCATGATCAGCGGAAGAAGAGCGTAGTCGCTTTCTGGCTCTCTGGGAGTTGCCGTGATTCTGTACACGGATGACACGGATTTTACGGAATTGCACGGAAAAGCTTTAAAAATCCGTGAAAATATGTATCTGTCCGCCGAAGGATCCGTGTACCAAAGATTTTAATCACGGCGATTTCCAATGACCCCGCTTTCTGAAGGAGCATGTATGAACGAGAACCCCTTAAGGATTTTGCTGGTGTACCCCGAATTCCCCGAC
Organism: uncultured Anaerolineaceae bacterium; assembly: GCA_964371065.1. Taxonomy (GTDB): domain Bacteria; phylum Chloroflexota; class Anaerolineae; order Anaerolineales; family Villigracilaceae; genus Denitrolinea. Next base: position 6,610 of record CAYJLS010000071.1, on the reverse strand, counting down.
ACCTTTTGGAGTTTCAAACACGCGCTTAAGTTTATCCGCAAAAAGGCCGGCGCGCCCCCGCTGGGTCTGTTGACCGTTGCGGCGATGCTGCCTTCTGAGTAGGAAAAACGGCTGGTTGACCTCAACGTAACCAGCCTCACGGATGAAAACCTGGCGTGGGCCGATTATGTCTTTGTCAGCGCCATGATCGTACAACGCGAATCAGCGCGTGCCGTTATCCAGCGCTGTAAAACCATCGGAGCGAAAGTGGTGGCGGGCGGTCCGCTCTTCACGATGGAACACGAGCAATTCCCGGACGTGGATCACTTCGTCTTGAACGAGGCTGAGGAGACGCTGGCGCCGTTCGTGCGGGACCTGTTAGCGGGTCAGGCTCGACGCGTTTACTCGTCCGCGGAATTCCCCGATATCCACCAAACCCCTGTCCCGCTTTGGCGGCTGGCGAATCTCAAAAATTACGACACAATCAGTATTCAATTTTCGCGCGGCTGTCCCTTCAACTGTGATTTTTGCAACGTGACCGCGTTGCTGGGGCACTACCCGCGCACCAAGACCGCCGCGCAGATCATCGCCGAGTTGGACAGTCTTTACGCGCTGGGCTGGCGCAAAAGCATCTTCTTCGTGGACGACAACTTTATCGGTAACAAGAAGCAGATCAAGTCCGAAGTCCTGCCCGCCTTGATCGAATGGCGGAAAGGGAAAGCTGGGATGCCGTTCAGCACGGAAGCGTCCATCAACCTGGCCGATGATCCAGAGCTTTTGAGGCTAATGGTGGAAGCCGGGTTCGATACAGTATTTGTCGGGATCGAGACGCCCAATGAAGACAGCCTGGCCGAATGCAGTAAGAACCAAAACAAAGGCCGCGATCTGGTGGAGAGCGTCAAGCAACTCCAGCGCGCAGGACTCCAGGTGCAGGGCGGGTTCATCGTCGGGTTCGACAATGATTCCCCGTCGATCTTCCAGCAGCAAATTGATTTCATTCAGAAGAGTGGCATTGTGACGGCCATGGTCGGGCTACTGCAAGCCCCTTTGGGAACGCGCCTGTATGAGCGTATGCAAAAAGAAGGCCGACTGGTCAGTGAATTTTCAGGCGATAACGTGGACGGCTCAACCAACATCCTACCCAAGATGGGCTTGGAACCATTGCGGGAGGGTTATCGCGAGATTCTCAGCAAGATCTACGCGCCCAAATTCTTTTACGAGCGCGTCGTAACATTTCTTCGCGAGTACCCGCCGCCCAGGATCAGAATCCACCTGGAGCCGCAATACATCCTGGCCTTCTGGCGGTCGATTTACCAATTGGGCATTCGCGGCGTCGAACGCGTTCACTATTGGCGGCTCTTTTTCTGGACCCTATTCCGGCGGCCGCGCCTGTTCCCCCTGGCGATCACATTCGCGATCTATGGCTTCCATTTTCGCCGCGTGGCCGAATTGCATATCGAATAATGGGAAAGCGCGCCGCTACAATATTGGTAGGTAGTGCATTGTCTGCGCAACGTGGAACCGTTTAGGAGTTCGTATGGAACAAAATAAAATAACGATCGAGCGCGATAAAAAGATTGCCCTTGTGGCGCACGACAATAAAAAACGGGATCTGGTCGAGTGGGCAAAATACAACAGGGTTCTCCTGGCGCATCATACTATCTATGCCACCGGCACGACCAGCGCATTTTTGGAAAAGGAACTCGGATTTCCAATTCACAAACTTGAGAGCGGACCGCTTGGCGGAGATCAACAAATTGGCGCAAGAATTGTGGAAGGTGATATCGACTTTCTGATCTTCTTTTGGGACCCGCTTGAGTCCATGTCTCACGATCCGGATGTAAAAGCGCTTTTACGGATGGCTGTTGTGTGGAACATTCCCATCGCCTGCAATCGGGCCACCGCAGATTTCATGATCTCGTCGCCTCTGATGGACGAGGAATACAATCGCTTGTTGCCTGAATATGATGAATACAGGAATCGGTCAAGGATGGAAAATGGTTCAGATTAAATTTGGCTCATTGGGAATCGGCGTGATTAAAATCTTTTGTACACGGATCCTTCGGCGGACAGATACAGATTTTCACGGATTTTTTAAAGGCTTTTTCCGTGCCAATCCGTCAAATCCGTGAAATCCGTGTACAGAATCACGGCAACTCCCAGAGAGCCTTAAATTTTCTCGCGAAATAAATTTAGCCCTGTGAAGGATATCCAATGAATGCAAATGATCAAACCCATCGCGCCATTTTAAAGAGCATCGCCCATCGGGCCATGCTGGTGCGAGGCCTGTTCCCTGATTTTTCCAGCGCAGCGCTCGCCGAATTGGACCGGCTTCCGCGTCCTGCGGTAATCGCCAGCGCCTATGCGGCAATTCGCGATAGGCGAGACCTTCTGTGGGCTTCCATTGACAACGACGACTCGCGTGACCTGGATCAGCTTACCGTTGCCGAGGCCATGCCATCAGATAAGGCGAAAATCCTCGTTGCCATAGCAGACGTGGACTCGTCCATCAAAAATGGATCAGCGATTGATCAACACGCGCGCAATAACACTACCTCGGTATATACCGCCGCCGAGATATTCCCGATGCTGCCGGAAAAGGTTTCCACCGACATTACATCCTTGAATTTCAACCAGGATCGCCTTGCCATTGTTGTTGAAATGCTGATCGGCGCGGATGGATCGCTTGAAGATTCAAAAATCTACAGAGCGTGGGTACATAATTACGCAAAACTTGCTTATAACAGCGTGGCGGCCTGGTTGGAAAATAATGTCGCTATCCCGGAAGCGATTATCCCTGTCCAAGGCTTGGTTGAGAATCTGCAACTGCAGGATCGGGTAGCACAAAGGTTGAAGACTTTCCGCCATCTCCAAGGGGCGCTCAGCCTGGAGACCATTGAGGCCAAACCAATATTCGACGGCGACCAAATCCAGTCGCTCGAAATCGAGGAAAAGAACCGCGCCAAGGAGATTATCGAGGATTTTATGATCGCGGCGAACGGCGTGACTGCGCGCTATCTCTCGGCCAGCAAATTCCCCTCGATCCGGCGCGTGGTGCGCACGCCAAAACGCTGGGAGCGGATTGTCGAAATCGCCGCGGAATACAAGTTCAGGCTTCCGCCCGAACCGGATTCAAAAGCGCTGGAGGAGTTTCTTGTCAAACAAAAAGCCGCGGATCCGCTTCGATTCCCCGACCTATCCCTGGCTGTGATCAAGCTTTTGGGCTCTGGCGAATACGTCGCAGAGCTTCCTGACGGGGATGTCCCGGGCCACTTTGGGCTGGCAGTCAAGGACTATGCTCACCCGACAGCTCCGAATCGCCGCTATCCCGACCTGCTTACCCAACGCTTATTGAAAGCTGCCCTGGATGGGAAACCTGTGCCTTATAGTAAAGATGAGTTGGATGTTCTGGCGACTCATTGCACCGAAGCGGAAGATGCAGCGACCAAAGTCGAACGGCGGGTAGAAAAATCCGCCGTTGCCATCCTGCTCGAATCGAGGATCGGCGAGCAGTTCGATTCAATTGTCACAGGCGCTTCCGAAAAAGGGACGTGGGTTCGTCTGCTCACCATCCCCATCGAAGGCAAGCTCGTGCAAGGCTTTGAGGGCATGGATGTCGGCGAGCGGCTTCGCGTGAAGCTAACCTCCGTTGACGTTCAGCAAGGCTTTATTGATTTCAAGAAAGTCAGCTCATCAAGGTATTGATACGGAACTCACGCGCCCGTATTCAAAATAGTAAAACTTTGAGAGAAGTCACTCGCATTCCATAAGGAGAATAAACATGCCAGAGTTCAGATCGCCCTTTTCAGGATTGGCAAACGACAGGAAGCTCACGGATGAGGAGCTCGTCAGAGCAATTCGTTTCATGGTGGCCGCAGAGTACGAAGCGACTCAGTTGTACATGCAGCTTGCCGAGTCAACCGACGACAAGCTCGCCGTGAAAGTGCTCAAGGAAATAGCGGACGAGGAACTTGTACACGTTGGAGAGTTTCTGAGATTGCTCCGCGAACTTGCCCCCGATGAAGAAAAGTTTTATGCCAGAGGGGCAAAAGAAGTAGAAGAAAAAATCAAGAAAAAGAAGTAAAGAATTCCCTGGAAAAACCACCCACCAACCATAAGGAGACCGATATGAACAAGGTAGATAAAAACAATTCCTCGACCATGCCTGGAGCAACATCGCCCCATGTTTTACCCCCTCTTCCGTATGCCGAAAACGCATTGGAACCGGTGATAACAGCCAAAACGATAAGTTTTCACTACGGGAAACATCACAAAGGCTATGTGGACAACCTGAACAAACTGATTGCAGGAACAGAATATGCCGACCTGTCATTGGAGAAGATCATCACCAGTACCGCAGGAAAGCCGGAAAAAACCGCGATCTTTAACAACGCGGCGCAAACTTGGAACCATACGTTCTACTGGAACAGTCTGACACCCAAGGGAGGCGGCGAACCGCCCGCTGCACTCAAGCAGAAAATCGAGGCATCCTTCGGCAGCGTTGACGCCTGCAAGAAAGAGCTTGCCAGCGCATCTGTTTCACAGTTTGGGAGCGGTTGGGCTTGGCTTGTGCTCGAGAGCGGCGTGCTTAAGGTGGTGAAGACCGCCAATGCCGATATCCCTATGACAATGGGCTTCACGCCAATACTTACAATTGATGTGTGGGAGCATGCTTATTACCTGGATTATCAGAATCGTCGTGCCGACTATGCTAATGCCGTGCTCGACAAGTTGATCAACTGGGAATTTGCCCTGCAGAACGCCAGCTAATGGCGGCCATTTCAAGAACACTGGAGGATTTACCATGAAAGGTTACATACAAAACATCGAAGACCTCACCGTCAAGAATAAAGATTTTCGCCAGGTGCTTTACACGGCGAAGAACTGCCAGCTCGTTCTTATGGCGTTGAAGCCCAAGGAAGAGATTGGGATGGAGTTGCACAAACTCGATCAATTCTTTCGGGTGGAGGAAGGGACAGGCGAGGCCGTTCTCGATGGTGTTCACACGGCGATCAAAGCGGGCTTCGCCGTGATTGTCCCAGCTGGGACGAATCACAACATCATCAATACCGGCAGTGTTCCCATGAAACTCTATACGATCTATTCGCCGCCAAATCATCGGGACGGCGTTGTCCACCATACCCGCGCCGATGCGGAGAAGGATAACGAACACTTCGACGGTAAAACAACGGAGTAGTGGTATGCATAACGCGCCAGCGAGGTCATGGATAGAAAAAGAAGTCTTCGCTGGCGTTTGGTTGATCAACACCTTTACTAAGAAAATAGAGCATATTGAAAGGAGATAAATACCATGTTCCCAATCGGTGATGATGATAGTGCCCGCAGGACTTTTCCACTGGTTACCTATGTTTTGATCGCCCTCAACGTCCTGTTCTTCTTCGTAGAACTGAGCGGCGGCAATGCTTTTATTGAGAAGTGGGCTTTTGTCCCCAGCCGCTTCCTTGCCAACCCCGTCGCGGATTTTCCGACCCTCTTCACGTCCATGTTCATGCACGCCGGGTGGGTCCACCTGGGAGGCAACATGCTTTACCTGTGGATTTTCGGCGACAATGTAGAAGACCGTTTCGGCTCCATCAAATTCATAATCTTCTACCTACTGTGTGGGCTTGCGGCAACTTTTGCCCAGCTGGCTTTTAGTATGGGATCAAACGTGCCGAATCTGGGAGCGTCAGGCGCGATCGCCGGCGTGCTCGGCGCTTACATTTTGATGTTCCCACAGGGAAGAGTCAGAGTATTGCAGGGCCAGCAAGTGATACAAGTGCCCGCGCTGATCGTCATTGGGCTCTGGATCGTTCTGCAGTTTTTTAGCGGCATCGGTTCGATTGCCAATACAGCGGACACGGGCGGCGTGGCGTACATGGCGCACATCGGCGGATTTATCGCAGGGTTTGTGTTGACCTTTTTGTTTAGAGGAAATACCGCACCGCGGCTGACAAGTTGATTCTCTGCGGCTACGAGAATCTGGTAGTAAATGCTTTATAAATATCGAGTTCAAAAAAGTCGGTTCGTTCAGACATGGATAAGGAGAATACCTATGAAAAAACAAGCAGGTTTATGGATTGACCATCGAAAGGCTGTTATCGTGCTTATTACCGATGAAGGCGAAGAAATAAAGAAAATTGTATCTGGCATGGAAAAACATGTCCGTTTTACGGGCGGCACAGGCTCAGAGGAGGGTTCGTCCGAAGATGTGCGAGATCGTCAATTTGGAAACCATCTCAATGCCTATTACGATCGGGTCATCGCTGTCGTTCGTGACGCCAGCGCCATCCAGATATTTGGGCCCGGTGAGGCCAAAGGCGAACTGGAAAAACGTCTTGAGCACGAAGGACTTAAAGAACATATCCTTGCCATTGAAACTGTGGATAAAATGACCGATTACCAGGTCTCAGCAAAAGTTCGCGAGCGTTTCCCAGCCTAAGGAGAAGAAATGGGACGCAAAGGTGTCAGTCAACGCAAGCGATGGAATCTGTCAACAGGCGGCTGGTAAAGCCAACAGAGCAGATGATCTTACTGTTTACGCCACCCATCGACAAGTCCGCGCGCAACCCGGGTTATACTCTAAACGGTTGAGATTTTAACATTTTTAAAAGACTGAAAGTTCCAAGTC
>CAYJLS010000070.1:0-20748 GCA_964371065.1 uncultured Anaerolineaceae bacterium | reverse complement strand
GTCAGCGCCTGGCCGGGCGGGAGGCGTCCTTCACTGCGGATGCGCTCTTCTTCTTCTCTTCTATCTTGATCCATGGGAAACATGTCAACCTCACAATAAAACTTGGAATCCGAAAGTTCCCTGGCCTGCCGCCAGGGCAGGCTACTTTCGGCGCTGATCATCCAGAAGTAGAACTTCTGGATTCCAAATCAATCATCCCAAATCAATCATCCTGCGCGTCTTCTCAATGTCCGCGTGGATTTGCGCCAGCAGGGCCTCCACAGAATTAAATTTCGTCTCGTCGCGCAGGCGGGCAAAGAATTCCAGCGTCAGCGTTTCGCCGTACAGGTCGCGGTCGAAATCCAGGATGTGCGCCTCCACGTTGACGGTACGCTTGTCGGGCGTGAAGGTGGGATTAAAGCCGATGTTGGTCGCGGCCGCAAAATAGTCCACGCCGAGGCGGGCGCGGCAGGCGTAGATGCCGTTGGCGGGCAGGAGTTTGGATTCGGGATAGTGGATATTGGCGGTGGGGATGTTGATCCTGCGCCCGCGCCCGTCGCCGTGGATGACGGGACCCGAAAGCGCGTACGGACGCCCCAGCAGGTTCGCGGCCGCGGCCACGTTTCCGAGCGAGACCAGTTTGCGGATCTCGGTCGAGGAGATGACGCCGCTCTCGTCGCTGACCGCCTCCACCACCTCGACGGAATATCCGAGTTCGCGTCCCAGTTCGGAGAGACGCCCGGCATTGCCCTCACGCCCCTTGCCGAGAGCGAAGTCGTAGCCAATCAGCAGGCGACTCAGCCCGAGGTGATTTTTCAGAAGCGCCATAAAGTCCCGCGCGCTCATCCCGGAGACGACGCGGTCGAACGGGTGCGTGATGACCGCCTCCAGTCCCAGCGCGGAGGCGAGGTCGGCGCGCTCGTCCGGCGTGGTCAGCAGTTTCAGGCCGCGTCCAGACAAAACGACGGCGGGATGCGGGTCAAAGGTAAGCAGAACGGCAGGCGCGCCGTTGGCGTGCGCGCCTGCCGCGAGTTGACGCAGAATGGCCTGGTGGCCGCGATGAACGCCGTCGAAGACGCCAATCGTCAGCCAGGTGTTTTGAAGCGAAACGTCGGCGAGGGAACGATAATGTTGCACGGATGACGGTAGGGGACGGATTTACCCCGTCCCTACTGCGCGGCGGCTTCGCTGGTGAAGAAGACCTTCTTGGGTTGCCATTCGGGCGAGCCATCCTCGCCGGTGGCAGGCAACATCAGGGCGATCAACTCGCCCGCCGCGCTCACGCCGCGCACCAGGTCGGGCTGGGGAACACCGGGAACCGCCTTGGCGCGGTGGCCGTGGCGGACTTCCTCCACGTCATCGGGGTTGAGTTCCACCGCAGGCACATCCGTCAGCGCTTCGGCCGCGGGGATCAGGAACTGGTACCAGTTGCCGGCCTGGAAGGCTTCCTGCAATTTTCGCAGGGGCGTGGCGTCGCGCAGGCTGAAGCGTCCGCTTTTGGTGCGGCGCAGTCCCACGAGGTAGGCGCCCGTGCCGAGCGCGTTGCCCATGTCATTGGCCAGCGAGCGGACATACGTCCCGCTGGAGCAATGCACATCCACCACGACTTCGGGCGGCGCCCATTCCAGCACTTCCAGGTGATGCACCTGGATCTTGCGCGGGGCCAGTTCCACTTCCTCGCCCTGGCGCGCCATGTCGTAGGCGCGGCGTCCGCCCACTTTCACGGCGGAGTAAGGCGGGGGCGTCTGCTCGATCTCACCCTCGAACTGCTTGAGGATGGTCTCGAACTGCTCCTCGGTCACATTGACCGGCTCGTCCGCGCGAACAAATTTTCCGTCCGCGTCGAACGTGTCGGTGCTGGAGCCAAGTCGAATGATGGCCTGGTAGCGTTTGTCCGAAGCGGAAACGTACTCGCTCAGGCGCACGGCCGGGCCGATCAGGATGACAAGCACACCGGAAGCGCGCGGGTCGAGCGTGCCGGTGTGTCCGGCGCGGCGGATGCCTGTCCCGCGGCGGATGGCTTCCACCACGTCGTGCGAGGTCATGCCGACGGGTTTATCCACCACGAGGACGCCGGAGATGGCGTTCTTTACATCTTGACTGTTCATTAGGGTTTCCTCCTGAAATGTGGGCGGTCTTTACCGCAACCTAATTATACAAAGTTTATCCGATTTAGACGAGTCCTACTTAAGACCTAGCATCTCACGCGTCGTCTTGAGGACGAGGGGCTGGATCTCGCTCAACGAGCCGGGGATGTCGGCCCCGGCCGCCGCGGCGTGGCCGCCGCCGCCGAAATGCTTCGCAACCTGCGACACGTCCACGCCGTCTTCGATGGCGCGCCATGAGATTTTCACGTGCTGGTCGCTTTGTTCAACGAAAATCATGCCAACCTGGCTCCCGTCAATCGCGGAGATGACGTTGATCAGGTCGGCGTCGTCGTTGCCGCCATAGCCCGCGGCTTTGCGGTCGGCCACCGTCAGCGTGCCCCAGACGAGGCCATCCGAACGCTCGAGGCTGGAGAGGCCCGCGCCCCAGTAGCGCGCGGCGGGGTAGGTGCGCCGCACGAGCGCGCGGTTATAGAGCTCCGTCAGGTCCGCGCCGCGTTCCATCAACAGGGCGGCCTGGCGCAGGGATTCGGGCGTGGTGCTCGAGATGCGGAATCCGAGCGTGTCGGTGACGATGCCGGTCAACAGCGCGGCCGCGACGGGTTGCGTAATTTCCAGTCCCCACAGCGGCAGGCAATCGGTCAGGATGGCCGACGTGGCGACTTCCTCGCCGACGATCAAGTTGATTTTGCCGAACTTTTCGTTGGTGATGTGATGGTCAATATTGATGTCCGGTTTGGGACCCGACTGGAAGGGCTTGCCGAGGCGTTTGAAATCGGCGCAGTCCACCGAGATGAATGTGTCCCACTCTCCTTTCGGTTCTTTTTGGACCTGGTCATGTCCCTGCAAATGACGGAACGATCCCGGGACGCCATCCTGCAATACCATCTGGACGGTTTTTCCCGCGTTCTGCAATGCCAGCCCGAGGGCGAGCAATGCGCCAATCGCGTCTCCGTCCGGGCGGACATGAGATGCGATCAGGATGCTTTGGGCTTGATTCAGCCGATCTTTGATTTGCAAAATAATCCCACTGTTCATTGTTTTTTCCAGCTAACGTTGCCTGACGTTTGGCTATCTCCTTTTTGATTCCCAACAATCGCTCACATAGGCAATTGTACTGTATGTTAGTGACATTGTACTACATTTTTATGGGACATTGGTACCAGTTTTTCAATGTAGAACAGCAGGCATCAGGCGCGGGACGAGTCATTCTCCAACTCGCCCAAATTAGCAAGGCGTAGCCCCGTCGCCTGCATTGCCCGTGTTGGGAAACGATACTACATCGCGACAAATGCTTTATCGGCAAGCTTGTCAAATAACCATCTGAAACCGCTCTTGAGCATTGCATTTGCGCCAAACACCATATCAATGCGACACCCAAGAGCTTTTTCAATCGCTTGCAAATCAGTGGAAAAGCAATCAAAAGGTGGCAGAATAGTATTGCCAATGTATAAGCCAGAACAAAGGGTCAACTTCTGAGTTGTTTTTGCGCCAGTAGCATCATTCATCTCCAACTCAAAAGCGGGTTGCAGGTCTAATCCAATTTCATCAATATGAGCAGAGTTGACCGCCGAAATACCTGCTCCCGTATCAAACAAAGCGGAGAATGCGCCATTTTGTGATGCCAGTTGGATTAGGCAAATGTCCGTGTCCTCCATAAACTTTGCATGTAGTTCGATCCACGACTCGCCTGACATTTGTTTGGGGAGCAAGATACCCAAGAGGCGAAAGTCGAATATCAACGCTTTAGCGAAGATTATTGGAGCACCAAGCGTTACGTCTGAGTTGAAGGGTAAAGCACTGTCTGAAATCTGATTCACTCGAGCGCCGGTACAGCGGATGTTGCCGAGAAATTCAATCTCAATGTCTTCGACAGTATCAAACGCTCTCTGTTCAAATGCACTACCAACTGTCATAGTTCCTGCGCGCGGTAAGCCCTCGGCAAGCTTTGGCGAAATGGTTGCGAGAGTAGCGCCAGTATCAAGGTAGGCAAGTGTGTTCGCTTGGTTTACTCGTATTGGCGCAAACAACTTGAATTCATGAATAGTAAGCGGTGTCAACTCGGCCGGATTGATAATGCTCATGTAGTTTCCATTCGTAACACTGATGGTTGCAGAAACGAAAGACGCCCAGCGAGATAATATCTCGCTTTACGCCTTTTTCTTCTCTCTCAACTCTGCCAGCGCCTTTTCAACGCGGTCGGCATTTTCCGGGGTGGGGTCCCAGTGGAAACGCAGGCGGGGGAAAACGCGCAGGTCGACGCGCCCGGCCAAAGTCCGGCGCATGAAGCCGCTGGCGCTCTCGAGGCCGGCGAGAATCTCCTTGCTGCGCTCGTGGCCCTCGAGCGCGGACACGAACACGTCCGCGTAGACCAGTTCCCGATCCACTTTCACATCGGTCACGTAGATGAGCGCGAGGCGCGGGTCGCTGATCTCGCGGACCAGCATTTCCGAGAGTTCCTGGCGGATGCGATCCGCGATGCGTTGTAAACGGACTCCTGATGGCATGTTAACTCTTTGAACCGCGAAGACGCGAAGGCCGCCTTCGCGATCATAAATATCTTCGCGGCCTTCGCCTCTTCGCGGTGAAAAATTTATTCTGACTTCTCCAAAACGTAACATTCAAGAATGTCGCCCGGTTCGATATCGTGGAAGTTTTTCAACCCCACGCCGCACTCAAAGCCGGTGCGGACTTCGCGCAAGTCTTCCTTCTCGTGCTTGAGCGAGGATAACTCGCCCTCGAATACGATGTCACTGCCGCGCTTCATGCGGATCTTTCCGTTGCGGCGAATTTCGCCTTCCGTCACGCGGCACCCGGCGATCTTGCCGATCTTGGAAATGGGGAAGACTTTAAGCACCTGCGCCTTGCCGAGCATCTGCTCCACGAACTCCGGCGCCAACATGCCTTTCAAGGCTTTTTCGATGTCTTCGGTCAGGCGATAGATGATGTTGTACAGGCGGACGTCCACACCTTCGGTTTCGGCCAGGCGGCGGGCGGCCACTTCGGCCTGCACGTTGAACCCCAGGATGATGGCTTTCGAGGCGGAGGCCAGCATCACATCGTTCTCGCCGATGTTGCCGGTCTCGGCGTACAACACGTTAATGATGATCTCGCCTTTGCCGAGTTCTTCCAGTTCGCCCAGGATCGGTTCCAACGAACCTTGCACGTCGGCCTTGAGAACGAGGTTAAGCGATTTAGCCTCGCCTTCCTTGTAAAGTGAGAACAGGTCTTCGAGCGAGACTTTCTTGCGCTCCTGGGATTTTTTCTTGATGGCATCCGCGCGTTCGGTGACAATCGCGCGCGCGGCGTGGTCCGATTCCACCACCTGGAACACGTCGCCCGCCGAGGGGATTTCAGAGAGACCCATCACCAGCACCGGCGTGGACGGGCCCGCCTTCTTGAGCGGCTTGCCGCGAAAATCTGTCATGGCTTTGAGACGGCCAAACGCCGTGCCAGCCACCACGATATCGCCGGTCTGGAGCGTCCCGTTCTGGACGAGGAGCGTGGCGACCACACCTTTGGCTTTATCCAGTTCCGATTCGATGATCGTGCCAATCACCTTGCCGCCCGGGTTGGCGCGGATTTCGGCATTATCGGCCACCAGCAGGATGGCTTCCAGCAAATCGCTGATGCCCTGTTTCTGCTTGGCCGAGACCGGCACCACCAGCGTCTGCCCGCCCCAGTCATCGGGGACCAGTTCCTGCTCGGCCAGTTGCTGTTTTACGCGTTCGGGGTTGGCGTTCGGCTTGTCAATCTTGTTGAGCGCCACGATGATCGGGACGCGCGCCGCCTTGGCGTGCGCGATGGCTTCCTTCGTCTGCGGCATGACCCCATCGTCCGCCGCCACCACCAGCACCACCACGTCCGCACCCTGCGCGCCGCGGGCGCGCATGGCCGTGAACGCCGCGTGGCCGGGCGTATCCAGGAAGGTGATCAGGCGTCCCTTCTGCTCCACCTGGTACGCGCCGATGTGCTGGGTGATGCCGCCCGCCTCGCCCGCGGCCACCTCCGTCTGGCGGATGGCGTCCAGCAGGGAGGTCTTGCCGTGATCCACGTGGCCGAGGATGGTCACCACTGGGGCGCGCACCGTCAACAGCGCGACATCCTCCCCGGCGATCGTCTGCCGCCACAGAGGCACTTCGCCCACTTCCTCCTTGACGGCTTCGATCACTTCTTCGGGGACAGCCTCGAATCCATACTCGGCCACCACAATCGCGGCCGTGTCAAAATCCACGGACTGGTTGATGGTCGCCATCACACCGTTCGTCATCAGTTTTTTGATGATATCAATGGGGCTTTTTTCGACGATCTGCGCCAAGTCACGAATGACAATATTGGCGGGTAGTTCGATCTTGTGTCCGTTCTCGCTCATGGGACACCTCCTTCGTTGGAATAAATCCCAGACTCTGCCCCCGCAGAGAGACCACGAAGCGCGCCTGCCGAAGGTCCCCGTAAGGGGATGAACGAGATGCGGGTCAGCCGATCACATGGCAGAGGCGTCCGTGGATGATTCTTCCGGGAGCGTATTCGCAAACAACTCCAGATACTCCCGGTCTGCTGGCGTCAATTCAACTTTCAGGGCATGGGACAAAGCCCCTCGCATACCGCGTTCCCAGCAGATACGGCGGTCGTGCAGGTATGCCCCGCGGCCGGCCAGTTTACCGGTCGGGTCCACCAGCACCCCCTCGGCCGTCCGCACGATGCGGATCAACTCCCGCTTCGCAAGCACAGTGCGGCAACCAACGCAGGTCCGCTGGGGGATATGTTTGACGCGTTTGACAGGTTTGGCAGTCATATCCTATCCCTCCCCCCGAAGCAGATCGGGGGGCAGGGGCAATTTACTCTTCTTCCCAGACGCCATCGGCGCGCTTGTGCTTCTTGCGCGCCACCACTGCGCCCAGTTTCTCGTCGAACTCCAGTTCAACGGACTTCTTCTTGCCCTTCTTCTTGCCCTTCTTTTTGTCGTCGCTCTCGGACTCTTCCTCAGGAGCGGGCGCAGTAAAAGCCTCGGGCTTGAACGCGAACATCTCCTCGAGCGAGACGCCGTCCTTCACGGCGGGTTCTTCCACCGCCTCTTTGACGACTTCCACCGGCGCGGCCGCTTCGGGTTGGATTTCCACCGCCGCGGGCAGGACTTCCACAACCACCGCTTCCGACTCCGCCTCAGCCGGGACCTCGGGCGGGGTCGCCGTTTCGACGGGTGGCTCCACCGCAGGCTCGGGGAACGTCAGCGCGGCCAGCGCCTCTTCGATATTCTGCATGGTCTTCGGGCCAATGCCTGCCAGGCCGAGCACCTTGTTCGAGTCGGCCTTCAACGCCAGCATCAGGTTCCCGACCGTTTCGTAGCCGGCCTCGGTTAGGATATTGAAGATATGTTCCTTGATGCCCGCCTCTTCGAGTTTCATGCCAAAAGCGGCCGCGGGAATTTCAGCGCGAGCGGCGGCGGTCTTCTCTTCCTCGACGCGGGCGGCCTCCTCTTTGATCTGGATCGTGCGCCGTTCCACGTGTTCCACGAACTGGGCCAGCTGGCTGAACTCCTCGGGCGTAATCGGGCGATTCTCGGCCTTCTTGGCGAGAATCTCCTCGATGGCGGGGATCATCGCCGCCACGTTCGGCAGAAGCGCCGCCAGTTCAGCATCCCCCTTCAATTTTTGCAGGGAATCAGCCGTCGACTCGATCAGGCTCTTGATGTCAATGCGCCAGCCAGTCAATTTGGCGGCGAGACGCGCGTTCTGCCCATCGCGTCCGATGGCCAGGCTCAACTGGTCCTCGCTCACCACAACCGTGGCCGTCTTGTTGCCTTCTGCATTCTCGGATAGAAAGACCCCGTTGACACGCGCCGGGCTGATGGCCTTCGAAATATACACCACGGGATCGGGATCCCATTGGATGATGTCAATCTTCTCGTCATGCAATTCCCGCACGATGGCCTGAATGCGAACGCCCTTGATGCCCACGCACGCGCCCACCGCGTCCACGCCAGGCTGGGTGGCCAGCACGGCCACCTTGGCGCGCGCGCCGGGTTCGCGGGCGATGGCGCGGATCTCCACAATGCCATGATAAATCTCGGGGACTTCGTTCTCCAGCAGGCGGCGCAGGAAGTTGCGATGCGCGCGCGAGAGAATGATCTGCGGGCCGCGCGGGCCGTCCTTCACTTCCAGCACCACGGCGCGCAGGCGGTCATGCACCTTGAAACGTTCGCCCGGCACCTTCTGGTTGTTGGGCATGACGCCCTCGGCCTTCATATCCAGGCCCAGGGTCACACCCTGCACGGGATTGCTGGCCTGCACCACGCCGCTGATGATCTCGCCCACCTGCCGCTGGAAATATTCCAACTGTGAGGCGCGCTCGGCCTCGCGGATGCGTTGCTGAATGACCTGCCGCGCCGTCTGCGCCGCGACCCGCCCAAAGTCCGCGGGGGTCGTTTCCACCAGCGCCATGTCGCCCAACTGCGCCTCGGGGTTGACCTTGCGGGCCTCCTCCAAAAGCACTTCGGTGCGGTTGTCCACGATATCTTCAACGACTTCCTTCTCAGCAAAGACCGTCACCTTGCCGGTCTCGGGGTCCACCTTGGCTTCCACTTGTTGCGCGGTGGATGCGTTGACCGCCCGCCGGTAGGCCGAAACCATGGCGGACTCAATCGCCGCAAGGATGATCTCCTTTGGCAGTTGTTTGTCTTCCAGCACCTCGTTGAATGCGAGGGCAAATTCGTTCTTGGGCGTCTTGGGCGTCATCTTCATGCTACTACCTTGCTCCGTGATTTGTCTTATTACAAGCAGAAAAGTGGGGGTTGCCCACTTCTCGGTGCTTTCGATATTGAGTTCCCATACGCTCGTGATTTTAGCACAGAGGCGCGAGAGTTGCAAGATATAATACCCTCCATGACCGAACGTGACCTCGACAAAGCCGCCCTGCGCGGCGAACCCTCCTACGTCTGGCGCGCGGGACAAGTCCGCCGCCTCGACATGATCGTGCGCGCGGCGGGCGAGCGTATCCAGGGCCGCCTGCTCGAAAACGGATGCGGCGTGGGCATGTACGCGGAAAAACTCTCGGCCCTCGGCGG
Source organism: uncultured Anaerolineaceae bacterium (assembly GCA_964371065.1). Taxonomy (GTDB): domain Bacteria; phylum Chloroflexota; class Anaerolineae; order Anaerolineales; family Villigracilaceae; genus Denitrolinea. Next base: position 11,601 of record CAYJLS010000070.1, on the reverse strand, counting down.
GACGGTGATCGGGCTGGAATATGACCGCGCACGCGCCATCGAAGCGCGGACGCGTTCGCCCCACATCCTCAACGCGGCGGGCGAATCCCTCCCGCTTCCCTCCTTGACCTTTGATCTGATCCTGAGTCACGAAGTGATCGAACACGTACAGGATGACCGCCAGGCCATCCGCGATATGCTGCGCGTCCTGCGAAGTCCCGACCCCGCGTCGGGGCGTCCCGGCGGACGGATCGTGCTGTTCTGCCCCAACCGCGGCTATCCTTTCGAGACGCACGGCATCTACTGGCGCGGACGGTACAAGTTCGGCAACATCCCGCTGGTCAATTACCTGCCGCGCCGCTGGCGGGACAAACTCGCACCGCACGTGCGCGTCTATTCCAAGCGCGACCTCGAAAAACTGTTTGCAGGTTTGCCTGTCCGCTTCATCGAAAGAACCATCATCTTCGGCGCGTACGACAATGTCATCGCGCGTTTCGGTCCGCTGGGAAAATTCCTGCGCGCAATGTTGCAATGGTTGGAAAGGACTCCTCTGCGCGCACTGGGACTGTCGCATTTCTGGGTGGTGGAGAAGATGGAATGAAAACTCCTTCCAATTCTCCTGCCCAATAGGTTTATACTACGCCTACCCGTGCCTTCGGGAAGGTGTAGGCAGACAGAATCCTGCTCCCAAGCAGAGTCCACGCCCGCCCACTGTCACTGACACAAGACCGTTAGCCGCCAACCTGTCCACAAACGCAAGACCCGAGGTGGTTTGAGCTACTTAGAAGAGAATAGAATATGTCTATTTCTAATCAACAACCAACATCGCCTAATGATCTATGTAAATCCTGGGTAATATACGGCTCTTCAAAAGCAGAAATACCCAAGATACAAAGGGCGTTGGATCACCTTTTCGGCGGGTACTCCTTTTACCCAGAGGTTGACTGGATTCAATACGGTTACAGACCACCTGAAAGGCATCAAGTTCTTGGAGCATGGAGACATCCTAAAACAAGGTTGTTTGCCTTTCTTCTTGACAATCCGAAGATGACAACAATAAAACCAGCTATTCAACTTCTTATCTATATCGCTGGTGAAACTGCTGAGATTTCAACATTGGAGCCGAAACTTGCGGCGCTTAAGAACACTTTCACTTTGGAAGACAAGCGAGTGAAGGCAGACGCGGTTATGGAAGAAAGACTTGAGCGGGTCAACGAATCCAAACATTTTGCTGTGTTGACCGGAGTATTGACAATTCTCACTGCCATCATTAATGGGTTTTCACTGTACCTGCGCCAACTACCTTCACCACAACTTGGGAACTCGGTGCTGGTAGGCGTTTATGGCATAGTTCTTGTTATGGTGCACTTTGCGGCACTTTTTCTACTAATACTGGTTGCAGTGATTGTTGCTGCATTTCTGATCAAATACGGCATCCTATTGATCAGGAGCGTATGATTGTATCCTCTTAGAAAGCGAGATCATAAGCATGTATAAACTGATAAAACGCTTCTTCGATTTTATCGTCGCCTTGGCTTTATTGATCCTCCTGTCGCCACTTCTTCTTATCATCTCTATTGCCATTAGATTAGATAGCCCAGGCCCCGTGTTCGTCAAATTGACACGGATTGGACAGAACGCGCACCCATTCTCAGCGCTTAAATTCCGAACGATGCTCATTCATGCGAACGACACGTCGCATCAAATCTATATCGAGAAGCTCATTACTGGCAAATTCGGTCCGGAAAAAGGGGCAGCCACTCTTAAGTTACGCAATGATCCCCGTGTCACAATAGTGGGTTTATTTCTAAAGCGATACTCCTTATATGAGCTTCCGCAAGTAGTCAATATCCTAGTGGGTGATATGAGCCTCGTTGGTCCGCGTGCCGCTATTCCTTTCGAAGTAGAACACTACAAGGAATGGCAGCTAGAACGGCTTAAAATTAAACCGGGGCTTACAGGTTTGTGGCAGGTCTATGGACAAGGCACAGAAGTAGACTTTAACCAAATGGTAAAAATGGATATTGACTACCTAAACCGTCAATCTTTTTTGTTGGATATAAAAATACTACTGAAAACAGTTCTTGTTATCCTTAGTGGAACGGGCACCTAACACAATAACCTGTTAGGCAATGAGTCGACACAAAATATAGGAAAAGGCGACTAACACCGGCTCCAGCGGACAGCGGCTCCGCCGCTGAGGGTATGCGGGTATGCACCGCCTTGCCAGAATTGCGCGATAATTGAGAAGGAGGCTTGCCAGTCCCGCCGTTGAGCCAAACCGTTGGGCAGCAGTGATACTTCCAACACAAAGATTCGTAGATTCATCCTTCTTCAGTGAATTAAAATGTTTAAGACTAAATTCAGTTCATGAATTCATATAATCAAAACGGACAAAAGATGAAAAAGACTTTCGCTGGTTATTACCGCCCAAATGATGACGAATTAACAGAATTATGGAAAAAGTGCATCTTCGTTCTTGATGCCAACGTTCTATTGAATCTCTACCGTTATCCTGTAGAGGCCAAGAATGATCTGCTCAAAATTCTTGAAAAGATTTCAAGTCGTCTGTGGATGCCTCACCAAGCCGCTTTGGAATATCAAGAAAATCGTCTAAGAGTGATAGCAGATCAAAGGGAAAAATTCAGTGAAGTGGAAGATGTGTTGAAGAAAAGCCAAAACAAACTTAGAACAGATTTGGACGAATTACAACTAGAAAAGAGGCATTCTTCTATAAAGCCAAAAGAATTCCTGAAAAAGGTAGATAAGGCTTTTGAAGATTTTCTCAAAGAATTGAAAGACAACGAACAGAATCAGCAAAATGTGTTTGACGATGATAATTTGAGAAACAAAATTGACGTATTGCTCGAAGGGAAAATTGGTGTGCCGCCAAAATCTCAAGATGATTTGGAAAGCCTCTATAAGGAAGGCGAGAAAAGATATGAGTACAAACGTCCGCCAGGTTATATGGATAAAAACAAAAAACACGACCCAGAAGTTTTTCTATATATTGATTTAGTACTTAAAAGAAAATACGGTGATTTACTGTTGTGGCATCAAATCATTGAAGCCGCAAAAACACGAGAAGACTTTAAACACCTAATTCTTGTAACGGATGATGATAAAGAAGATTGGTGGTGGGTAGTTGAATCACAAGGTCGCAAAACTATTGGACCAAGACCAGAATTGATTGAAGAAATCTCATCAAAAGCGGGCGTGTTGTCGTTTTACGTCTATAACCCAGAGCGCTTTATCAAATACGCAAAAGAGTACCTAGAGATTGATATTCAAGATAAATCAGTGGAACAGGCAAGAGATATTGCTTCGCTTAAAGAAAAAGAACCAGATATAAGATTGTTATATATGTTAGAGATAACAGACAAGCATTTCGATGATTCCTCAGACCCTCAAAAACTCGTCATACGTTTCACTAATTCAAGTTCTGACTTAATTGAAGTAAGCAAAGTTTTATATAGCGACACGGGCTTGGGACTACCAGCCTCAGCCTTAGCTACATCTTACAGGAAAGAAAGCAGAGGACGATATATCATCAATCAGGGTGAATCAGTAATATCCCCCAATGAAGATTTTTTCGTTGAGATACAATTAGCCCAGAAATGGAAACGCGAAGATATAAATAAATGGGCGGGAAAATGGGGATACTTAAGAATTTATGTGACTATAGGTACTTCTTCGGAGGTGATAGAGGGATTTTACTCAATTTGAAAAGTTCTATTGCGTGTCAAGAAGATAGTGGTTCACCTCAAATTGCCGCCCAACAAAGCATGTAGCAGGATTCGCTCCTCCAAATTGAGTTTATGCTATACTTTCCCTTAACGGGGAACACCCGTCCCAAAAAGGGTCACTCTCCGCAAACCCAACCTTTTTTTCATCTGCCAAAGGAGGCAACCATGAGCGTGAAATTCAATGTCGTCGAGCGCGGTAACCCCGCCAAGCCAGCCGACCCCAAGAAGTTCTACCCATCCATCGCATCCAGCGGACGCAAGACCATGCGCCAACTGGCGGCGCAAATTTCGGCGATTTCCACCGTTTCCAGCGTGGACACCATGGCGGTGCTCGAAGCCCTGCTGACCACCATCCCGCAGGAATTGGCGGCAGGCAACATCGTGGAATTGGGCGATTTCGGTAATTTCTGGTTGAGAGCCGACACGGAAGGCGCAGATACCGCAGAGGCCGTGCGTTCCAGCCAGATTAAAGGCGTTCTGCCGCGTTTCAATGCGGGCAAGGAATTCAAGAAGGTGCTGGACGCCATAGAATTTGAGAAGGCGTAAGCTGTCTAAAAGACCTGTGACGTTTTGGAAACGTCACAGGTCTGCTTCTTAAAAATGACAGTACATTTTCCCCAACATGTCAGTACGTTTTTCCAAAAATATCAATACTTTTTTGGAATCCTTCCTTGACTCGTTTGGAATCCCTCCTTGGAAGGTTTGCGAAGCGTGCTATTCGTGTAAAATGTAACGGGAACATAACTCTATGCCTTCTGATTATTCAAAAATCGTTCAATCCATTCGTGAAGCAGTAAAAATCGCTGCTCAAACGCCGCGCAACCCCGAAGGCAAATTGCGCGAACTGGTTGCACCGATTTGGGATGAATGTTTGCGGACAAAACGAATCAATTTGACATTTCAGCCGCGAGACGAGCGTATCCTTGCAAACGGACGCGCGGATACCGTCTTCAACAGATTGATTCTTGAATACAAAAAACCCAATGTCATAAAACCTAGCAACGCCAAGAATCGTCAACTTATCACACAGGTACAAGTTTATATTGAAGACCTTGCAAAAGAAGAACGTTGGAAGGAAGAGCGTTTGCTTGGGGTGGCATTTGATGGTAATTATTTTCTTTATGTTCGCAAGGTGAAACGCTGGATTGAAGAAGAACCTGTTGCGGTGACCGAAGAAAGCATCGAGCATTTTCTGACCATGCTTGAAAGCCTGACCAGTAAAGCCGCGCTGGTGTCAGACAACCTGATTAGAGATTTTGCGATTGGCGCAGGGGCGCGCAATGCGATTGCGGCGCAAACTGTTCGGGCGCTGTACTTTGCGCTGAAAGATGGCTATAACGAGCGCGTGAGGGTTTTCTTTGAGCAATGGGCGCTTCAATTTGCGGAAGTGCATGGGACATTCGAAAACAAGAAGTTTGACTCAAACACACTCTTTGAATCGTATGGCTTTAAAAAACAGGAACAAAAAGATTTTGATTTCCTGGCTTTCTTTTTTGCGCTGGATACCTACTATGCCATTTTGATGAAACTGTTGGCGTATCAGGTGGTAGGTTTTTATACGCTAAAAAATATTGTAGGCTTGCCGCTGGAGGCATGGGAGGAATTGGACACAGACGCCATGCGTAACAAACTAGAAGAACTTGAAGAAGGCGGTATCTTTCACTCGCTTGGCATTCGCAATTTCCTTGAAGGCGATTTGCTCTCGTGGTATCTAAACGATTGGAACAAGGAAATTGAACTCGCTATTCGCACCATTATCGAACGTCTGAATCAATATGATCCGCAAACGATGGAAATGCTCCCCGATGAAACCCGCGATATTTTCAAAAGGCTTTATCAATTCCTTGTCCCCAAACAAATTCGACATGACTTGGGCGAATATTACACACCTGATTGGCTTGCAGAACGTTGTTTGAATCAATTAGGCTATGGCGAGAAAGTGCGCGATTTGTTGAAAATGCGCCTGCTTGACCCTGGCTGTGGCTCTGGCACATTTCCCATTCTCGCTATTAAACGCGCCAGAGAACATGCCCGCTTAAATAACATCAGTCCCACTGAAACTCTCAGTTTGATCACGCACAATATCGTTGGTTTTGACCTTAATCCATTGGCGGTAATCTCTGCCCGTACAAACTATTTGCTTGCGATTGCCGATTTGCTCCCACATAAAAAAGGTGAAATAACCATTCCAATTTACCTGTGCGATAGCATTAACCCGCCGCGCGCTAAAGAACAATCTGAACTTTTTGATACAGGCGTTGGTATTCACACAGTTTCCACAAGCGTTGGCAAATTCAGAATGCCGAACGCGCTGATTCAAAGAGACTTGATTCAAAAAGCAACCAACCTGCTGGAAGAATCTGCAAAAAAGAAATTAAGCGAAGAAAAATTTCTTGAACGCGCCCGCGCAGAATTAAAGATTGATGATTTTGTTATATTGACTGAAACCTATGCCAAACTTCTTGATTTGGAAAAGAAGGGCATTAATGGCATTTGGGCGCGTATTATCAAAAATGCTTTTGCGCCTCTATTTATGGGTGAGTTTGATTTTGTGGTGGGCAACCCACCCTGGGTCAATTGGGAAGCATTGCCAAAAGAATATCGAGAGAGCACAGCTCCACTTTGGCAAAAATACAATTTATTTGAGCAGAAAGGCTTGCGCGCCAGGCTTGGAAGCGCAAAAGATGATATTTCAGTCTTAATGACGTATGTGGCAATAGACAAATATCTAAAAGACAAAGGAAAGATTTGTTTTGTCATTACCCAAACAATCTTCAAAACAATTGGTGGAGGCGAAGGCTTTCGACGTTTTCAACTTGGTATAGGCGGAGCCCACTTTAAGATCATTCAAGTTGACGATATTGTTGACCTGCAACCTTTTGACGCTGCGACAAACCGCACCGCAGTTTTTCTTGCCCAAAAAGGTGAGAAGACTGAATATCCTGTTGAATATATGGTTTGGTCAAAAAGAGAAAAAGGTTCAATTGATATAGATTTTTCCTGGGAAGAAGTTCAAGCAAAAACAATTGTCCATTACATGAAGGCACAAAGCGTTGATGGAACCTTACAAGGGCCTTGGATTTCAGCCAAACCAAAAGCGCTAAAAGCATTAAAAAATGTGGTCGGTACCTCAAAATATCAGGCGCGGGCTGGTTCTTGTACCTGGCTGAATGGGGTTTATTGGGGCGAAATCAAGCCCGCAGGCAAGGATTTAGTTAAATTTGAAAACTTATCAAACGAAAATATCGCAAAAATAGAAATGGAAATTGAGGACGATTTAATATTTCCGTTATTACGCGGACGCGAAGTAAAAAAATGGCTTGCGAATCCAAATTTGTCTATCATTGTTCCCCAAGATATGAATCAGCCAAGCAAAGCCTTGCAGTTGAATATACTTGAAAAACGATATAGAAAGTGCTACGCTTACTTTCAAGAATTCAAATCCCCTCTTTCAAACAGAAGTGGATACAAAAAATATTTAGAGCCCACTGGTGAGCCTTATTACGCACTTTATAATGTTGGGGTTTATACATTTGCTCCATATAAAGTTGTCTGGAAAGAGCAATCAAGTCCGTTCCAGTGTGCAGTTATTTCCTCTTTTAATGACAAAATCATTGTCCCCGATCACAAATTAATGTTAGTCCCTTTTGAAACTGAGGATGAATCTCATTTTGTTTGTGCATTATTAAACTCTACACCATCGCAATTCCTAGTGCAAGCATACACAATATCAATTCAACAATCAACTCATATTCTTAAGAACGTTAGAGTTCCAAAGTATGCAGAAAACAATAAAATTCATACAGAGCTTGCAGGTCTCTCTAAAAAATGTCATGAAAAAATATCTTTGGGAATTGGCGTAAGTGATATTGAAGATCAAATAGATAACCTTGCCGCAGAGTTGTGGAGTTTGACCAAGCAAGAATTGACAGAAATCAAAGACAGTCTGGAGGAGATGCAATGAGAGAGTTCACCGAAACGCTCCGCTCCATCATGGCGGTAGTCGCCCATCAGTTGGAATTAATGCCTGCCAGCGAAGGCGCGATGGAAGAAATGACTTTTACCGACGAAGACGAGAGAGACGACACAAGATTTGCACAAGATAATCTTGAAGTCGATTCAATGCTTGAAATTCCACGCCCCAATTGGAAATATCGTGAAGTACGTTTCATCCATCGTAAGGAAAATCATTTCTTCCGTTATTTTCTGGACGGCTCATATCGTCATTATTTCCTTGCGACAGGCTTGGAACATGACCGTTCGACCCCAATCTTTCTTTCGCAAATTGCGCTTGCCATTATCAATCGCGATGACAACGGCAAAATTCACACAGTCAGGCGTGAACACCAATGGTTTCTTCTGCTTGCCAAAGCGCGAATATCTGAAAATGCGTGGCAGTCAATTCAAAATGCCACCAAAAACACGCCATACAATATCAAGGTTGGCGATCTGGCAGAAATGGACGCATACAGCGGAGATTTTGGTCAGGCGCAGGATTTACGCGAACGCGGGCGAAGCAAAACACGCCACTTGATGAGTACAATGGAATTTGAAATCGCAAGCCAGTTTATGCCCACCATTGCCGAAGGCTGGATGATAAAAGACGGTCTTGTCTCATTTGGTAAATATGGCGGCGGTATGCAAAGCGAACGTGTGATTGGGGTTGCGAAAAACTTTAACAGTATTCAAAAGTTCTATGTTCAAGGCAAGGCACGTGAAAAAGAAAGCGTGGCTTCCCTGATTGGCAATCTGCCACCCCATCATCGTACCCCTGCTTTTGAAGGCTTTGGAAGCAAAACCGCCTTTTGGTATCTGCGTTTACGCAGTTCAGAACAATTGCAGTATCCATTATTTGGTGTCATCAAAGTTGAAATTCCAGTTCTAACCGAACAGCCAATCACAACTGAACTGCTGGATGAAATTTCAGGCGCATTACTCGCAGAGCAATTTGTCACGCCTTATGGTTCGGATGATCGTTGGCATTCTCATCTATACCCGATTTATCAGGCAGAACACGCCTCCAAACAGCAATTTGTTTCAACCCAAATCTTGCAAGGCATTATCAAAAATGCACTAAGGAGTAGTTAGCCATGACTGAAAACAACATCATCGGAAGAACGTCCGCAACTGACCGCGAACCCAACACCTCAGATAAATTCAATTTCTGGATTACTGCGGATGTTATCGTCAATCCGTTTGACATCGTTCAATCCGACCATTTGAACGGCAGTAAAACCTACGGCTTGGTTGCAACCCTTGAACATCGCACCGACGCCGCGAGTCACTTGGCAAATTATGTTTCCAATAACTTTGGTTCGGTTGCCGAAGAACCCAATACTCCCCGCGTTGGCGCAACACTAGCCCGCGCCAATGTAATGATGAATGATGGCGGCGGCACAAACGCAGACGGAACACCCAAAGACGGAATTTATATGCCTGTCGAAAATGAACAAGCGGTACGCTTTGCAGAAGAAGCAGGTATTCACGCCGCGCTCGGTATTGACACAATGCGACCAGAAAACCGTATTCCCGCAGGCTTAATCAAAATGAGCAATCAAGTTGAAGCAGTGGTTTACCTTGATAAGTCCTATGTCATCGGACCCGAATCAGCGCATGTCAATATTTCTGGCATTAGCGGTTTGGCAACAAAAACCAGTTACGCCATGTTCCTGTTGCAGTCCATTTTGCAAAAAGCAGGCGGTGACGATATTGCTGTCATCATTATGAATGTCAAACATGGTGACTTGCTCAAAATTGACGAGCCGCCAACACAATTGGACGAACAACAAAAATCCCTTTGGCTAAAACTCGGTCTTGAACCGCGCCCGTTCCAGCATGTTCACTACCTTTTGCCACGCGCCAAAAACGGAGAACCTAACACTCATTATCGTCCGCGCAACTTCAAAACTTATGCCTACGAATTGGATGATTGCATCGAAAAACTTGACCTGCTATTTTCTAGCGTGCCTGATCCAACAGAAACTATCGATTCACTTGTTGGCGAAATCGCGAACGGTTTGATGAATAAAACTGCCAAGTCATCTTTTGCTAAAGTTAAAGACTGGAATAGTCTTCTCAATGATGAGCCTCTTTCCAGAGAAGGCAAATCCCAGGGCGTGGGTGATATAAAACCAAGTTCAGTTGGAAAATTCCGCCGCCACTTAAGACGTATGGTGGTAACCCGCACAACAGGCGTATTTACTAATCAAAGAACTCGTAATGAACAGCATCTTGCTCATGAAATACAGGGCATCCAAGGCGGCCACACTTACGTAGTAGATATTGCCAAATTACAGGATCACGAACAAGCCTTTGTCTTTGGCGATATCATCCGCACCGTATATGAAATGTTTGCTGAATCAGACGCAACGCTTGAACTGCCTAAGAAGGTTTTGATTTTTGTAGACGAGTTGAATAAATACGCGCCTGCCGGTGTAAAAGATTCACCTCTTATTGAACAAATACTCGACATTTCAGAACGCGGTCGCTCACTCGGTGTAATCCTGATTTCCGCGCAACAATTCATGAGCGCAGTTCATCCCCGCGTCACAGGCAATGCCGCCACCAAAATTATTGGGCGCAGCACATCCAGCGAAATCATGCAACCCGATTACCGTTTTCTTGACCAGGATTTGAAGTTATCTACAACTCGTTTGTCAAAAGGCGAATTATTAATTCAACATGCGGTATATCGCCAGCCAGTGAAGATTATTTTCCCCAAACCTGCATACAAGCAGGATTAGCAATTGTCAAACTTGCGGATTAGAATAGTTCGTTCGGCCAATTAAAGCATTTGCCCCGCTAAATTGAGTTTATACTACGCCCAAGCAGTGTCCCGTTTTGACGGGGAGACCAAGTTCCGCCCCACTGCAACTCTACCCATAGGGTGCTTCGCGAACGCAAACCGTTAGTCGCCTAATACAGGAATCAGAGCATGAGTAATTCTGCACCAGTCAATGTTAAGCTCAAAGAACCAACCATAACAATTAGCGATTGGGAAGAAGATTCTCAAAGGTGGCTGACTATTAACAAGGACGCCAAAGGCCATCCCGAATTCTATCCGCTTACAATCAAGGGGGCTTATGTAATAGGTATAATTCACACGATATGCGAAAGTGTCAGCATTTTGCTCAAAGATTCCAATGCCAAGATGGTAACTTATCTTCCGGCTTATGGAGTTTTTGCTTCCGGCATCGAATTATTAGGGCGTTGTATAAACGGTGATTCGTCAACAAGGGGCAGTACTGAAGATCTTGAAACAGGGTTCAAATGGCTTGCCGCATCATTTTTTGAACGTTACAAGAACGATCACGAAAATGTACCCCTGGAAATTGTTTTAATCCAGACAAGCAAGTATTTGTACTCAATTTCAAATCTTACCGCACTCAGGCATTTCGCGGCGCATGGGCAGGCGACAACACGCGAGACGAAGATAAGAGAAAAAACTTACTATGGCTTCGGTTATATTGACTATGAAATATTGGCTCAGTTCCCGCCTCTACTCGCTCACGGTTTAGATATGTATTGGCATGAACTTCAAAAGAACGATGTCCTCTGCAATAACCTAGCAAGAGCAAAAGTGATTGCACTTCGCAAATGGCCTGTATTTCTGAGTTGGTCTCTGTTTGAAAGAGATTCTGCTGGTGTTTACCATTCAATTAGCGAGATATTTGGAAAATTTAACTGGAAGGCTTGAAAATAATTGTCAATTATAGTTGATCAACAAAAGGCGGCTAACACCGTCTCCAGCGGACAGCGGCTCCGCCGCTGAGCCATTCCGTTCGGCAGCCAATCGGCTTTCCACTAAAGGATGTGTTATCTATATGAGTCCAATCCGCATGGCCCGGTTAGAATCAGCGGTGCGCGTCGTCCTTGC
>CAYJLS010000069.1:14942-20803 GCA_964371065.1 uncultured Anaerolineaceae bacterium | reverse complement strand
CATCCTGCAAGTTTGCCCGACTTCCTCTGTTTTGGCTAGTTTTCAGACACTCTCTGATAGTTTGATAGTCTGATAGTCTCAGTAGATGAAAATTGACGATTGAAATCGTCACTACATGGCTTGCGTTTCCTCCACGTAGTAATGACTTTAGTCATCCCCCGACGCCAGGAAGCGCCGCTATAGCGCAATTTTTCATCTACTGAGTCTGATAGTCAGTTGGTCTGCTGGTCAATTGAATAAAAACGCGACCGTGTAAAAGCGGCCGCGTTTTTTGTGGGTCAAATTGCCAATTTGACCCTCAGAGGCGGTTTGGCGCGGTGACGGGTCCGATGCAGAGGGGTTGAAAGAGGAGGGAGAAGACATGCATTCATTTTAATCCAGAAGGGAATCGCCGCCCTGACCAAATAACCATTTGTTGATTACAGGGAACTATCCAACCGTCAGCGCAATAATATCCTCCACGCCCAGCCCGAAAATGTGCGGCGGTTGGACTCCCATCAGCGAAAGATACATCGCCAATTGACTGCGGTGGTGGATCTCGTGCTCGCTCATCGCCATCAGCCAGCGCCAGGCTTTCAGCTCGGGACCTTTGAGCGAAGGGCGCATTTCCATCAACGCCTCGTCGGGCAGGATTTTTAGTTTTTCCATTGATTCCACATGGACGGTTTCGAGCAGGGCGAGCGTCTCAGTCAGCCCCCGCTTGTCTGTGTCGTGACCCATGTATTTCCACTTCCCGTCCATCGCCACGCCCACGAACATTTTCTCCGCCGCGAGGATGTGTCGCACAATATCGCCGCAGGTGAATTCCCCGTCCTTTGGCCGCCACTCGAAGTTTTCAGGAGGGATGACGCGTAGATAATTCAATGTGCGGCGTCGGACGCTTTCAAAGTATTGGATAAAGCCTGCAACGGTTTGGATCATTCTTCACTCCGCCAATTCGCATCCATCAATCCCGTTTCTTTTTCTGCGACTCTTGAAATGCGTTCCAGGCGCGCGCCAATTTTAACAGGATGGGTCCCAGCAGGAACGCGACCAGCAGGAACAGGATGACCAGTTCGCCCCAGCCAATGGCAAAGACCGGGCGACAGGCCAGCAGGCCGAGGATGAGTCCCGCCGCGCCAGCCCGGACGGGGAAGCGGCGACGACGCTTCATGGTTTTGTCTTCGGCCATTCTCCGATGTCCATGCGGAACGCCATCAGCGACTGGTTCAATTCCCGAATAAACGCCGCCAGTGAAAGGATCAGCGACCCCAGCGCACAGATGAACAGCGCGCCGATCAACCACGCATCTTCAATTGCGAACGCGGCGGTAAAGAACAGGGTGATGACCAGCACCGCCGCGAACAGAACGCAGAACACTGCAAAAATGATGGCCTGTTGCAACAAGTCCGCGCGGCGGGAGAGGATGCGAAGCTGTCCTACCACGCCCGCATGGTTGCGTTCAGGGATTTCGGGCAGTTCGCGTACCAGGCTCCGTCCGCGGTCAATCACGCGTCCGAGACGGTTGGTCATCGAGAGGATGAGCAGGCCCACACCGGAGATCAGCACCACGGGGCCGACCGCGATCTGGAGCATGGGGATGAGTTGCTGGACAGTAAGCATGGTTTTTCCTATTCCACGATTTCCTTGACGCGTCCCACCTGCCCATCCTGCAAGCGGACCTTGATCCCGTGCGGATGCGTGGGCGATTTGGTCAGGATTTCCTTGACGATGCCCTTGGTCAGTTTGCCCGTGCGCTGATCTTGTTTAAGGACGATCAGCACGGTGAGACCGGGTTGGATGTTGGAGCGAGTTTGTCCGTTCATGCAAAATCCCAGCCGACGATATTTGCCTGGGCCACATCCCAGCCGCCGTATTCGCATCGTTCCAGTTTGAACTTTGAAACCCCCTTGTGTTTGAGGATGGCGCTCTTGTCTTTGGGCATGGCGCTCCAGACGACCTGGGCTTTCGCGGTGGCGTTGTCGCCGTCCACTGCTACTTTGGTTACTTCAAATTTGTGATCGGCGATGACAGGATACGCGTCGTAAAAATCGGCGGCCAGTTTTTTGAATTGTTCGATGCTGATCGGATTGCCCGCAGAATCGCGCATGTGCTCTCTCGAAACCGTGTGATACCACATGCTGTCCCAATCTTTGAACTCCTCGTTAAACAAGGCATGCAGGAATTCTTCGGTGAATTGCGTTACGTCGTCCTCGTCGTTGGGGTGAAACTCTTCGTAGGTGAAGTGGCTGATCATCCCGGGGATACGGATGTCGTCTGTGTCTGCTTCGAGCAATTCTTCTGTGATGAAGCGGTAAGTTTCGCGGTTATCTTGTTCGTGGATGAAGTCAATGGCGATATTGTTTTGGAACAGCAACTCGAACAGGTTGTCGAGTCCGGTTTCCAATTCAGAGTCGGGAATCTCGGCTAGCGGTTTGAGGATTGGATTGCCAATCCGCTCGCGGACGGTTATTTGTTTGGCGTTTTCGAATTGCCGCTCGAACTCGGCGATGTTGTCCAGCCATTCGCTTTCGACTTCGGGCGGAAGTTTCTCCTCGCCTTCCCCGAAGTGCGCGCCGTATTGCTGGCGCAGATCGTCCTTTTTCTTTTCGTTGAGGATGCGCTGAATGCGATCCTGGAAATCGTCGTCCATGGGAGGTTGGGTCATGGGGTCTCCTTATTTTTGGCGCGGCATCAGGTCTGCAAAGGTCCTGTCTTGCAGGTAGTCGGGAAAGGTATGAATGCCGTTGACTTGCAGGAAACACCTGTCGGGAAATTTGGCCCAGCCGCGCGACAAGCCAATGCGGAGATAAACTTCTTCCTGCTTGAGCATTTGGGTCAGTTCCTGGGCAATATCATGGGGTCCGTGTTTCTCGTCGCGTTTTGAATCGCAATAGATATGCCAAGTGAGATCGGTAATTTTAAGACGGTAGTATTTGTCATCGGCGTCGTAGAAGCCGAGACGGTAATCCCATTTTCCTTCGTCTGCTTCGTAGAGCACCTCGTGAATCGCGGCGGGCCGAATCGTGCCGAGAGAGCGGGGGCCGATTCCGTCCATCACAGAAAAGCCCACATCGCATAGAACCGGCTGCTCGAAAATATCCGCGACGCTGTTGAAAAGCGAAATTTTAATCACGTTGCGTCTTTGTTTTTCGGTCAGGATCTTGATGAAACGCGGCGAGGCGGGATCGTAAGCGTAGTCTTCGGTGTGCGGCGGTTGGGGGGTGGGTCGAATGAAATCGAATTCGACCACCGCGTTGGGGAAGATGAAGGCTTTGTTCTGTTGCAGGAGGCTTTCTTGCGGGATGCCCTGGAACGGAATCACAGGACGAATGCAGGCGCACTCGCGGTCATAGCCTGCGATGCAGACGCGTCCCTGTTGCATTCTTGTAAGATCGGTGATGGCGATTTCTTTTTTCATCTCGCCCTCCTGTACAAAGCGATTAGATGTGGATGATCTCTACATTTGCCCAATTCTTGGCAAGACGTTCCGCGACGAGTCGGCGATGGCACTGGTCGGGTTGGTCTTCACTGCACAAGAGACAGGCTTCTTCGAAATCGCCTGGCTGGAGCGCGGCGGGTATGTTGCGCTCGTCCATTAATGACTCAAATCGTTCAACATACAGATCCCAGTCGCCGCTTTCCCGATAGGCTTTGAGAATTTCCTGGGTGGGAGCCAGGGTTGGCAGGTACAGGTACCCGCACCCGTCGGCAAGTTCATTCAGAAAAAAGGGCAGGTCATTTTTCCTGGCGAATCCCGAAAGTTGACCATCGGGATGAATCCGAATGTCAATGAGGTATTTGACATGGTGAGTTTTGATGCGGTGGAAAAAATCTTCCGCGCTCTTTTGCGTGAAGCCGATGGTGTAAAGTTTCATTAGGCTAAAACAGGGAGAGTTGTTCAACGGGAATTTCTTCAACGGACGCGAGAATGGAGGCGGCCCCGAACGTATCGCCGTTACCGCGAATGTGAATCACTTTGACTTCGGGGTGTTCGCGCAGGATGTATTTGGCGATGAGGTGGTGACGGTGGCAATGCGCGGGGTCTTCTTCACTGCACATGATTGCCGTTGTTTGCTCATCGGCCATCTCAAGCAAGCGCGCAATGCCCTTGATAAACCATTCCTTTTTCATCACTGCGGGGTAATCCACTTCGTGCAAATAATCCGCGCCTTCAGCAGGCATGACGCGGCTCTTGTAGCACGATGGGTCCGACGGTCTTCCGCCGAGAAATTTACCCGCAAAAACATATTGGATATATTTCGCATCCAAAGACGCGGCCAGCATTTCTTTATTGAACTGCGGATTGTATCGGCTTGCAGGCGCGGTCCGCACATCAACAAGTGTCATCACACCGTTGTCTTCAAGCAAACGGATAAATTTCCCAATAGTGTGGTTACTGTGACCAATGGTGATGAGTTTCATTGCGCCTTGATTATAATCTATCCCAACAGCCCTCTCGCAAATTCTAAAAACGCCTGTACATCTCTGAAATTACTGACCATGCCCACCGAAATCCGCACCGCGCCGCTGGACTTGCCGTCTATGCAGACGCGGAAATCGTCCACGCTCAGGCGCTCCTCGTGGCCGGGCTGGGCGAAGCACACGTCCAGTTCCACGCGCGAGATGCCGAGCGCCACCTCGCCCGCGCCGGGATTGCAGAAGCATCCCGTCCGCAGGGAAATGTTGGACTTGTTGGCCTCGCTCTCGATGAAGCGGTGGTCAATTGGACGCCCGTCCCGGTTGAAAAAATTGAGGGTGACGGAGCCGCCTCTTCCTTCGGGGACGGTGGGTCCGTAAATGCGGACGAGGGGTTCGCCCGTCGAGTGCCTCATGGCGGACAAATTCTCCAGCAACCAACTTGTCAACATGCGGACGCGCGCGTGGATCACATCGTAGCCGATGGACTCGAAGTGCTTGAGTCCGATCTCCACGGCGGGGATGTCGAGATAATCAAGCGTGCCATCCTCGAACGCGGAAGGGCCTTCAGCCAGGTAGAACTTGTCGCCTTGCACCGAGGCGACGGTGATCGTCCCGCCCGCGAACCAAGGACGGTGCAATTTGCGGAGCGCTTCTTTCCGTGCGATCAACGCGCCGATGCCCGTCGGGTAGCCGAACATCTTGTAAAAGGAAACAGGCACAAAGTCAGGGTGGACCGAGGCGAGGTCGAGCGGGTTGGTGGGGACGAAGGCGGCCGCGTCGAGCAGCACGTCCCAGCCGTGGGCGTGCGCGCTCTCGATCCATTCTAGCGGATGCTGGACGCCGGAGAAGTTGGATTGGGCGGGATAGGCAAACAGGTTGTGTCCGCCCTTTCGAGGCCGCGCCAGCTCCTCGGTCAGTTGCGAAGCGTCCACGCGCATGTCGGGCAGGGCGATGGGGATGTAGGTCACTTGGGCGCCGCGCGCGTGCGCGAACTCGCGAATCCCGTTGACCGAGTTATGGTTGTCGAAGGTCAGCAGGTAGCGGCTGTTCGAGTCGAAGGGATAGGACTCGCCGACGATCTTGAGCGCGCCGCTGGCGTTGGCGGTGAAGATGGCAACGTATTCCTGGGGGTCGGCGCGGAAGAAGCGCAGGATGTAATCGCGGGCGTGTTCGACGAGTTCAGTGGAGGCCAGCGAGGCGGGATTGCTGGAGTGCGGGTTGCCGAAGACGTGCTCGCTGAGCAGGCGGTGATGGCGCAAAATCTGCGACTCGGCATAGAGCCCGCCGCCGGTGTAATCGAGGTAGACCTGCGACTCAACATCCAGCCGCGCGTATTCGGTGAGGCGCAGGTGGTCGAGCGTGCTGGTGGTGGGGTAGGTTGGATAGGCTTTGAGGAAGGCGACAAGTTCGGGATCGTGGGACATGGGTGCTCCGTGGGTCAATTTAACCACAGATGAACG
>CAYJLS010000069.1:0-14842 GCA_964371065.1 uncultured Anaerolineaceae bacterium | reverse complement strand
GTTCGGGATCGTGGGACATGGGTGCTCCGTGGGTCAATTTAACCACAGATGAACGGAGATGAACACATAGGAATTCAGAAAAATCATGGCTTCGATTCACACATCCCCTATGTCCCGTCATTGCGAGCCGCGTTCGTTGCGGCGAAGCAATCTCTTATTTCGGGAAGATTGCTTCGAGCGGTAGAACGCTGCTTTCGTAATGACGGCTAGGGCGGCGAACTTACGCGATCTCAGTGACAATCGTCCGTTTCGCACCTGCGGACAGCAATGCTTCGGCGACGCGCGCGGCTTTGTCTGGTTCGACGAGGGCGATCAGGTTGCCGCCGCGTCCGCCGCCGGAGAGTTTCGCCCCGCTCGCACCGGATTTGCGGGCAATCTCCGTCAGGTGATCGAGTTCGGGCGAGGAGACGGTTAACGTTTGCAGGAGGGCGTGGTTGGAGTCCATCAGACCTCCCAGTTCTTTCGTCTTTCCTCTTTCGATTGCGGTGCGTGCCGTCTCTGAAATTTCTCCGATTTCATCGAAAATCTTTTCCCATTTGGGCTTGTCCGCCTCCCACAACTTGCGGACATCGCCCACGGATTCCTTTGTCGGCGCGGGGATACCGGTGTCCGCGATGACGAGGGTGAAGGGCGCGCCGACTTTGAAGGTTTCTATCGGCTGGCCGCGCACAAAATAGACGGGTTTGGCGTAGGTGACGACGGTGTTATCTATGCCCGAGGGTGTGCCGTGGTGGAGTTTTTCGATTTCGTAGGCGAGGGAATTAATTTCTTCCAAAGATAAAGGAGGGTGGGCAAAAGATGAAAGATGAAAGCTTGCACTGAGCGAAGTCGAAGTGATGAAAGATGAAAGAGCGCGGATTAAGGCAACGGTCACTGCCGCGCCGGAGCCAAGTCCCGAGGCAACGGGAATCGTCGAGGTAATTTTTATTTCGAGCGGGGGAAACGGGGAAATGCCGAGGCTGAAAAAAAGGTTATGAATAACGGAAGCAATCGGATGGTCGGAGGGAAGCGAGTTCAGTTCGGCGTGAAGGGCGATGTCGGGGGCGTGAATCCAAATGCCGGCGCGCGGCGAGTCGGTCACTTCCACGTCCGCATGGACTTGCGTGACAGGCACGGCCAGCGCGGGGCGTCCGTAAACCACCGCGTGTTCGCCGAAGAGGATGATCTTGCCGGGGGCGGAGGCTTTTGTCATGGGGCGCGCGGGATGATAACTCATCCTCAGAGTTTACCATTTCTTAGCGCATTCCCTACTGCTGAACCGCGTGCTACTTACAGCCGTCGAATTAGCCTCCTCTCATTTTGACATGGTAAACTTTTGCGCATGTCCAGGCGTGTAAAGATTTTGCTAATTTCCTTCGCAGGCGTTGCCTTGCTCGGCATCCTGCTCTATCAGATTCCTTCGATGCGCTCAAGGATCTTATGGCGCTACGAGGTTTGGGCTACCCGACTCAAAAATACCCTCGACCCGGTTGTGATTCCGACGCCCGTGCCATCCACGCCGTTTGCGACGTTTACGCCGCATCCTCCGACCCCCACCTTGCTCGCCACCGAACCGCCGACTCCCACGCTGATTCCGCTTCCGCCCCAAGTCATGCTGACATCGCCCACGTACGAAAAACAGGACATCAACAACTGCGGGCCCGCCGTCCTGTCCATGACATTACGCATGTACGGCTGGGAGGGGACGCAATTCGATATTGCAAACATCGTCAAGCCGATCAAGCAGGATCGCAACGTCAACCCCGAGGAACTGCGTTACTTCATCCTCAACGAAGCGGGCTGGTTGAAAGCGGAAGTCCGCGTGGCAGGCAATCTCGATTTGCTCAAACGCCTGCTGGCCGCCAATTATCCCGTCATCGTGGAAGTGGCCTCGAAAATTGACCCACAGGATGCCAACGGTCCCAATGACGATCTGTGGGATGCGCATTACCTGCTCCTCAACGGCTATGATGACGCCGAGGGAATCTTCATCGTGCAGGATTCACAGCATGGGGCGGAAAAAGGCGCGGACAAAAAAATCCCCTACGACACGTTAATGGCAGATTGGAAACCGTTCAACTACCTGTACATGGTCATCTACTTCCCGAAAGATGAGGAAGAGATCAAATTCATTCTAGGCACAGATTGGGACCCCGAGCTGAACCGGCAAAACGCAATGGACATCGCAAACGCCGCCGTCACCGCCGACCCTGAGGATAAGTTCGCCTGGTTCAACCTCGGCGCGTCGCTGACCTATTTCGAACGCTACCAGGAGGCCGTGCAGGCCTTTGATAATTCCTTTAGGATTCGCTTGCCGCAACGCATGACGCGTTACCAGTTCTGGCCGTTCGTGGCCTATTTCAATGCCGACCGCATTGACTACCTGCTGGATATCACTGAAAACACCTACAAACCCATCAACGGATATTACGCGGAAGAGGCCCTGCTCTGGCATGGCTGGGGACTTTGGCGCAAGGGCGACCTCGAAGGTGCGATCACAGACTGGCGTAAGGCGCTCGACGTCCACCCCGGTTACGATGACGCCATCTACGCCCTGCAATTTGTCGGCGCGCAACCTTGAATCAGTTCATTTCGCTTCGGCGTTCCACTCCCATGTGCCCATGTTACAGGTGGCCGTACCAAACCCGGTGTTGATCTCCAGCTTGATGTCAATTGTTCCGCCGGCCTTGGTGGGGGAATTGAACCTGCCCTTGATCTGGCCGATGTTGGACGGGGACAGATCCAGTTCGTTTGTTATCGGAAAATTTCCCCCACTATTCAAACTCATTGATCCCGCCGACATGACCTCGCACTTGAAATTGGTGAAGGAAATCCCCACTTTGGTGATCGCGGTTCCATCATCAGAGACAGTGAAGAACAAATTCGCGCTTTCAGCTTTGTCCGCGCCAATCTCGATTGGGCCGCTGAAGGTCGCGCCGGGTTTCGGCTGGGCGGATCCTCCACCACACCCTGCAAGCACCAGAGCGGCAACAAGCAGGAAAAGGGACAGTTTTTTCATGGCTTCCTCCTCAAGAAAACCAAACAGTGAAATCGGATTATTGCGCTTCCGCACTCCACTCCCAGATTCCCATATCGCAGGAAATGGTTGAATTCATGATATTAATTTCGATGTTCAGGGTGATGGTTCCACTGGCTGATGTGGGATTCGTAAAGCGGCCTTCGATCCGTCCGATATTGGACAGCGAAAACTCCCATTCATCGCTGAGAAAAAACTCCCCGCTGCTGCTGGTCGAGAATTCGCTGGCCGACATGCTTTCGCATTTGAAATCCTTGAAGCCCACCATGAAATTCGTGATCATCGCGCCGTCATCAGAGACGATAAAGGACAGCGTGCCGCTGGAAGCCTTGTCCCAGCCAATCTGGATCGGGCCGCTGAAGGTTTTTCCTGCTTCGGGCTGAATCAGCAGTGATGGGGTCTGTGTCGGTTGTTCGGTGGGTGTGAGTGTTGGCAAAGCAGTTGGTATCGTGGTTGGCAATGGAGATGTTGTCGTTGGCTGCAATGTTGCCTCCATCTGCGTTAGGCTTTCCCCACAGCCTGCCATTCCCAGTGCCAGAATCAGCAGGAAAACGGACAGTTTTTTCATGGCTTCCTCCTGACGAAAACGAGGCGAGTTCCCAGCGGCGACAGAAAAATTGTCTATAGTGAACGGTCGGCCGCAGCCATGTCTTGTTATTTTACAAGGGGCAGTTGCATTCCAATCACACTGTAGCACATCACCTGGAGGGATTCAAGGGGGCATTCACCCCATTTTTGTTATATACTGGAACAAATCCTTTTGAGGAGGCCGCCATGCTTATCATCGAAAAAGTGGATACCAGCAACAAAGCCCAGGTCAAGCGCTTCGTTGAATTCCCCTATCAGCTCTACAAAAACGCTATCCACGCCCTGCAGTCCGTTGGCGCGCAACCGTAATAAAAGAGGCAGTCACTTTTGAAGTGACTGCCTCTTTGTACGCAGGGTTCTACACTCTACTTTTCAACAAACGACTGGAGCCAGAGTTCCACGGTCTCATAGGGGACAAGAGTTCCATATACAGCTGTGATGATTTGATTGTACCCACCTTTAAGTGTTGGCGGATCTCCACCCTGGAAGGTGAAGGAGGCGACAGATTGGCCGGTGCGGGCTTCGCGCAGGATGACCTCTGTGTCGGTGCGGATTCGATTTATGTAGAAAATACCCATTCCCTTCGCGGTATACCGAGCCCTATCAACCACTATTTCATGGTTAATGACTACAGCCACCAGTTCGGTCTGGCTGACGCTCTGACCACGCCAGGCAGCGGGCAATTCAGCGTTCCATTCATCCACGATATCCTTGGACGCGGAAAAGATGACGATCGGATGTACCCCTGATTTTTTTGGGTCATACATCGCCGCATCTTCAACTCCCCTGCCTTCAGCCGCCGCCCGGAGCGCCTCGACGATCGAGGAGATTTCCTGGGTGGGAGCCATGGTGAACGTGGCAGTCGGCAAAGGTACAGGCGTCTCCGTGGACGTGGGAATTGCAGTGGGAATGTCAGTGGGCAGCGCAGTGGACGTTGCCAGGGCTGTTGGTGCTAAAGTGGGAACGGGAGCGGATAGCATCGGCAATGCTAATTTCCCACTAACTCCCAATCCCAACACGAGTCCCACCGCCAGCATACAGACACATCCAATAACCCCAACCACAGCCATGATGATCCAGTTGACTGGCTTTGGGGCAGGTGAAGCAGGTTGATTGATCGTATTCATTTCTTCCTTTTCCTATCGTTCTAGTTTCGTATCCCATCACAACGAATCCAAGGGACCATGCCCACTGGCATCATTATGGCAAAACAAATTATCTCTTGACATAGTCAGGTAAGTGAAAATACTTTTGATTTTACCGATATAAAAAAGAAACCTAGCCCATTTGTGATAATTATATCATTGTTACTTATGACCCTTCCCCGCAAAACAAACCCACTCGCCTGCTCATTAAATTATTTGACCGCCTCGCACAGCGCAATTTGTTATATACTGGGTTCAAATCCGTTTGAGGAGTGCCGTCATGCTCACCATCGAAAAAGTGGATACCAGCAACAAGAAGCAGGTTAAGCGGTTTGTGGAATTTCCGTACCAGCTTTACAAGGACTGTCCGCAATGGGTGCCGCCTCTTTTCGTGGACGCGTACCTGCCGCTCAATCGTAAGAAGCATCCCTTCTTTAGTCACTCCGAAGCGGACTTCTTCCTCGCCATCCGCGACGGTAAAGACGTGGGTCGTATCTGCGCGGGCGTGAACAAACCCTTCAACGAATATCACAAGACCAAAAAAGCGCAATTCTCTTTCTTCGAAAGTGTGGACGACCAATCCGTTGCGGGCGCGCTCTTCGCTTCTGTCTTTGACTGGGCGCGGGAACGCGGCATGGAGGCATTGATCGGTCCCAAAGGTTTCTCGCCGTTCGATGGCTACGGCATCCAGGTGCTGGGCTTTGAGCATCGCCAGATGATGACGATGATGAATTACAACTACGCCTATTACCCCAAACTGGTCGAGACGCTCGGCTTCGAAAAGGAAGTGGACTTCGTTTCCTGCTACCTGCCCTCGGAGGCCTTCAAAATTCCTGAACGCGTCGAGCGTGTCGCCAAACGCGTGCTCGAACGCGGCAACCTGTGGGTCAAAAAGTTCAGGAACAAGCGCGAGCTGGTCGAGTGGGCGCCGCGCATCGGCGCGGCCTACAACAAGGCTTTCATCCATAACTGGGAATATTATCCCTTCTCCGCGGGTGACATCCAGTACGCAGTGGACAACATCTTCCTCGTGGCCGACCCGCGCCTCATCAAAGTCATCATGCACGGCGAGGAAATCGTCGGCTTCCTGTTTGCCTTCCCGGATGTCTCCGCCGCGTTCCAGCGCGCCAAGGGCCGCCTCCTGCCCTTCGGCCTGCCCGACCTCCTGCTCGAAATGAAGCGCACCAAAACCATCAGCGGCAACGGCATGGGCATCCTACCCGAATTTCAGGGCATGGGTGGCAACGCGCTTCTCTACTACGAAATGGCAAACACCGTCTTCAGTTTCAATCAGTTCACACACGTCGAGATGACCCAGGTGGCCGAGACCACCAAACAGATGCGCGCCGACCTGAAAAACCTGAACGGCGTGGAATATAAAAACCATCGCGTGTATCGGAGAGCCGTAGACAAGTAGACAGGTACACAGGTAGACACGCAACACGCAACACGCATCCCGCATCTCTTCATCCCCTCCCGGAAAGTATAAATATTATCCATGGATTACCAACTGACAAAAAACGAAGAAAAGTCCGCCTATCCCATCCTCCCCTGGGTGGACTTCACGCGCTTCATCGGCGCGTTCCTCGTTGTTCTGGCGCACATTGACGTGTGGGGCGGCGGGCCAGACTGGGTTCAGAAAATTTACTATACCCTCTCCCGCAACGGCGTCCCGCTCTTCTTCCTGATGAGCGGGTACCTTCTGCTCTCCAAAGAGGAGGACACCTGGACGTTCTTCAAGAAGCGCGCCGCCAAAATCCTCATCCCCTTCCTCGCCTGGTCCATTTTCTATGACGTGTACGCCTCGCACGCCTTCGCCGAGACGGGGATGACTCTCGACGCGATCTTCAAGATGTTCATTCGCATCCTGCGCGGACCTCGCGCCGCGCATCTGTGGTTCTTCTATTCGCTCATCGGCCTGTATTTTTTCACGCCCATCCTGCGCCTGTTCGTTGCCAAAGCCAAAAACTCGGACATTCTTTACTACATCGCGCTCTGGTTCGTTATCATGCCCATCATGTTCATCCTGGAAGAGTTTACGCCGCTGAAAAACGGATTTGAACTTTATTATGCCGCAGGTTACGTGGGCTACTTCCTGCTCGGTCTCTATCTCGGACGGTTGGAAACCACGCCGCGTCTACTGTGGGTCGCGCTGGGCCTGTTCGTGGCGGGATTTGCCTTCACCTTCGCAGTTTTCTACTTCGACCTGCCCCCGCAGAACAACGAATTCCCCTTCCGCAGTTATCCCAGCCTGAACATTGTGTTGATGGCCATCGGCGCATTCATCCTGCTCAAAGCCGCGGGCGAACGGAACTCGCCGCGCCTGGCGCGCTTCTCCAGCCTCGTCAGCCCGTCCAGTTTTGGGATTTACCTCGTCCACTCCATCATTCTGGTCGGGATGGCCGCCGCGTGGGAATCATTCGGCTTCGAGACGGCGGCTGGACCCTCGCTCCTCGTCATCCCTCTCGTGGCGGTCGTCGCTTTTCTGGTTTCGTGGGGAGTCACATTCATCCTGCGTAAAATTCCCATCTTGCGCGCTGTGGTTCCGTGACGCAAAAATTTTTTCACGCCGCGATTTTGATCAGCGCCTCTTTCAATCGCTCCACTTCCTCCAGCGTGTTGTAGTGCGCCGCGCCGACGCGCACCATGCCGCCGCTCTCTTCCAGCCCCAGCCGCTCGGTCACGTTGATGGCATAGTAGTTCCCATCCCAGACATAGATGCCCTCCTGCGCCAGTTTCTCAGCGACCGCGCGTGGATGTAAATCCTTCAAGCGAAAGGAGAAAGTAGCCACGCGTTCATCCAGGCGGCGGACATCGGTCAGGCCATAGAGGCGTAAGCCGGGAACGGATTCCAGGGCGGAAAGAAGCGCGCGTCCCAGTTCGAATTCGTAGGCGCGAATGGCGGTCATCGCCTTCTTGAGTTCCATCTGGCGGCCTTGATAGCCTCTTTCCGCGAGACCTTCCACAGTACTGCCGCCGAATTCCTTCCCCACCCATTCAAAGTACTCTATGGCGCCCAGCACACCCGCAATGCCTTCGTGGTTTTGAGTGCCGGTCTCGAATTTTCCCGGCAGGCGATTCGTGGCAGGCCGCACTTTGTAGGCGAATAATTTCTCCAACCATTCGCGCTTGCCATACAAAATCCCCACATGCGTTCCGAAAAATTTATATGCGGAGGAAACCAGGAAATCGCAATCCAGTTTTTGAACGTCAATGGGACCGTGCGGCGCATATTGGACGGCGTCAATGTAAACCAGCGCGCCGGCCGCGTGCGCCATTTTAACAATCCTGGCAACCGGGTTGATTGTTCCAAGCGAGTTGGAAGCATAACCCACAGCCAGCAGGCGCGGCTTTCGTTCGAGGGCTTTTTGCAAGTCGTCCAGTTTTAGTGTGCCGTCTTCCACATCGAAATCCACCCAATTGACCTTCGCTCCTCGATCCTGCGCGGCCAGCACCCAGGGAGTGACATTTGCATCGTGGTCGAGACGGGTGACCACAATCTCATCCCCATCCTTCCATTCTCTTGAAATCGAACGGCTGATGTGGAGCGTCAACGTGGTCATGTTGTTGCCGAAGACGATTTCTTCGGGGGAGGCCGCGTTATAGAAATCCGCCATAGCCCGATGGGCTTCATCCAGGATTGCGTCGGATGCAATGCTGGTGGCGAAAGCGCCTTCATGGTTGGCGTTTGATTCAATTAGATATCCATTAACGCGCTCCAGGGATTGTTTTGAAATTTGGGTCCCGCCCGGATTGTCGAAGAAAATAGCCGGGCGGGCGAGAGCGGGAAATTGGCTGCGGATGGAAGATAGGTCGAGGGGCATGGGATGGTCTCCAAAAAGAAATGGGTGATAGGCATTAATTATAGCCCATCCTCCAACTCGAACCACGAAGCCGTCGGTCATCCCTGCCAACGCGGGCGCTAACCCGACACGAATCAAAGCAGGGTAAAATACAAGCAACGAGCGCATCAAGATGAACAAGAAAACCAACAAATCATCACCTGTTGAAACACGCTACTACTTCGTGGATGAAGCAGGCGACGCCAATCTTTTCAACCGCCGCGGACGCCTCCGACTGGGCGAGGAAGGCTGTTCGCGCTATTTTATTTTGGGGATATTGGATGTGCCCAAGCCAGAACAACTGTCCCTTAACCTGAATTCCCTGCGGGCACAATTGCTGTCTGACCCCTATTTCAAGAAAGTCCCGTCCATGCAGGAGAGGACTCGAAAAACGGTTCTTGCTTTCCATGCCAAGGATGATGTGCCTGAAGTGCGGCGTGAGGTCTTTACATACCTGGGTAAACAGGAATTTCGATTTTTCGCCGCTGTTCGTGATAAAAGCGCAGTCGCCGATTACGCCATCCAACGACGCGAGCGGGATCGCGCATATCGCTATCAACCCAACGAACTATACGACTTCATGGTGCGCGCGCTGTTCCAAAACCTGTTGCACAAAGACGATGGATATGAAATCCATTTTTCCAAACGCGGCGCGCAAAACCGAACCGCCGCCCTTCGCGCCGCGTTGGAAATCGCTCGTGAAAAGTTTACTCGCCGATGGAGAATTTATAGCGCCGCCAAATTGACCGTGATGGCCGAAACTCCGCCTCAAAGCGGTGGGTTACAGGCTGTGGATTATTATCTCTGGGCATTGCAACGATTTTACGAACGCCGCGAAGATCGTTATCTCGAATTCCTCTGGCCGCAATTCAGCCTTGTTCATGATTTGGATGATAAACATGACCACCCTTACGGCTGTTATTACACACAAAAAAAGCCGCTGACATTAGCGGCTCTGGATAATACCTTGCCAGGGATATAGGATTATTGAAGACCGTAGCCCAATAATCTCACGGCATGGAGCCGATTTTTGTCCACTGGCAAATTTATTGTACCACTTTGTCCCAAATCTGTGATGACAAATATTTATGAAAATTGTGATAAATATCTTGGCAATTCCCCATACCCCATGATAAAATTTTTATGAGAAATCAGCCTCAAATAGGCCGATTTTCATATCCCAACCCTATTCACCCAAAGAGGTACCCATGCTCCCAAGTTACCTGCTCTCCCTCCGTGAAGGCATCGAAGCTGCGCTCATCGTCGGTATTGTGCTCGGCGCGTTGCGTCAAATGCGCCGCACGGATCTGGTTCCCGCCGTCTGGCTGGGGACTCTCTCCGCAGCCGCGCTCAGCTTGCTGGGCGGGATTCTTCTCACTACCTTCGGCCTCTCATTCGAAGGCGCAGCCGAAGAGATCTTCGAGGGCATCACCATGATCCTCGCCGCCGCCCTGCTCACCTGGATGATCTTCTGGATGAGCCGCACAGCGCGCACGCTCAAAAGCACCATCGAAGCAGATGTCCATCGCGCCGCGTTCACCACGGGCAAGCGCGCCGTCTTCTTCGTGGCCTTCATCGCCATCCTGCGCGAGGGCATCGAACTGGCGCTCTTCCTCACCGCCTCCGTCTTCGCCACCGACTGGTTGCAGACCACCCTCGGCGCGATCCTCGGTCTCGGCACGGCCATCCTACTCGGCTGGTCCATCTTCGCGGCCATCATCCGCCTCGACCTGCGCCGCTTCTTCCAGGTGACGGGCTTTTTGCTGATCCTCTTCGCGGCAGGTCTCGTCGCGCACGGCATCCACGAGTTCAACGAGGTCGGCTGGATTCCCGCGGTCATTGAGCATGTTTGGGACGTCAACGCCATCCTCGACGAAAACTCCACCTTCGGCCTGCTCCTCAAAGCCCTCTTCGGCTACAACGGCAATCCGTCCCTCACCGAGGTGTTGGCCTACGCGGTCTACTTCGCGGCGGTCTTCCTCGGGCTGAGATCGGCAAATAAGCCCAAACCCGTCACAAGTAACGCAAGTCTATAGACTTGCGCTACAGGCCTGACGCAAGTCAGGCCTTTTTTATCGGTATAATCATGCCATGCTTCCAACCGAAATTCTCGACTGTATCAAACGCGCCCTCGGCGAAGACATCGGCACAGGCGACGCGACCACGAACAGCATCGTTCCTGCCGATGCGACCATGCGCGGGCAGATCATCGCCAAACAGGACGGGATCATCGCGGGACTTGACGTGGCGCGCGCCGCCTATCAACTTTTGGACTCCGCTGTGGATTTCTCCGCGCAAGTGGAGGACGGTTCACGCGTGACCCGCGGCGGGTTCCTCGCCCTCGTCTCTGGTCGGACCTCGAGCCTGCTCACCGCTGAACGGACCGCTCTCAACTTCCTCGGGCGGATCTCAGGCATCGCCACGTTGACCCGTCAATTCGTGGACGCGGTCGCGGGCACGCGTGCCGTCATCCTCGACACGCGCAAGACCGCGCCAGGTCTGCGCCTCGTGGACAAACTGGCCGTCAAACTCGGCGGCGGCGGGAATCATCGCATTGGCCTGTATGACATGATCCTCATCAAAGACAATCACATTGACTTCGCGGGGGGCATCGAAGAAGCCGTCAGACGCGCACGCGCCTCAAATAGCGGCCTCCAGATCGAGGTCGAAACGCGAACCGTAGCCGATGTTAAGGTCGCACTCAGTTTGGGAGTCGAAAGAATCCTGCTCGATAACATGTCGGTTGAGATGATGGCCGATGCCGTGCGTCTGACGAATGGCCGCGCCAAGTTGGAAGCCTCGGGCAATGTCACTCTGGAGACCGTCCGCAAGATTGCCGAAACGGGCGTGGACTTCATCTCCGTCGGCGCGCTGACCCACTCGGCCAAAGTGTTCGATGTGAGTTTTGATTATCTAGGTTGACTCCGTCATTGCGAGCCGCCGTCCTGAGCGGAGCCGTGTACTCACGGCGTAGTCGAAGGGCGAGCGGCGAAGCAATCCCCTCGTCACGAGGAGATTGCTTCGGGCGGGTACGCCCTCGCAATGACGATAACAAGTAGAGGTAAACATGAATCCCCAAGTTCAAGCGATGTACGACAAAATGCGGGCGAAACTCGAAAAGGTTGTCCCCGATGTGGAACTGCGAATCAAAGCCGAGATCGCCGTGGAGATCAACGCTCTGAAAGCCGAACGCAACGCGGTCATTCTCGGTCACAACTACATGGAGCCTGCGCTGTTCTACTCCATCCCCGATTTCGTGGGCGACTCGCTCGACCTGAGCCGCAAAGCCGCGCAGACCGACAAGGATGTGATCGTCTTCTGCGGCGTCAGGTTCATGGCCGAGACCGCGAAACTTTTAAACCCGACCAAGACCGTGCTCCTGCCATCGGACAAGGCGGGTTGTTCGCTGGCGGCTTCGATCACCGCGCAGGACGTGCGCGACTTGAAGGCGCTTTTCCCTGGCGTGCCTGTCGTGACCTACGTCAACACCTACGCGGACGTGAAAGCCGAGAGCGACATCTGTTGCACGTCGAGCAATGCCATGGCCGTGGTGGAATCGCTCAAGAGTGACAAGGTCATCTTCCTGCCCGACGAGTACCTGGCCGCGAATGTGGCGCGCGAGATGGGAAAGAAAATCATCTTCCCGAAAAAGGGAGAGCACGGATTGGAAGTTGACGAAACAGGCGACTACCAAATGATCGGCTGGCGCGGACGTTGCGAAGTCCACGAGAAATTCACTGTCAACGACATTCAGACCGTGCGTGCCCAATTCCCCGACGTGGCCGTCCTGTCGCACCCCGAGTGCAGTCCTGATGTCACTGCGGCGTCCGATTTTTCGGGCAGCACGAACGCCATGATCAAGTTCGTGAAGGAATCCAACGCGCCGCAATATCTCGTCCTGACCGAGTGCGCCATGGGCGACAACATCGCCGCCGCCAATCCTGAGAAGGACATGCTGCGGCTGTGCATGATCCGCTGTCCACACATGAACACCATCACGATGGAAGACACTCTTAACGCGCTGAAGTTCAACCGCTACGTAATCGAAGTCCCCGAAGACATCCGCGTCCGCGCCGCGCGGTCGGTGCAGAGGATGATTGAGATTGGGTAGGGAGGTTGGATGGTTGTGCATCTTCCCGCGCTAAGTGACAGTATTTTGGTCACAAGAAATAATCAATCCACCAATATTTCATTTGGCGAAACATTTACTTTATTTATTTTGCCAATCTTATCATCTTCCATTGTCAACCAAGAAATAAATCCTATATCAAGTTTGATGAACCCATAATAATCTGTGGGATATCTATAGTATCTTCTGGCAAAATCAATCAGAATAGCGGTGAGAGGAGAACGATGAAGGATAATAATTTTCAAAGACTCGCCAGGAATCGAAATAATGTCCCTCACTTTATCATTGACTCGTTTTTCAAACATCAGTGGCATTTCAGCTGCCGAGGGCAAACTCAAATTATATGAGTTGAACAGTCCAACCCTATATAGATCTAATTGTTCATGAAGATTCGGGTCTTTTTTTATCAAATCATCTTCCTTTTCACCTGAATATCCACCCATATTAAATGACAAGAGTTCATCATAGCCTTTACACGTTATTCCCATTCTTTGGGAAATTATATTTGCCGTAGCTAACGCGCGCTGGGCATTAGATGTATATATGCAATTTGCTTTTAGATTTCTATCTGAGGAAAATTTTGCAAGAGAATCCGCTAATTTTTCCCCATCCGCAATTCCATTAGATGTTAATGGGTCACTGGCAAATGTTGAGGAAAAGATCTTATCAACATTCTTTATTGATTCCAAGTGCCTAACTAGTAAGATGTTAACCATGTGTTTGTGAATAATTTTCTACAAAAACTTCAAACCTTTCGCCAATCTCTTTCACAACTCCGCTTGCTTTATCTATACCAGACTCAATGGCAAGCCAACACTCGTCAGGATTGTTTATATAATATTTTTTCTTTTCTCTCATTGGATCAATCAATTGCTTCAAATCAATGAGTAGGCGGTTTTCAAGTTCGTTCTGAAGAGCTGGATTTCTATATCTTTCCAAATCACCATCTGTAACATCTGATCCAAAGGCTCTAAGATAGAGTAATGGCAAAAAACTCTTGGGAAGAACAAAGTTGTGTGGAGAGTTTGTGTAGGTGTCTTTAAATTCAGGCTCGTGAACAAATAGATACTTGAATAGAAATAGTTGTTTAACTTTAAAAGCTAATTGTTCATCCGATTCTGATAGAAAAATGCAATTGTTATGGCCTTTGCTAAGTTTTTGATAATTGTAGCCTAGCAATCTTGGCACGACACCATGTTTCAGAGTGGGAGTGACAACTAAAGGAGTGCCATTTAGATTGGCTAGTTTTTGACTGACTCGTTTCGCAAAACTAACAAACCTTAAGCTGTCGTCGTTCATTAATATATATTTTGCATTTAGAGAAAAATATGTACATATTGTTTCGACGGGAAACAGAAAATCTTTCAGCGAAATATTAAACGTATCATCGTTTTTTATCCTTTTTTTTCTTGGATGGGCATTTTGCAGTTGCGTTAATGTCAAAATATCCAATATAAAATCTTGCATTAATTGGTAACGAGAGTGGAGGAAACTCTGCGGGACAATAGAAATTCGATTTGCATACGAAGTCGATAACAAATCGCTTACCATGTTTATGATGTTGGGATTACTTTTTAGGTTATTTAAAGTGCAAGTTTTTCCTCTGTCTCGAATGACAAAGAAATATTCATCCCCCAACAAGTCTTCCAGAGGCGTAAGACATCCCAAATAATGACCCAAGTGTAAACCACCCTGGCTTAGGCGGGCTCCACCCATTAGATTCGTATTCATAATCAGTTTTGTTTGATCGGCTAGATAAGCAAATGTTTTTCGCCTCTTAATGCCCTTTCAGCCAAAACCATGATTTTATAGTTGTAGTTATCAATCATCGGAATAAACTTATCGCGGCTAATTGTAAAATTCATTGGTTGCTTAATTAGTTCGCCATTCACATTCTTAAGCTCAAACCCCTCGGCGACTACACTATCAACTTTTTTACTAAATAAATCGAGTAAATCCAGAATACGCGCTTTCATTAAACCAGACAATTCCTCCCCTTGGATATTGTAATTGTTCAAATTGCTGTCACCAACCAAAAAGAACACATCTTGAAATTCATGATTTATTTGTTAGCGCGCCAAAGCGATGGGATGCGCCCTTGATAAAAATTGGCTCCTGCGGG